>NZ_JAIQLH010000088.1 GCF_020037025.1 Streptomyces huiliensis | reverse complement strand
GGCGTCCTCGGGGACGGCGGCCGGGGGGGCGGGCGCGGGCCGGGGCGCGGGGCGCCGGGCGGACCCCGGCGCGGACTGGCCGGAACCGAGCGGCTCGCGGGAGGGGCCGGGAAGGCTCAGACGGTGAACAGATCGGTGAACGCGTCGGTGGCGTCGGCCACGTCGTGCCCGTAGGGCGAGTTGAAGTCCCAGATCAGGAAGAGCAGGAACGCGATCAGCGCGCTGTAGAGCCCGGCGAGGAGCAACTCCCGCGGCGACCGCCGGATCTGCAGGGTGTAGATCAGCCCCACCGCCACCAGCGCCCCGCCGATCAGACCGAACCACACCACTCCGGGCATGGTGTCCCCGGCGCTCAGCGACCGGGCGTTCCGCGCCGCGTCGGCCGCCCCGACCTGGTCCAGCAGCGGCTGGTACGACTGGCTCTCCCGGTCGTCCCGCGGCTCGTAGGCGGTGACGTCCGCCCGTACCCTGCCCAGCAGCTCCGTCCCCTTGTCGGTCAGCTGCCCGTCCTCCAGCATGCCCGGCCACTCCACGCGGACCACGTGCCGCACGTAGGCGTCGACGTCCGCCCGTACCTGGTCCCGGGTCTTCGGCGCGAACGCCTGCACCCGCTCGTACACCTCGTGCAGCGCCTGCGCCTCGGCCTGCACGGTCCCCTGCGCGGAGTTCCTGGCCTCCCACACGCCGGCGATGGCCAGCCCGAGGACGATGGCGTAGACCACGCCGATCATCATCGTCATGTACTCGATGACGTCGGGCGTCTCGGAGGGATCCTCGTCCGCCCCCACCCGCCGCCCGCGCAGCAGGATCACGGACACGACGACCGCGATCACCGCGATCATCGCGAGGACCAGTACCACCCACTCGTCCACGACATCCTCCGGTTCGCCCACGCGGCGCGAGCGCGCGCGCCACGGAGATACTGCGGCGTCCGTCACCCGTTCAGCCGGGTTGCGGGGTGGTTTCCTCCGATGGGATGAGGGTGTTCGAGGGGGTGGCGGGGGTGTTC
>NZ_JAIQLH010000087.1 GCF_020037025.1 Streptomyces huiliensis | reverse complement strand
GGATGAGGGTGTTCGAGGGGGTGGCGGGGGTGTTCGGGGGGCCTACACCGTCCGGCGGACGAAGGGGAACGCTAACGGTTGGCTTCCCGGAACGGTTGCGACACGCTCTTTGATAGCGTCAGCGCGTGACCGTGCCACCCGGGCGCCGCGAGCGCAAGAAGGCCGCGACCCGCCAGAAGATCGCCGTCACCGCCCTGCGGCTCTTCCTCGACCGCGGGTACGACGCGGTGGGCATCCGCGACGTGGCCGCCGAGGCCGACGTCGCCGTCACCACCCTCTTCTCCCACTTCGCCGCCAAAGAGGCCCTGGTCTTCGAGCGCGACGCGGACTTCGAGCAGCGCCTCACGCGCGCGGTCGCCGACCGGGCGCCGGACGAACCGCTCCTCCTCGCGCTGCGCCGCGAGATCCACGCCCTGGTGCGGCATTGCACGAGCGAAGAGGCCGCCCCGGTCTGGCGCATGATCGACGCGACGCCCGCGCTGCGGGAGTACGGGGAGTCGATGCGGCTGCGGCACGCGGAGTCGCTGGGGAAGGCGATCGCCGCCGACCCCGGCTCGCGGCGGACCGAGACGGCCTGCCGGGTGGTCGCGCGGTTCGTGATCGACGCCTTCTCACTGGCCCGCGAGGCTGCCGAGCCGGAGGCCGCGGTGGACGAGACCTTCCGGATGATCGAGGCGGCCTGGGAGGCCGCGCGCCCCTCCTGAGGCGCGCCACGGCCCCGGGTCTACCCCGCGTCCTTCGCCACCACCCGATCCAGCACCGCCCCCAGATCCGCCCCCGCCGGAAGGGTGCCGAAGGCGCCGCCCCAGTCGCCGTCCAGCCGGGAGGCGCAGAAGGCGTCGGCCACGGCGGGGACGGAGTAGCGGACGAGCAGGCTGCCCTGGAGGACGAGGGTGAGCTGCTCGGCGAGGCGGCGGGCGGCGAGCTGGGCGCGGTGCGGGTCGTCCAGGGTGGTGAGGAGGGCGCGCAGGCGGGCGACGGCGGCGTCGAGGCGGGGATCCGCGCCGGCGGCGGCGCCGACCTCGGCGAAGTACGCCTCCAGCGCCTGGGGTTCGCGGGTGAGCGCGCGGAGGACGTCCAGGGCGGCGACGTTGCCGGAACCCTCCCAGACGGAGAGGAGCGGCGCCTCGCGGTAGAGGCGGGGCATGCCCGACTCCTCGACGTAGCCGTTGCCGCCCAGGCACTCCAGCGCCTCGGCCGCGTGCGCGCTGCCGCGCTTGCACACCCAGTACTTGCCGGCCGCCAGCGCGAGCCGCCGCAGGGCGCGCTCCCGCGCGTCCCCGGCCTCCGACCGGTCCAGCGCCGCCGCGAGGCGCATCGCCAGCACCGTGGCGGCCTCCGACTCGACGGCGAGGTCCGCCAGGACGTTGCGCATCAGCGGCTGGTCGACCAGCTCGGCGCCGAAGGCGCGGCGGTACGTGGTGTGGTGCAGGGCCTGCCGCAGCCCGGCGCGCATGCCGGCGGCCGAGCCGAGGACGCAGTCGAGCCGCGTCATGTTGACCATCTCGACGATCGTGCGCACCCCGCGCCCCGGCTCGCCGACCGGCCAGGCGACGGCCCGCTCGTACTCGATCTCGGCGGAGGCGTTGGAGCGGTTGCCGAGCTTGTCCTTCAGCCGCTGGAGGCGCATCGCGTTGCGGGAGCCGTCGGGCAGGACGCGCGGCATGAGGAAGCAGGTCAGGCCCTGCTCGGCCTGGGCGAGCACCAGGAAGACGTCGCTCATCGGCGCCGAGGTGAACCACTTGTGCCCGGTGATCACGTACGTGCCGTCGCCCGCCGGGACGGCCGTGGTGGTGTTGGCCCGGACGTCCGAGCCGCCCTGCTTCTCCGTCATCGACATGCCGGCGATCAGGCCGCGCTTGCCCAGCGGCGGCCGCAGCCCGTAGTCGTACACCGGCGACGCCAGCAGCGGCTCGTACGCGGCGGCGAGGTCGGGCTGGGCGCGGAGGGCTGGGACGGCGGCGTTGGTCATCGAGACCGGACAGCCGTGGCCCGGTTCGGCCTGCGCCCAGGCGTAGAACTTCGCGGCGCGGACCAGGTGCGCCCCCGGCCGGCCGTCCGCCCAGGGCGCCGCGTGCTGGCCGCTCTCCACGGCCGCCGCCATCAGGTGGTGCCACGCCGGGTGGAACTCGACCTCGTCCACCCGGTGGCCGTACCGGTCGTGGGTGCGCAGCACCGGCGGGTACGCCTCGGCCTGCCGCGCCCACTCCTGGACCTCCGCCGAGCCGGCCCGGGCCCCCAGGGCGCGGACCTCCTCCTCGCCCCAGCCGCCGCCGTCCCGGCGGAGCGCCTCCAACAGCGCGGGGTCGTCGGCGGTGGTGAAGCCGGTCAGGGGCGGGGCCTGGTTGAAGACCTCGTGCGTGCTCACGGCGACCTCCGTGCTTGATGGCGTACGGACAACCCGGCCGGCCATTATCCCGCCGCGGCTCCTCCGGCGGGGCTTCTCCGATGAAGAAAGTGAGCCCGGAGAGACCAGAGGTTCCCCAGGTGCCGGAGAGGAATATGAGCAATCGGTGACAGTTCCCCGGTCAGACTCCCATTGGACGCGTCGGTGTGATGATCCGATCGATACTGTCCCTATGTCACGCGTGCTTCTGATCGAGGACGACCGAGCCGTACGCGAAGGGGTCACCCTCACCCTGCGCCGCCGCGGCCACGAGGTCGAGGCCGCGCCGAACGGCGAGGCCGGGCTCGCCGCGCTCGGCGCCTTCCGGCCCGACCTCGTCCTGCTCGATCTGATGCTCCCCGACCTCAGCGGCTTCGAGGTCTGCCGCCGGATCCGCGCCACCCAGCAGCTCCCGATCATCATGCTCACCGCGCGCGGCGACGACATCGACGTCGTCCTCGGCCTGGAGGCGGGCGCCGACGACTACATCGTCAAGCCGGCCCGCGGCGAGGTCCTGGAGGCCCGCATCCGCGCGGTCCTCCGCCGCGCGGCACCCGCCGACGGCGGCGGCCCCGAGGGCGCCGCCCGGCCCGCCGAGGTCCACGGCGACCTGGTCGTCGACCGCGCCGGCCTGGTCGTCTCCAAGCACGGCAAGGACCTCGCGCTCGCCCCCTCCGAGATGAAGCTGCTGCTCCACCTCTCCGCGACCCCCGGCCGCGTCCACAGCCGCCAGCAGCTCCTGGAGCACGTCTGGGAGCACAGCTACCACGGCGACGCCCGGCTCGTGGACGCCTGTGTGATGCGGCTGCGCACCAAGGTGGAGGACTCCACGCGCTCGCCCCGCTACATCCAGACCGTGCGCGGATTCGGCTACCGGTTCGGCCCGTTGTGAGACGTTTCGGCGTGCGGCGCCCGGCCGGCCGGTGCCGGCCCGCCGGGGCGCGCAAGCCCGCCCTGCGCACCCTCGCGCGCGGCCTGCGCGCCCGGCTCGTGATCGCGTTCCTGCTGGTCGCCGCGTTGAGCGCGCTGGCCACCGCGGCGCTCACGTTCCGCGAGGCGCGCACCGCGATCCTCCAGCGCACCCAGGACACCGCCGTGGACGCCCTGCGCGGCCAGGTCAACTCCCAGGCCCCCAACGTGGACTTCCCGCCCGACACGAAGGACCTCGCCACGTTCGCGGCCAACCTCAACCGCGCCGGCGAGGCGGCCCAGCACTGGATCGTGCACGTCCGCTACGCCGGCGGGCCCATGGTCCCGTCCCTCCGCCCCGGCGAGGACGACGCCATCAGCCCCGGCGTGCGCGACAAGGTGCAGGCCGGGATCCCCGCCGTGCAGCGCGTCGAGACCGGCGGCCGGCCCTGGCTCGTCATCGGCCTGCCCGTCACCTTCAGCACCGACCAGAAGAAGCCGTCCGGCGTGGAGGTCTTCGCCCGGGTCCCGCTGCGGGAGGACGAGGCCAACGTCCGGGCCCTCGTCGACGCCGCCCAGAGCGGCGCGCTGCCCGCCGTCGCCCTCGCCGTCGTCCCCGCCCTCATCGCCGCGGGCGGCGTCCTCCGTCCCGTCCGCGAACTGCGGCGCGGCGCCCAGCGGATCACCGAGGGCGCCCTCGACACCCGGCTGAAGGTCACCGGCGGCGACGAACTCGCCGAACTCTCCCGGACGTTCAACGGCATGGCCGCCGCCCTGGAGGAGAACGTCGCCGAACTCCGCCGCATGGAGGCCAACGCGCGCCGCTTCGCCGCCGACGTCTCGCACGAACTGCGCACCCCGCTGGCCGCCATGACGGCCGTCGTCGACGTGCTCGACGAGGACGCCGCGACCCTCGACCCGGACACGGCCCACGCCGTCCGGCTGATCAGCGAGGAGACCGGCAAGCTCGCCCGCATGGTCGAGGACCTGATGGAGATCTCCCGCTTCGACGCCGGCGCCGCGGCCCTGCACCTCGACGAGGTCGACGTCGCCGAGACCGTCCGCAAGACCCTCCAGGCCCGCAACTGGCAGGACCGGGTCGCCGCCGACCTGCCGGACGGCGTCCGCGCCCGGCTCGACACCCGGCGCATCGACGTCGTGGTGGCCAACCTCGTCGGCAACGCCCTGCGGCACGGCGGCGAACCCGTCCGCGTGGCGGTGCGCGCGGACGCCGCGGCGGGACGGCTGCTCATCGAGGTCGCCGACCAGGGCCCGGGCATCGACCCGGAGGTCCTGCCCCACGTCTTCGACCGCTTCTACAAGGCCGACGCCGCCCGGGTCCGCTCCGAGGGCAGCGGCCTCGGCCTCGCCATCACGCTGGAGAACGTCCGGCTGCACGACGGAACCATCCGGGCCGCCAACCGGCCCGGGGGAGGCGCGGTGTTCACCGTCGACCTCCCGCTGCGCACAGGAGGAGACGAGGAGTGAGGATCCGACGCGCGGCGGCCGGGGCGCTCCTGCTGGGAACGCTCGCGGGCTGCGGTATCGAGCCCTCGGAGGTCATCGAGTTCGGCCAGCCCGCCACCGGCGTCCACCAGCCGGGTGCGCCCGGCTGGGCGGCCCGGCTGTACTTCGCCGTGGTGACCGGCGTCATCGCCACCCCCCGGCCCGCGGACGGCCCGGTGACGGCGGAGGACGCGGTACGGCTGATGCTCCAGGGGCCCAACGAGGCGGAACGCACCCGCGGCATCTACAGCGACATCGGCATCCGCCGGCCCGAGACGGACACCCTCGTCACGACCGAACGCGGCCGGGTCGCCATCCGGCTGCCCGTCGACGTCACCCGCCTCACCCGTACCGCCCGCATCCAACTGGTCTGCACCGCGGCCCACAACCAGGTGCCCGGCGGGCTGCCGTGGAACCAGGTGAAGGTGACGCTGTCCGGCGGCGGGAAGCGGCTGGACGCGCTGGAGTGCGACCGCGCCTAGCGCGGGGGTCCGTGCGGGACCGTCGGCTCAGGGCCGGAGGCGTCGGGTTCAGGGCTGGAGCCGTCGGGTTCAGGGCCGGGACAGGGCCTGCGCCGCCGGGGCGCCGCGGACGACCACGACGGTGTGGGCGGTGCCGTCGCCGGGGGCGGTGCTCGTGCCCGTGCCCGTGCGCGTGTTCGCGGGCAGGTCCGCCGCGGCGCTGCGGCCGACCGCCTCGGCGGTGACCGCCGCGGTCAGGGTGCCCGCGAAGCCGAAGACCGTGACGGCTACCAGGGCCGTGATCCTGTTCCTGTACAGCTGGGGCAGCGCCATGGCGTCGCACCCTCTCCTCTGTGCTCGCGTGTCCGTGCTCTTGCGTTCGTGCTCTTGCGTTCGTCACCCGGAGAGACGCGCCGGGTGGTGCGGGGGATCCCGCTGTTACGGATTCATCACGAGGCTGACACCGCGCGGTCGCCGGGCGGACGGTCACCGTCCGCCCGGCGACCGCGCGGTGTCCTTCGGTGGGGCGCCGCCTCACTCGGCGGCGCGGAAGCTCCGGAGCCGCAGGCTGTTGCCGACCACGAAGACCGAGGAGAAGGCCATCGCCGCGCCCGCGATCATCGGGTTGAGGAGGCCGGCCGCGGCCAGCGGGAGGGCGGCCACGTTGTAGGCGAAGGCCCAGAACAGGTTGGTCTTGATGGTGCCCAGCGTCTTGCGCGAGAGCCGGATCGCGTCCGCCGCCGCCCGCAGGTCGCCCCGGACGAGGGTGAGGTCGCCGGCCTCGATGGCCGCGTCGGTGCCCGTGCCCATCGCCAGCCCGAGGTCCGCCTGGGCCAGCGCCGCCGCGTCGTTGACGCCGTCACCGACCATGGCCACCGAGCGGCCCTCGGCCTGCAGCCGCTTCACCACGGCCACCTTGTCCTCGGGCAGCACCTCGGCGATCACCTCGTCGATGCCCACCTCGGCGGCCACGGCCTCCGCCACCGCCTGGTTGTCGCCGGTCAGCAGGATCGGGGTCAGGCCCAGCGCCCGCAGCCGCCGCACCGCCTCCGGACTGGTCTCCTTCACCGCGTCCGCGACCTCCAGCACCGCCCGCGGCGCGCCGTTCCAGGCCACCAGGACCGCCGTCCGGCCGGCCGCCTCGGCCGCGTCCCGCGCCGCCGCCAGCTCCTCGGGCAGGCTCATCGCCCACTCGGCGAGCAGCTTCTCCCGGCCGACGAGCACCGCGTGCCCGTCCACGACACCCTGCACCCCGAGCCCGGGGACGTTGGCGAAGTCCTCCGGCACCGGCAGCGCGCCGACCCGCTCGGCCGCGCCCGCCGCCACGGCCCGGGCGATCGGGTGCTCCGAGGCGTGCTCCAGCGCCCCGGCCAGCCGCAGCACCTCGTCCTCCGCCGTGCCCCCCGCAGCGGTGACGGCCAGCAGGGTCATCCGGCCGGTGGTGACGGTGCCCGTCTTGTCCAGCACGATCGTGTCCACGCCACGCGTGGTCTCCAGCGCCTCCGGGCCCTTGATCAGGATGCCCAGCTGCGCGCCGCGCCCGGTGCCGACCATCAGCGCGGTCGGGGTTGCGAGGCCCAGGGCGCACGGGCAGGCGATGATCAGGACGGCCACGGCGGCGGTGAACGCAGCGGTCAGCCCGGCGCCGCTCAGCAGCCAGAAGGCGAGCGTGCCCAGCGCGAGCGCGATGACGACGGGGACGAAGACGGCCGAGATCCGGTCGGCGAGCCGCTGCGCGGCGGCCTTGCCGTTCTGGGCGTCCTCCACCAGCCGGGCCATCCGCGCCAGCTGGGTGTCCGCACCGACCCGGGTGGCCTCGACCACCAGCCGGCCGCCCGCGTTGATCGTGGCACCGGTGACCGCGTCGCCGACCCCGACCTCGACCGGCACCGACTCGCCGGTGAGCATCGACGCGTCCACGGCCGAACCGCCCTCGACCACCGTGCCGTCCGTCGCGATCTTCTCCCCGGGGCGGACGACGAAGCGGTCGCCCACGGCCAGCTCCTCGGTGCGGATCAGCACCTCCCGGCCGTTCCGGAGGACGGTCACCTCCTTGGCGCCCAGCTCCAGCAGCGCCCGCAGCGCCGCGCCCGCCCGGCGCTTGGACCGGGCCTCGAAGTAGCGGCCCGCCAGGATGAAGGCGGTCACGCCCGCCGCCGCCTCCAGGTAGATGTTCTCGGCGCCGTCGCCCCGCGCGATCGTCAGCTCGAAGGAGTGCGTCATGCCCGGCATGCCCGCGTGCCCGAGGAACAGCGCCCACAGGGACCAGAGGAACGCCGCCGACGTGCCGAGCGAGATCAGCGTGTCCATGGTGGCCGCGCCGTGCCGGGCGTTGGTGAACGCGGCCCGGTGGAACGGCCAGGCAGCGTAGGTGACGACCGGCGCGGTCAGCGTCAGGCACAGCCACTGCCAGTACTCGAACTGCAGGGCCGGGACCATCGACAGCACCACCACCGGCACCGCCAGCACCACGGCGGTGATCAGCCGCTCGCGGAGCGGGCGCAGCTCGTCGTCGGCAGCCTTCTCGGCGGCTTCGTCCCGCTCGTCGGCGGAACGGGCCGGAGCGGGCGGCGCCGCCGTGTACCCCGTCGCCTCGACCGTGGCGACCAGGTCGGCCACCGTGACGCCGGCGTCGTAGGTGACCTGCGCCTTCTCGGTCGCGTAGTTGACGGTGGCCGCCACCCCTTCCATGCGGTTGAGCTTCTTCTCGACGCGGGCCGCGCACGACGCGCACGTCATGCCGCCGATGGCGAGTTCGACGCGGTCCGTGCCGGAGGTCCCGGTGGTGGTGCTGGGCATCGCTGCTCCTGTGGCTGGGGGGAGTCGCCGGGGCCGGTCTGCGGTCGGCCCCGGCGGGGGCAGGGGGCTGGGGGACTCTCAGACGCGGCCGGCGAGCTCGTACCCGGCGTCGTCCACGGCCTCGGCGACGGCGGCGTCGTCGGGCTCGCCGGCCGTGGTGACGGTGACCCGCCCGGCGGCCACGTCGACCGCCACGGCGCGCACGGCGCCGAGCGCCCCGACCGCCTTGCTGACGGCGGACTCGCAGTGGCCGCAGCTCATGCCGGTGACGGCGTAGGTGGTGGTGACGGAGGGGGTGGCGGTGGTGGGGGTCGACATGGGGTGCCTCCTGGTGTGCGGCTTGGCTCCGTAGGGATCTTATACCCCTGGGGGGTATCCCTCGAACGTCTCTATGTATACCCCCAGGGTGTATGACGGGCAAGGGGTTCGGAGAGAAGAATCAATTACCCCCGGGGGGTATCTGCGACGCAAGGTGCCGCCGAGGGAGGTCTTCCCTGGTCACGGGCGGTTTTCCAAGATCCGTTCCGCGTGATCCACTGGGCCCGCGTCCGCGAGGCGGACGTCTCGACATCCGGTATTCGCTGCCGTGGGGGGCCCGTGCCGTACCTGACCATCCGCGACGTGCTCACGCACGCCATACGTCTCTGCGCCGGCGTGGCCTGTGCCGCCACCCTGGCCGCCTGCGTCTGGGCCCTGGGCATCGACCACCAGCCGGCGCCGCACACGGGCGTCCTCGTCTGCGTCTGGACGGCGGCCGGGGCCATGGTGGTGCGGGCGGTGCTGCTGTGGGTGCGGGGGGTGAGCGGGTGGTACCCGGAGCCCGAGGACGGTGTCTCCCTGGAGAAGGGTGCACGCTCGGGGCGGAGGGGCCGCCGGAGGCGGGAGTGGGACCACGACACGCCGTACGAGTCGGACGGCTGGATCCGGACCCGGCAGGTCGGCGCGAACCTCCTCCTGCTGGCGGCAGCCATGACCACCGCCACGTTCCTGGGCCTGCCGGGGCGCGACGCCCCGCAGGCCGCCCTTCAGCGGGCGGGCGCCGAGGTCGCGACCGCCACCATCGCCGAACCCCCGCGCGTCGTCGGCAAGGACTACGACGACGACCGCCCCGACCGCGTCGTGGGCTACTCCAGCCGGCTCCGCGTCTCCGTCCCCGGTGGTCCCGCACGGCTGCCCGTCGGGCCGGTCCACACCGGTCGGCCGCTGCGACAGGGCGAGCGCCTTCCGGTGCTGTGGGCTCCCGATGCCCCCTCCCTCGGCGGCTACCACGCCGAGCTCCGGGAGCTGCGCGGGCTGGCGGACCAGCGGTGGCGGGTGGACCTGAAGGCGGGCGGCGTCGACGAGGGCGCCTGGGCGATGGTCGCGGCCATCGGCGGGCTGTGCATGCTGCCCTGGGTCTTCGTGTTCGCCTTCGGCCCCGAGCCGGACCAGCTGAGCGAACTCGCCTGGTCGCCAATCAGCCAGTCCTTGCGTGCCCTGGTCGCCGTGGCCGTGGCCTACGGCTGTACGGCCGCCCTCGCCGGTTACCCGGCGCACGACCTCCAGGCGTTCTGCCGGGGCGCCGGCTGGTTCGTCCTCGGCGGGATGATCTTCACACCGGTCTACCGGCTGATCAAGGACAGCTGACGAGGGGCGGTCGGCCGGACGCCGCCCACCCGGCCGGCACCGGCCAGGTCACGCGGCTCGCGCGTGCCGCGTCGATGCCCGCCGCGGCACCGCCGGGCCCCTCACCACCCCGCCACCCCCACCACCTCCCGGGCGATCTCCCGCACCCGCCGCCCGTCCGTGGTCACCCGGACCGTGTCGGCCGGGGCCTCCGCGTCCAGGCGGCGGGCCGCGGTGCGGCTGCGGTGGAGGTGGGCGGTGAGGTGGGAGCCGGATTCGCGGCGGGCGAGGCGGGCCGCCGCCGTCTCGTCCGAGGCGGTGAGGAGGACGCGGACGAGGCGGAGGGAGTCGCCGCCCAGGGCGCGGCGGAAGAGGCCGTCCTCCAGCACGCTCGCCGTGTTCGTGTAGACCAGCCGGCGGTGGCCGAGCGCCGCGAAGTTCGCCCAGACCGCCGCCAGGTTGCGCTCGGTGAGGGCCGCGCGGTGCGGGTCGTCCGGCGGGGCCGGGCTCACGTGCCCCAGGTAGTCGCCGTCCAGGACGCAGTGGGGGACGCCCGCCTCCTCCAGGAGCGCGGAAACCTCCCACCCCACCGTGGACTTGCCGACGCCGGAGCGCCCGCCGATCAGCAACGCCTCGTACTCCGTCATGGGGTGATCCTCACGCCCGCCGCCGCCCCGTCGCACGTGAATTTGCGGTAAAGACCGGCGGTCAGTCCGGTTCCGGCAGGCCGATCGGGTTCGGGAAGCGGAGCGCCGCCGCGCAGGCGCGGGAGAGCGGGGTGAGGGCGGTCGTCAACTCCCGGAGTTCCGCCGGCTCGACGGTTCGCCACGGGCGGGACGCCGCCCGGTCCGTCGCCGCCTCGACGGAGGCGTGCAGCCGGTGGCCCTCGTCGGTGGCGGTGCCGTCGGGGGCGAGGAGGCCGCGGGCGGTCAGGCGGTGGACGGCCGCGGCCCACTCCTCGTCCGTCCAGCCGCGGTACGGCTGGAGTTCGGAGCGCGGGACGTCGATGCCGGCGCGCAGGGCGAGGGACTCGCAGCCGTCCAGGTCGGCCGCGACCAGCGCCGCCACATGCCCGTCGCCGCGGTGCTCGCGCAGCAGGGTGGCCGCGTGCCAGAGCCGGTCGAGGGGGTCGACGGGGAGGCCGAGCGCCATGTTGGCGGCGCTCAGCACCCGTCCGCCGCAGTCCAGTTCGCGGACGCGGTCCGCGAGGAGGCCGGCGGCTCTGCCGACCTCCTCGTCGCGGCCGGCGAGCAGCCGGCGCAGCGCGTTCCGGGCGCCCGACCGCCGCAGTTCCAGGGCGCGGCCGGGGGAGACGATCTCCCAGACGGACGGCAGCGCGCCGGCCACCGTGTCCGGGGCGAAGCCGAAGAAGGAGGCCGCCACCGGCTCCGGGCCGACCGGACCGAAGGGGGCGGCGCGGCCGGCGAAGTAGCCGCGCCGCCAGCCGCGCAGCCCCGCCTCCTCGTAGGCCGCCCGCGCCTCGGGGGCGAAGTAGGTGACGGCGTGCACCGGTTCGGCCAACCGCCAGAGGGCGCGGGCCGCGGCCTCCGGCGCGATGGCCGCTGTGTCGTCCACTACTGTGTCATCCACTGCCGTGTCGTCCACTGCTGCGTCGTCCATGGGGGAACCTCCGTACGAGGGGAGCTCACGCGGGCACGGGTCAGCCTGGCAGAACGCCCGGACGGCCCGTCACCAGGGGCCGTTACCCGCCGGAAGCCGTCAGGAGACCACGTCCTTCGCCCGGAAGTGCCGGAACGCCAGCGCGAACAGGACCAGCGCGTACGCCACCGACACCGACGTCCCCTTCACCATGCCGCCCCACTCGGCGTGCGGCTGGAGGGCGTCCGCCCAGGCGTACTGCCAGTGCGCGGGCAGCAGGTCGCGCCAGTGGCCGAGCGCGGTGACCGCGTCCAGGACGTTGCCGAGCACCGTCAGGCCCATGGCTCCGCCGACCGCGCCGAGCGGCGCGTCCGTCACCGTCGACAGCCAGAACGCCAGGGCGGCGGTGACGAGTTGGCTGACGAAGACGTACAGGACGACGATCGCCAGCCGGGCCACCGCCGTGTCCGCCGGGAGCGTCCCGCCGGTGGGGATCCGCAGCGGCCCCCAGCCGTACG
Source organism: Streptomyces huiliensis (assembly GCF_020037025.1). Lineage (GTDB taxonomy): Bacteria > Actinomycetota > Actinomycetes > Streptomycetales > Streptomycetaceae > Streptomyces > Streptomyces huiliensis. The sequence continues at coordinate 47,623 of NZ_JAIQLH010000087.1, read as the reverse complement.
CGGCCGTGCCCGCCGCCAGTGCGACCAGCGGGAGCAGCAGGATCGCCGCCGCGCTGAACCCCAGCGCCACCGTCAGCTTGCTCACCAGCAGCCGCGTCCGGGGCACGGGCGCCGCCAGCAGGTAGCGCAGCGACGACCAGCCCGCCTCCGACGCCACCGTGTCGCCGCAGAACAGCGCCACCGGCACCACCAGCAGGAACCCGGCCGAGACGAACAGGGCCGTGGCCGCGAAGTTGGGCCCGGAGGCGGTGGCGGTGTCCATCAGCGTCACCCGGTTGTCCCGTCCGCCCGGCCGGCCGCCGATCGCGAACGCCGCGATCAGGACGAACGGCAGGACCGCCAGCACACCCCCGATCACCAGGGTGCGCCGGCGCCGCAACTGCCGCGCCGCCTCGACGCGCAGCGGCAGCGTGCGGCCCGCCCGGTAGCCGGGCGCGACCGCCGGGGATGTGCTCGTCGCCGCCGGGGATGCGCTCGTTCCCGCACTCATGCCTGGCCTCCGATCAGGGTCAGGAACGCGTCCTCCAGCCGCCGGTGCGGGCCCACACCCGTCACCGGAATCTCCAGCCGGACCAGTTCCACCAGCAGTTCCGGGGTGGTCCCGCCGTCGAGCCGGACCAGCAGCCCGCTCTCCGCGCGGACGGCCGACGCCACGCCCGGCAGCGCGCCGACCTTCTCGGCGACGGCATCGGACACCTCGCCCGCCACCCCGACCAGCAACGTCTCACCCGAGCCGGTGATCTCCGCCACCGGACCGGCCGTCACCAGCCGGCCGCGATCCATCACCACGAGGTGGGTGCAGCTCTGCTCGACCTCGGCCAGCAGATGGCTGGACACGATCACCGTGCGCCCGGCCGCCGCGTACCGGATCATCACCTCGCGCATCTCGCGGATCTGCGGCGGGTCCAGACCGTTCGTCGGCTCGTCGAGGATCAGCAGGTCGGGCAGGCCCAGCATGGCCTGGGCGATGGCCAGCCGCTGCCGCATGCCCTGCGAGTACGTGCGGACGGCCCGGTCCAGCGCCGAACCCAGCCCGGCGATCTCCAGCGCCTCGTCGACGTGCGCGTCCTCCGCCGGGCGGCCGGTGGCCCGCCAGTACAGGTCCAGGTTGGCCCGGCCCGACAGGTGCGGCAGGAAGCCCGCGCCCTCCACGAACGCCCCGACCCGCGACAGCACCGGCGCGCCCGGCCGGATCGCGTGCCCGAAGACGCGCACCTCGCCACCGTCCGGCCGGATCAGCCCCATCAGCATCCGCAGCGTCGTCGTCTTGCCCGCGCCGTTCGGCCCGAGCAGGCCGAGCACCTGGCCGCGCTCCACCCGGAATGACAGGTCGCGGACCGCGTACCGGTCGGCCGACTTGGCGTACCGCTTGCTCAGCCCGCTGATGACCAGCGGGACGTCCGCGAGGGCGGGGTCCGGCGCGCGGACGGGACCGCGTCGCCGGCCGGTGACCAGCAGCGCCACCGCGACCGCCAGCCCGCCGGCCGGCAGGCCCCACGTCCACCAGGGCAGCGCCGCCGAACCGGTGCGGACGCCGGGCGCGGTGGGCACGCTCAGCTCACGGTCGGCGAGGGAGACCGTGTACGCGGCCGGGGCCGCCGGCGAGGCGTAGCCGAGGTCCGTGGCGGAGAGGACCAGCCGCATGCGGTGGCCGGCCTCGAAGACGTGGTCGACGGCGGGGAGCCGCACGTCCACCGTGCGGCCGCCCTTGGCGTCCGTCACGCGCAGCGGGGTGACCAGCTGGCCGGGCAGCTGCTGCCGGCCGTCCGGACCCACGTCGTACACCTTCGCGAACAGCACCGCCTCGCCGCTGTCCGAGGACACCCGCACCCGCGCGGTCGGCGTGCCGGTGGCACGGACGCTCTCGGTGAGCTTCGGGGAGTCGAAGCGGGCGTACTGGCCCGGGAAGTCCAGGGAGACCCCGACGCCCAGGCCGGAGAGGCGGGAGAGCCCGCCCAGGCCGGGGACGGCGGAGACCGCGGGCGGGGAGCCGCCCGCCGGATTGCCGAAGCGCTGCTCGCGGCCGGTCAGCGGCACGGGCCGGGGGTCGCCGCGCAGGCCGGGGTAGCGGTCGCCGCTCGCGCCGCGCAGCCGCGTGGTGCCGTCGGTGGTGTCCAGGCCGCCGGTCCGGCTGATCCGGAACGCGGGGCCGGTGTCCGTGTTCTCGGCGCTCTCGCCCTCCTTGAGGAAGCGGTCGAACCAGGCGCGGGTCCGGCGGGCGACGCGGCCGTCCTCGTCGGAGCCGCCGGTGTCGTGGCCGCCCGCGATCCAGTCGACGGCGACCGGCGCGCCGTTGCGGGCCAGGGCCTCGGCGGCCCGGTCCGACTCGGTGAGCGGGAACAGGGAGTCGCTCTGGCCCTGGACGAGCAGGGTCGGCACCTTGATGTCACGGGCGACGGCGGCGGGGCTGCGGCGCTCCAGCAGCGCGCGGGCCTTGTCGTCGGGCCGCCCGGCGACGGCCACCCGCTCGTACATCGCGCACAGCTCCGGGTCGAAGCGGCCGCAGCCGCCGCCGGAGCTCTTCGTGTCCGTACCGGTCGCGGTCGAGCCGGTGGTGAAGAAGACGCCCGACCAGAGTTTCTTGAACACGTCGTTCGGGAAGAGGGCGGAGTTCAGGTCCCAGTACGTGATCTGCGGGGCGATGGCGTCGACGCGCTTGTCGTGCCCGGCCGCGAGGAGGGCGGCGGCGCCGCCGTACGAGGCGCCCGCGATGCCGACCCTGGGGTCGCCCGCGCGGTCGAGCCGCACCTCGGGGCGCTTCGCCAGCCAGTCGATCAGCCGGCTGACGTCGGCCACCTCGCGGTCCGGGTCGTTGAGGCCGATCCGGCCGGTGGAGTCGCCGAAGCCGCGGGCCGACCAGGTGAGGACGGCGTAGCCGTGCCTCGCCAACTCCTCGGCGCGGTCGCGGAGGTCGTCCTTGTCGCCGCCGAAGCCGTGGGCGAGGAGGACGGCGGGTCTGCGGGCGTCGCCGTCGGTGGTGAAGAACGAGGTGTCGATGCGGACCGTCGGGCCCTTGGCGCCGCTTCCGGACTCCGGCATCGTCAGGAACCGGTCCTCGCGGTGGACCGGGGGGTCGCCGTCGGTGGCCTCCGCCGCTGTCCAGGTGCCGGCGCCGGCGAGGACGCCGAGCGCGGCCAGGGCGGCGGTCAGGCGGCCTCGCCGGTGGCGGGGCAAACGCAGCTTCATGCCGCGATGGTATGCGGCGCGCTTCGCGGGCCGTGCGGACGGGGTTTGCCCCGGTCCCTCCCCCAGAGGGGGGCACCCCCAACGGGCTGACATGCGGCTCGCCTCTCTGTTAGCTTGACCCGCATGCAGCGCGCCCAGCACCACTCCACGACGACGCCGGACCCGTCCCGGCGCGCTGACAGCTGACTTTGTCGAAGCCCCGGGGCGAGTGCCCCGGGGCTTCGTCTTGCGGTCACTCGCCTCGCCACTCTTGAGGAGACCGCCGTGCACGACCACCGCCGACTCGGCCGTGAGCTCGACCTGTTCGACACCGATCCGCTGATGGGGGCGGGGCTCCCGTACTGGCTGCCGGACGGCGCCGCCGTGCGGCACGCGCTGGAGGAGTACATCCGGGAGGCCGAACGCCGGGCGGGCTACCGGCACGTGTACTCACCCGTGCTCGGGAAACGGGAGCTCTACGAGATCTCCGGCTACTGGGCGCACTACGACGACGACATGTTCCCGCCCATGGACCTCGGCGGCGAACAGGTCGTCCTGCGGCCCAGCATGTGCCCGCACCACGCGCTCATCTACCGCTCCCGCTCCCACAGCTACCGCGAACTGCCACTGCGCATGGCGGAGTTGGGCGGGATGTACCGCTCCGAGCTCTCCGGGGTCCTCGGCGGGCTGACCCGCGTCCGCGCCATCCAGCTCAACGACGGGCACATCTTCTGCACCCTCGACCAGGTCGCCGACGAGGCGGCCGGGGCCCTGGAGCTCATCCGCCGCGCCTACGCGGCGCTGGGCATCGAGCCCGTCCGCTACCGGCTGTCCCTGCCCGGGCCGGGCGGCAAGTACGTGGCCGCGCCCGAGCTCTGGGAACGGTCCGTCGCCCTGCTCACCGACGTCCTGGACCGGTCGGGGCTGCCCTACGAGGCGGCCGAGGGGGAGGCCGCGTTCTACGGGCCCAAGATCGACGTACAGATCGCCGACGCGGCCGGCCGCGAGGCGACCCTGTCGACCGTGCAGATCGACTTCCACCAGCCGGAGCGGTTCGGCCTGGAGTACATCGGCGTGGACGGCGCCCGGCACCGGCCGGTCATGGTCCACCGGGCCGTCGTCGGCAGCGTGGAGCGGGCGGTCGCCCACCTCATCGAGGTGCACGGCGGTGCCTTCCCCGTGTGGCTGGCACCGGTCCAGGTGGTCCTGCTCCCCGTCTCCGAGGGGGAACTGCCCGCCGCCGAGGCGCTCCTCCGGCGCTGTCTCGCGCTCGGGCTCCGCGCCGAGATCGCCGCCCCGGACCGCGGCACCCTCGGCGCCCGGGTGCGCGAGGCCCGGCTCGTCCCGTACCAGGCCGTCCTCGGCCCCCGGGAGGCCGCCGCCGGGCAGCTCGCCGTCCGGCTGCGCGACGGGCGCAGGCTCGCGCCGCTGCCCGCCGACGCGTTCCTGGGCCGCGTCCGCGCCCTGGCCGAGGCGTACGGCACCGGCCTGTGGGACGAACCCGCGGACGCGTGACCGTCAGAGCGCGTACGGATACAGGGACACCCGCACGGCCGGGCACCGCAGCTCCGCCCACGCCCCGTCGGCGGTCTCCGGCAGCGGCCCGGTGACGTCCAGGAGGACGACGGACGGGCCCCACGCGAGCCACGCCGCACCGCCGTCCCGGTCGGCGTGGAGGCGCCCGCGCAGCACCACCCGGCCGCCCTCCGTCCACAGTCCCGGAGCGGGGACGGCGGCCGGGTGGGTGTTCCGGCCCCACACGACGTCGTCGTCGACCGTCCACTCCACGTGGTACGGGCCGTCGGCCGCGTCCGGCGGGCCGCACCAGCGCACGACGGCCCGTCCCCACGCCGTACGGACACGCGCCCGGGGCGGGGTGCCGGGGAGGAGGTGGACGGCGGCGAGCATGCCCCGATCCTGCCTGAGCACGGACCGGCGCCCGCCGGGCGGGGGAGCGCCGTTCCGCCGCGCGGCGGAGGAGTGTCGGCCCTGGGTACGAGGCGCCGCCGGTGGGCCGGCGGGAGAGTGGTGGCAGGCCGGGGGAAACCCCGGCGGATCACCCGGAAGCCCGTCAGGGCGACCGCCCGTCAGGACGACCGCCCTTCAGGAGGACCCCATGCCCCGCGCCCGCCGTTCCCTCACCACCGTCGCCGCCGCCCTCGCCGGCTGCGCGGCGATCGGCCTGACCACCGGCGCCGCGAGCCCGGCCGCCGCGGACGGCTCCGGGAGACCGGCCGCCGTCAGGGCCGCCGACGAGCCGTCGCTCACCGGCAGCGGCAAGCTCGCGCGGAAGCCCGGCGACGACGTCCGCTTCGCCTTCGACGCCCATGGGTTCGCCGAGAAGGCACACGGCACCTTCCGGGTCAGCCACCGCTTCGGCCCCAAGTGGAGCGCCTCCTTCAGCGGCCGGATCGACTGCCTGATCACCGGCGGCAAGGCCGCCGTCGCCACGGGCGTCGTCACCGAGGCGCACGTCGTCGACGCGCCCGGGCTGCCGAAGGTCCGGAACCTCAAGGGCAAGCGGTTCGGCTTCACCGTGCTCGACGAAGGACGGAAGGACCGGCTGGGCTACAGCTGGGCCCTGGACGGCCTGCCCACCAAGAGCGTGCCCAAGTGCCTGGGCAGCGCGCCCTTCGAGACCGTCGAGAAGGGCGACTACAAGGTCCACCACTGGCTGCCCCGGCGCTGATCCCGAACCGGCACCGATCCTGAACCGGCACCGATCCTGAACCGGCGCCGATCCTGAACCGGCGCCCGGGTGCGGTTCCCGCCACGGGGGAGCGGGAACCGCGCCCGGGCGCCCCACGCCCTTGTCACCCCGGCGCCGGGGTGCTGGCATGGAACCGGCCGCGCGCCTCCGCGGCATCCTGCGGTTCCCCCCACGGACCACGGCGAGGTTCCATGGACATTCCGTCAGCCCCGCTCGCGGCGGCGCACTGCGCCCACGCACGCGGACACGTCGTCGACTCCCTGTTCCACGGCAACGCCTACGGCACCCCGGCCAGCCGGCGCATCTTCTGCGACCGCTGCCGGCTCCAGCGGTGGCTGTACGTCGAGGCGGTGCTGGCCGCCAGCCAGGCCGAGACCGGGATGCTGCCCGCCGCGGCGGCCGAGGAGATCGCCCGGGCCTGCGCGCCGGGGCGGGTCGACCTCGACGCGCTGGCGCCCGAGTTCCGCCGCACCGGGCACTCGCTCGTGCCGCTGCTGCGCGGCGTCGAGGCCGCGTGTACCGGGGGCCTGGGCGAGATGGTGCACCTGGGGGCCACCACCCAGGACATCCAGGACACCGCCCAGGCCCTGGAGATGCGCGACGTCCTGGACGAGGCCGACCGCGAACTGGCCGTCATGGTGGCACGACTCGCCGGCCTCGCGGAGGAGCACCGCGACAGCCTGATGACCGGACGCAGCTACGGGCAGCCCGCCGTCCCCATCACCTTCGGGCTGAAGGCGGCGGGCTGGCTCGACGAACTGCTGCGGCACGCCCGGCGGCTGGCCCGGCTGCGCGAGGAGGCGCTGGTGGCGCAGCTGTTCGGCGGGGCCGGCACCATGGCGGGCTTCGGGCCCGGGGGCGTGGCGCTGCTGGAGGTGTTCGCGCGGCGGCTCGGCCTCGGCGTGCCCGCCGTCGGCTGGCACACCGCGCGCGACCGGCCGGCCGAGTTCGGCGCCGTCCTGGCCCTGCTCGCGGCGGGCCTGGCCCGCGTCGCCAACGAGGTGCACGAGCTGTCCCGGCCGGAGATCGGGGAGCTCGCCGAGGGCTGGGAGCACGGGCGGGTCGGCAGCAGCACGATGCCGCACAAGCGCAACCCCGAGCGCTCCGCCCAGGTCGTCGTCCTCGCCCGGCTGGCCCGCGCCAACGCGGCGCTCGGCATCGAGGGCATGGTCCAGGAGCACGAGCGCGACGCCCGCGGGCTGCGCGTGGAGTGGGTCGCCCTCGCCGACGTCTCCCACCACACCCTCGCCGCCCTCGCCACGCTCAACGCCGTCCTCGCCGGGCTGCGGGTGGACCGCGAACGGATGGCCGAGAACGCCCGGCGGATGGCCGAACAGCTCTGCTCCGAGGCCCTGATGCTCACCCTCGGCCGGGCGATCGGCAAGCAGAGCGCCCACACCCTCGTCTACGAGGCGAGCCAGCGGGCCCAGGAGGACGGCGGCTCCCTGCGCGCCGCCCTCGCCAAGGACGGCGTCGTCGGCCGGTACCTCGACGCCGCCGCCCTGGAGGAGCGGCTCGACCCCGCCCGCTATCTCGGCGCGTCCGCCGAGCTCACGGACCGGACCGTCGAACGGGCGCGGCGGTGGCTGGCCGCCGCCGCGCCGGCACCCGCCCCCAGCTGACGACCCGGAGGCCCGTATGACCGGCTACCTGCGCTTCGACGGCGAGCGCGCCACCGAGGCCGACGCCGAGGCGCACACCCCCGAACTCACCGGCCAGCGCGCCCACCTGCGCTCGCTGCTCGCCCTCCGGCCCGGGGAACGGGTCCTCGACGCCGGCTGCGGGCCCGGCTACCTGCTGGAGGAGATGGCCCCCGAGGTCGGGCCGGACGGTGCCGTCCGCGGCGTCGACGTCAGCGCGTCGATGCTGGACCTGGCCCGGCGGCGGTGCGCCGGGGACGGGCGCGTCGGCCTGGAGCAGGGGCGCTGCGAGGAACTGCCATTCCCCGACGCCTCGTTCGACGCGGTGGTCTCGTCGCAGGTGCTGGAGTACGTCGAGGACGTCGAACGCGCCCTCGCCGAGTTCGCGCGCGTCCTGCGTCCCGGCGGCCGGGCGGTGGTCCTGGACACCGACTGGGACTCGCTGGTCTGGCACTCCCGCGACCGCGCGCGGATGCGGCACGTGCTGCGGCTGTGGGACGACCACGTGGCCGACCCCCGGCTACCCGAGCGGCTGGGCCCGCTGCTGGAGGGGGCCGGGCTGCGGGAGGAGCGGCTGACCACCCTGACGTTCGTCAACCGCGACTGCCACCCCGGCCTCTACAGCCACTGGCAGCTCGGGTTCGTCGAGGCGTTCCTCGCCGGGCACCCCGAGGCCGACCCCGACACCACCCGCGCCTGGGCCGACGAGCAGCGCGAACTGGCGCGTGCCGGGCGGTTCTTCTACAGCCTGGGCCGCTACGCCTTCACCGCCGTCCGGCCCGCCGCGTGATGCTCAGCCGTGTGACGTTCAGCTGTATGACGCCCAGCCGCGTGATGCTCGGCCGCATGACGCTCAGCCGCGGGTGCGCTCGTACTCGCGGAGGAAGCCGGCCAGCGCCCGGACGCCGGCGGGCGGCATCCCGTTGTAGACCGAGGCGCGGATCCCGCCCACGCTGCGGTGGCCGGCGAGCCCCCGGAGCCCCTCCGCCTCCGCGTGGCGCAGGAAGTCCGCGGTCGCCTCGGCGTCCGGCAGCAGGAAGGTGATGTTGGTGATGGACCGGTGGTCGGGGTGCGCGGTCGGGCGGTAGAACGACGACCGGTCCAGCTCCTCGTAGAGGACGTCCGCCTTGGCGCGGTTGACGCGCTCGACGGCGTCCAGGCCGCCCTGCTCGTCGATCCAGTCCAGGTAGAGGGAGAGGACGAACAGCGCGAAGGTGTTGGGCGTGTTGTGCAGCGACCGGCTCGCGGCGTACACCGCGTAGTCGAGCAGCAGCGGCGTCCCGGGCAGGGCGTGGCCGAGCAGGTCGTCGCGGACGACGACGAGCGCCACGCTCGACGGGCCGAGGTTCTTCTGGAAGCCCGCGTAGACGACGCCGAAGCGGGAGAAGTCCAGCCGCCGGGAGAGGACGTCGGACGTGGCGTCGGCCACCAGCGGGCCGGGGAGGCCGCGCGGGAAGGTGTGCCACCGCGTCCCGTACGCCGTGTTGTTGCTGGTCAGGTGGATGTACGCGGCGTCCGGCGGGCAGTCCTCCGGGCGGACGTCCGGTATCCGGTCGAAGCCGGTGTCCGCGCTGCCGGCGACCACGGCGGCCGTGCCGTAGCGGGCGCCCTCCGCCCGGGCCTGCCGGGCGAAGAGGCCCGTCTCGACGTAGCCCGAGGTGCGGCCGGGGGAGCGTGAGATGAGGTTGAGGGGCACGGCGGAGCACTGCATCCGCGCCCCGCCGTGCACGAACAGCACGTGGTAACCGTCCGGTATCCCGCACAGCTTCCGGAGCCGGGCCACCACCGAGTCCAGCAGCGCGGTGAACCGGGGGCTCTTGTGGCTGATCTCGATGACCGAGGTGCCGTCGTCCGCGTGGGCCGCGAACTCCTCGCGGACGCGGCGCATCACGGACCGGGGCAGGGTCGCCGGGCCGGCGCAGAAGTTGTACCCGTACTTCTCCGATCCCCCTGACCGTTCCGACCCCTCCGGCCCGTTCGCCCTGCCGCCGCCCCCGGCCATCGCGTCACATCCTCAGCCGGTCGACCAGCGTCTCGATACCGTCCCGCTCCAGACAGGCGACGGTGTCGGACGACGGGCTGGTGCGCTCAGCCAACCGGCGGGCCAGCGGCGCCAGTTCGTCCACCGGCGCCACCGGGCGGCGCCGCAGCGAGGCTTCGGCCAGCTCGAACGCCGCCGCCCCCCACTCGGGGAGCGGCCGGCCGCGCAGCCGGGCCGACCAGCCCCGCGTCAGGACGTCCTCCGTGGCCGTCCGGACGTCGTCGAGCGTCCACTCCTCGGTCAGGGCGCGGCAGCCGTCCAGGTCGCCCAGCCAGCCGAGGAGCATCGCGAGCCAGGCGAACGTCTCGGCGCGCCCCATCGTCGGCAGGTGCCGGATCTCGACGAAGCAGCCGCGCCCGCCGTCCGCCAGGATCTCCTCGGCCCGCCCGGCGGCCACCGCGGCGACGACGTCCGGCACGTCCAGGGACGTGTCCGGCCGCACCCGGATCCGGACGGCCGGCCAGTAGTAGAGGAGCCCGGTCGCCAGGTCCGCGGTCGTGCAGCGCAGCGTCCGCTTCGCCCCGTCCCGGCCCACGAAGTCCGCCCGGCCCGCGGCGGCGAACCCGGCCGTGGTCAGCCCCTGGTCGACCGGACTGTGGACCTCCCCGTCCCGCTCGACCTGGAAGACCGGGCGCGCCCACGCCTCCCGCACGTAGTCGGACAGGTCGCGGTAGAGGTGGTGGGGGAGGAGCAGCCGGTCGGCGAAGAACGGGTTGGACGCGGAGAGTTCGGTGTAGCCGCGGAGTCGGAGGGAGTGCCACGGCTGGACGGCCCCGCCGAAGACGGCGTCGTTGGAGCCCCAGGCGAAGACGAGCGGGGTGAGCTTGATCAGCGTGTCGCAGGCGGTGACGGCCGCGTCCAGGGGGACGTCGACGTTGAACTGGACGGCCGCGAAGCCGGGCCACGCGTCGGCCGCGTAGTGGCCCGGGTACCTCTCGGCGCGGTCCAGCCAGAGGCGGTAGTGGGCCTTGGCGGCGAGCCAGGGGGCGCCGAGCGTCTCCGTCCGCGGCTGGCAGCCGTGGGCCAGCGCCGACAGCCCCTCCGCGGCGAGCGCCGGCAGCAGCACGTCGTCCAGGCAGGCGTGCCACGCGGCCTTGGCCCGGGCGAAGTCCTCCTCCGGCGGCAGGGCCACCTCGATCGTGCAGAACCCGTAGTCGGTGCCGATGTCGAGCGTGCCGCCGGGGAGCGCCGCCCGGACGCCCACCGGCTCCCCGCCCGGCGTGTCGGCGTACGGGCGGAACCCGTCCCGTGCGGCCAGGCGCCGGAACACGGACCGGACGGCCTCGTGCCCGGCGGCGAAGCCGTTCCGGTCGACCACGGGCAGTTCCGACTCGATGCCGATCTTCATCTGGGCGGGCCTCCGTCGAGTGGGGCGGGGGTGACGGAGGACACGCTAGGTGCGGTGGCGGAGGAACGCTCGTCGATGACCCGGTCATCACACTTGACGGTGACCTCCAGGCCGGCGCCGACGGCCATCACTTGACTCCGGGCGTCGGAGAGCCCGGCGAGGTGCCGCCGGTACGCTGCGATCGCCACCGCGTTCTTCCGCGGGGTCAGGATGTTGTCGGCCACGACCAGACCGCCCGGCGCCACGGCCGGCCAGCACGCCTCGAAGTCGCGCACGTACAGCTCCTTCCAGTGGTCAAGCAGCACCAGGTCGAGCGGCGCGGGCAGGGCGGGTACCAGCTCGGGCGCCTCGCACGCCGTCAGCTCGACGACGTCCGCCAGCCCGGCCGCCCGCAGGTTGGCCCGCTGCTCGGCCCGCTTCCCGTCGACCGGCTCGATGGAGTACACCCGGCCGCCGGTCGCCTGGACCGCCTCGGCGAGCCAGAGCGTCGAGTAGCCCACCGACCCGCCGACCTCCAGCACGGTCCGCGCCCGGGCGGACCGCACCAGGGTGTTCAGGAACAGGCCGCTCTCCGGGCCGACGTCCAGCATGAACGCGGCCGCCCGCTCGCGCAGCGCGCCGACCGCGCGCAGCACCTCCATCTCCGCCCGCTCCTTGGCCGACCGCTCCTCCAGGGCGCGGAGGACCGAGGCGACGCGCGGGTCCAGGCCGGACGTGACCGCGGCCGTCTCCGTCGGGTCGCCGCTCACGGGACCGCCGGGTCCTCGGCCGCGGGGCCGTAGAAGCGGCGGGCGTTCTCGTACAGGATCTTGCGCTTCTGCTCCTCGCCGACGTCCTTGCGGTCGGTCAGCCCGGTGACCGCCCCCGGGAACGTGGCGTCGAAGTGCGGGAAGTCGCTGGCGAACAGCAGATTGTCCTCCAGCCCCTGGTCGATCAGCATCGGCAGCAGCGGGTCCTCCGGCTCGATGCCCAGGTAGCACTGGCGCTTGAAGTACGCGCTCGGCGGCTCCGGCAGCGCGGGCCGGTCCTTGGCGAACTGCAGCACGTGGTCGTCCATCCGGTGCAGCCAGAACGGCGCCCAGCCCGCGCCGCTCTCCATGAAGGCGAACCGCAGGCCGGGGAAGCGCTCCAGCACCCCGCCGGTGATCAGCAGCATCACCGCCGTCATGTGCTCGAACGTGTGACTGACCAGATGGCCCTGCATCGTGTCGTGGGTGCGCTCGGTGCCGATCCGCGGGATCTTCGCGACCCCGAACCCCTCGTGGAACGCCACCGCCGTGCCGTGCCGCTCGCACTCCTCCCACAGCACGTCGTAGACCTCGTCGTCGATGTTCGTCCCGGCGACCGTGTTGGGCCGCAGGATGACGGACCGCACGCCCTTGGCGCGCACCCGCCGCGCCTCCTCGACGGCGAGCACCGCGTCGTGCTGCGGCAGCACGGCCACCGGCACCAGCCGCTCGGGGGCGGCGGCGCAGTAGGAGACCGCGTAGTCGTTGTACGCCGCGGCGAGGGCGGCGGCGAAGGCCGCGCTGCGCAGCGCGGGCAGCAGGCCGAGGACCTTGGACGGGAACACGAACGCCTTGTCGATGCCCTCGTGGTCCATCGCGGCGATGCGGTCGCGGGGGTCGAGCCCGCCGCGTTTGAGCGCGCTCAGCACCTCCACCACCGCGGGGTCCTCCAGCGCCCAGCTGCCGGGCGTGTAGGTGGCCCCCTGGGTGCTGCCGAACCAGGCCGCCTGGGTGGGGCGGCCGTGGAAGGTGGGCGACGGTGTCTCGATGACGCGGCCCTCGGCCACGAGCACGTCGTTCTCGTACCGGGGCATCCACGGCGCGTACTTCTCCGGAAGGCTGTCCCGCCACCAGACGTCGGAGTCGGGGAGCACGATGTGGCAGTCGGCGTCGAGCACAGGATGATCAGGGCGTGCGGTCATGGCACCACTCCAGGGGTCTCTGCGCTGATCCCCGGGCTCTCTACCCGGTCTACCCGGGTAGACCACCCGGAACGCGGGGATCCGTCCCGGGTTCCGTGACGTTGGCGTGAATGCGCGGGGCGGCGGCCACTGCCCACTTCCCGGGCGGGCCCCACCGGCCTACCCTCTTGGCGACACGACTGTGCGAGCCCCCGTCAGGCGGACGCCTCATGACCGTCACCCCGCACGGCAGCAGCCCTTCCCCGTGGTCCCCCTGGGACGTCGCCGCGGCGCGGACCATCGTCCTGCCGCCCGGACCGCGCGACCGGCTGGTGGAACACGCCCGGCGGAAGGTGACCGGACGCCATCTCCCCGGCGAGCCCCCGCAGCTCAGGGCGTTCGGCCTGCTCGCCGGCGACTGGCCGGAACCCGGTGTCCTCGCCGTGTCCGCCGTCTACCCGCTGACCCACAGCGCCCGGACCGACCCCGCCTACGCCGACACCGTCGACGAGATCTACCGCGAGCACGCCCGCCCCACCGCGACGCCCCAGGAACAGCGCGGCTGGGTGGCCCGCCCCGGCGACGTCCTGCGGGCCGAGGAGGACGCCGACGCGCACGGGTGGATCCTCTTCGGCAACTACCACACCCACCGGATCGCCTGGCCCGAGGACCCCGTACGCGACTCCTGCACCGCCTTCGACACGGCCCTGGCGCGCGGCAGCGGCATGTGGGTCCTCATCGTCTCCATGGTGGACCCGGACGTGCCCCGGATCCGCGCGTTCTACGAGGGGGACCCGGTGCGGGAAGCCGTCCTCACGGGGTGATCCACGGCGCTCCGCCGGGCGTTGGGCCGAACGGGCGGTGTGCGGCGCAAGGCCGTCCGGCGCGTCGTGCGGCCTGCCTAGGGTGGGAGACGGCCGTCCCCTCCCCGCCTGGAGGCCCAGTGCCCGTCGAGCGGACCATCCCCCTGCGCCCGGCCCGCGGCACGCGGGTGTCCGGCGGCGGACCGTTTCTCCAGGGCGCGGCGCACGCGCTCGGTGCCGCCGTCGGCTACCTGCCCGTCGCCGCCGCCTTCGGCGCCATCGCCACCCGCGCGGGCCTGCCGCTCTGGCTGTCGGTCCTGATGTCCGGGTGGGTCTACGCGGGCGCGGCGCAGATGGCCGGGCTGCAGGCGCTCGCGTTCGGGCAGCATCCGCTGCTCGTGGCGGCGGGCATGCTCGTCGTCAACCTGCGGCACATCCCGATGAGTCTGGCGGCCGGGCCGCTGCTGCGCCGGGCGCGGCCGGTGGGCCGGCTGGCGCTGGCGCACACCCTCACCGACGAGTCGTTCGCGCTGGACCTGGGCCGGCCGGACCGGCCCACCGGCTTCCGCTACGGCGTACACGCCGCTTGCTGGACGGCGTGGGTCGGCGGGACGGCGGTCGGGGCGGCGCTGGGCCCGGTCGTGCCCCAGGACGCCACCGCCTTCGCGCTGCCCGCGCTGTTCGTCGCCCTGGCGGTGGACGCGCTGCGCGGGGTGGACGGGTGGGGGCGGGTGTGGGTGCCGGTCGCGGGGGTCGCGGTGGTGCTCGGCTGCCGTCCGGCGGGGAGCTTCGCCGAGCTGGCGGCGATGGTCGTCATGACGGTGCTCTTAGCGGTGGCGGACCGGCTCCGGGTGTCCGTACGAACCGGGGGGCGGTGAGGTGGTGTGAGTTCCGCCGCCGCCGCTCTGCTGGCCTCCGCCGTCGCCGGTGGCGGGACGCTTCTCATGCGGCTCGCGGGTGCGACGCACTTCGGCCGGCGTTTCGCGGACACCGCGTGGATGCGGCAGGTTCCTTTGGCTGTGCTGTTGGTGCTGGCGGTGTCCGCTGTGGCGGGGGGTGAGGTAGCGGTGCCATCGCCTGCTGTCGTCGCGGGTACGGCTGGGGTGGTGGGTGCGGCGGCTTGGCGGGCGCCGTTGTTGGTGAGTGTGGTGGTGGGGTGTGGGGTGTATGCGGGGGTGGGGGCGTGGTGGGCGGGGTGGTGAGGCGGGGTGGATCGCGGGGCTTCGCCCCGCGTGGGCTTCACCCCAGCCCCTTCCCCGGAGGGGGCACCCCCGCGTGCGAAAAGACCCCCGCCTGAGCCTGGCGGGGGCCGGGTGCCTGCCTCGGCTGCGGACCGTCCTCACGCGGATGCGGTCGAGGCCGGGGCTTGCGGGGGTTTGCTCACCTCACGAGGGTTGCCCTCCAAGAGCGGTGGATGATCTCTCGGTAGCCGGTGTGGGAGGGGTTGCGTCCGGCGTGCCGAAAGGCCCAGTCTCGTGTCTTTTCGAAGTCCTCGTTGGTCCCGGAGAGGTCTCCACAGGTGGTGCATGCCATTTCGTGGAGGAGGGGCGGAGCCTCTGCCGTTGTGTCCGGGGTGATGGCCCAGTCGGCGCACCGGATCACGGTGTGTGCGCTCACTGGCCCCACCTCGGTCGGTTGTTCGCGGCTTTCACCTTGGCGCTCAGGACTTCTTCGAGGGTTGCCGGGCGCACGGTGTTCGGTTTGGCGTCCCATTCCAATCCGCCGTCGACCGGCCGGAGTTGGATGAGGTCTTGGTCGCCGGCCATGACTTGGCCGATCTTGTTTCGTTCGATGTCGGCGACGTACGAGCCGATCGCGGGGGGTTCGGTCATCGGTTCGTTTCCCCGGCCTGAGGCTGGCGGATGATGTTGATTCCGTGGACGGAAGGTACGAGGACGTAGCCGTCACCGGTCGGTGTGGGGACGAGTTGCCCGCAGCCGCAACGGAGCTTGGGGGTGCGCACGGGGGGCTTTTGGACGGTGGGCGGGGGCGGGGTGGTGGTCCGCCGGCTGGGGGTGTTGAGGGGCTGGACGTCGAGGAGGATGGCGTCCCTCAGTCGCCGGAGTCCTCGGCGGATAGAGTTGAGCATGTCGGCGCTCCTTGTCAGCGTTGGCCGTGCCCCGGGACCGGTAGGACGGTCGCCGGGGCTTGCTTTTGAGCATGACGAGATGACTCAAGATCACCTGACTGTGATGACGCAGTGACAGTCCGGCAACCGAGTGCCCAGGATGCACCTGCCAGGCCGTCACATGCAAGGCGTGAGAATGCATAGAGTGCATGTGCGAACTGAGCTTGCGGCGTGGGCTGTTGCCAGACAGAATCGCCGCTGGCTCATGTGCAAATGAAAGGTTGGTGGGTATGCCTCCGAAGCGGCAGTTGCCGACGGTCCGCCTGCGGCGGTTGGCTGCCGAGCTGCGCCGGCTGCGTAAGAGCGCTGGCCTGACCAGGGAGGAAGTCACCGGGCAGACAGGGATCAACACCGCGACGCTCTACAGGATCGAGACCGCCCGGGTTCGCCCGCAGCAGCGGACCTTGACGGCACTCCTCGATCTGTACGGCGTGACCGCCAAACAGCGTGGCGAAATCGTGGCGCTCTCCCAAGGCGCCAGTTCACAGGGCTGGCTACGCCCGTACCACAGCGAGCTTCCCGAGGAATACACTGCCTACATCAGCTTTGAGGCTGAGGCACGCGCAGTACGCAACTACGAATCCCTGTTCATCCCAGGTCTGTTGCAGACCGAGGAATACGCACGCGCTGTCATCAAGGGCGTTTTGCCGATGGCAAGTACCAGAGAGATTGAGCAGCGAGTACAGGCCCGAGTGGAGCGTCAGGCCGTGCTTACCAAAGCCGATCCCCTCACCCTCTGGGCAATCATGGATGAAGCCGCTCTGCGACGCCTGGTGGGCGGCCCAGCCGTGATGCACGAACAGTTGAAGCGCCTCGCGGCGGTGGCTCAAGAGCCACAAGTGACGCTGCAGGTGATCCCGTTCAGCGCTGGAGCGCACGCGGGAATGCCGGGCTCGTTTGTGCTTATGTCTTTTCCGGAAGTTGAGGATCCGGAAATTATCTACATCGACAGCATGGCTGGTGATCTCTTTCTCGAAGCAGAAGCCGACGTTCGCCGGTATGGCGGGCTCTTCGACAACCTACGTGCCGTAGCTCTCAGCCCTGACGACACGTTGAACCTGATTGCCGAGTTGGCCCAAGAGATGCAGTGAGAGAAGAGGTGCCAGGGTGAATAGGACGGATCACCACGAGACCATATGGCGCAAGAGTTCTTACAGTAGTGGGAACGGTCAATGTGTTGAGGTGAACGCAGACGCACGGGAAATCGTTGTCGTCCGCGACAGCAAAGAGCCGCTCGGTCTCCGTTTGTGCATTCAGGCAGGAGCATGGGATGAGTTCATATCGGGGGTAAAAACGGCCTCCTTGTGAGGGTTGTTAGAAGCGGATTTCGGCGCCCCGTGATGGACGTGGTACCACGTCTGGAGGATGTGAGCGGGGCCCGGTGCCCGCTAGTTCATGCCCTTTGAGGTCCGTCGTCGCGTACTGGGTGCAAGCCTGGATGATGGACCTCATTTTGTTGGGCTTGGGCTTTCCACGACAGCCGAGCAGCAGATCGCCGCCAGCACCCAGCCCGCCGTCCACGACGATGCGGCCTGACGATGCCCTGGGGTCCGGGCTGTTCCCGCCGTCCGCGGTGAACCCGTCCGGGCCCCTTCCGGCCGAGTACCCGCCCGAGCAGCTCGCCTTGATCGGAGAGCCCTCGCCGGTGCGTATCCCGGCGGCGGAGTGGGCGGCCTGGCTGAACGACGAGTCGGTCAGGACCCGATACTGGGCCAAGGTCCACCGGACTTCGACGGGGCTGCTGGTTCTTCTTCGAACCATCTCGGACACCGGGCACGCGAGCTTTCGCGCGGCCTCCCTCCCGGGCCGGACGCGGCGGGGAACCGTGCCGGGACACCTGGACGGCTACCAGCTTGCCCCGGGGTGATCCCTCGCCTGGGCTGGGGAAACGACAACCCGACCGTCTGCCACACGTGCGACAACCACTCGTGTCAGCAGCCGGCACACCTACGGCTGGGCACGCCGGCGGAGAATCGGGCCGAGTGGCTCGCCCGGCGCCGCCACCCGGGTAACCCCCTGGCTGATCTCCGTGGGCCGACGGGCAGGTCCCGGGCCATCGGATCCGCGATCCGGGCCGGTCGGGCGAAAGTCGAGTCGGAAGCCGAGATCGAGCGGCGTATCCGGGCGGCCGCCGAGGCTGGACGACCCCTGAGCCTCTGGTGAGCGGCCGGCTGTCTCCCACCACCTTCGGCAGTTGGCCGCCGGATACGGCTCCGCCTGCCTGACGTGGTGTTCGAGGACGCCGCATGTGTCGCCAGAGGCCCCATCAGGGTTGTGGCCTGCGCACCGCTTCACCTAACTCGTACGAGGGTCTTGCGAAATCCCCTCAACTTGTTGGGCGTGGTGTGTCCGGCGGGACAGTCCCAAGCGGCGTTCGCCCCCTGAAGTCCGTCGGTCCCCGGGAGCCAATAGGAGACGGTTCCGACCCTGCCACCACCAGTCCGCCTGACTGTGAATTCCCGCGTCTTCGTTTCGACTCGGCCGTCACGGTAGGTGTGGGTCACCGTCGCCTTGGGGTAGCGAGAATCACCGCCCTCAAGGTAGAACTTGACGTGCCTCGTGTAAAGCCCAGGCCAGGTTCCTTCATATTCATGGCCGTCGTAGTCCGAGTAGTTCGTACCGCACGGCAAAGCCGCGTGCTGCGCTCCAGGCGCTGAGTCGGCAGAAGCCGTCGCCGTGGCGGGCATCAACAGGGCCAGGACAGGCAGTAGCACACGCAGTGCGCGCATGAATACACCTCCAGGTAGGGGTCCTTCACCGCTCGGCTACGCAGGATGCGGCTCACGTTTGCGCTGCAGCACGCGGCTCAAAGCGCGTGGTAAGCGGCCTTCACGCACCCACTGACACGGTGACGTTGCGTCCTTGCTGCAAGCGACTTACCCGCGCCCCGCCTCAACAACGCAGTTCTGGGCCACCCGCCGCGCTGTCCTGTCCGTGCCGCCGAGCTCTTCCTGGCCTTCGCCAGTATCAAGAGGGGTGGCGCCAAGCTGAACTTAGCTGACCCGAGTGAGGGTCCAGCGAGGCCGCACGCCCTCCAACTTCGAGGGTGTGCTGGCTCCGACGGGACACCCTCGAGCCGCCGCCGTCGATTGGCCGCCGCCGGGGTACCAGTACCTGACGCCCCCCCTCGTGTCGGTACCTAGGGCGGTGAATTCGCGTGTCACCGTTTCGGATCGTCCGTTCTTGGGGGTATCGGTCACTGTCGCCATGGGGTAACGATCGTCGCCACGCTCGAAGTAGAACCTGATGTGCCTCGTGTTGCCGCCAGGAGCTGGCCCTCGATATTCATGGCCGACGTAGTCTGCGGTCTTCGTTCCGCACGTCTGTGGGGCGCGCTGCGGGTCGGACAGCGAGTCGGCCGAAGCCACCGCCGTCATGGGCGTCAGGGAAAGGACCAGGGCTACGGCCGGCAGCAGTACGCGGAGAGGACTCACGAGTACACCTCCATGAACGTCGTTGTCGTCACCTGGTGAGACGGGATCGGTTTCCTGTTGCGCTTCAGCGCAGACGTGGGCTACAGCACCCGGCAGGCGGACAGGCCGTCCCCTCGCGGCCCTGATGCGGTGACGCGGTATTGGTCATCAACTCGATACCCCTGCCCTCTCCTTGGCATCCGCGCATTCACTTGAATGGGGCAGCGGGCAAACAGGTGCCCAGTGGGCCGAGTGCAGGGGACGCAGCACTTCACGGTCGGGGCAACTCCTCCTCAACCAACAGGACGTACCTCCGGCTCACACCACCCCGACCACCCCACCGGGTCGCCGACGCCGTGGCCGAGCGCGCGGGCAAGGACCGTGACAGCTTCTGTCACCAGACCCGGGTGCGGCAACGCGACGAGCAGAAGACCATCGACCGGCGATGCGCCACTCCAACCGCCCACTTTGCGTACGGTGGCGGCTCTTCCTGCTCTTCACGGATGTGGGAGCCGTCCACGCACGCGTGGGACCAGTCGAGTTCGCCGGCCGCGTTGAGTTCGGCGAGCAGGATGCGGTGCGGCTGCTCGAAGACCCCGGTCTGCTGCCACCGCTCCAGGCGCCGCCGGCAGGTCTGCCCGGAGCCGAACCTCAGTGCCGGAGGCAGGAGTTGCCCGGCTATGTCGTTGTGAAGGACATACAGGATGCCCTGCAGACACAGCCGGTCCGCTACCGGCTGCGGCCTTGGCGCCTTCTCCGGCCAGGGCGGCAGCGGCGGCTCGATCAGCGCCCACAAATCGTCGTGCACGTTACACGGCCGAGTGGTCACACATCGCGAACGGTCAAACCATCACACCAGTCACGAGCCCGCAGAGGAGGAGCGTTTATTCCCCCGTTTCTTGCCGAGGCTGCGCCCCCGCACCCCCCGAAGCGGCTTCGCCGCTTGTCCTCAAGCGGCGGACGGGCTGTTGCGGCGTGCCCGTAGTGTCACGATCTCGAACGGGCGTAGCGTCAGTTCCACCTTCCCGTCCGTCGACTCGACCTCCTCCAACGGGCGTTCCAGCAGGTCGCAGCGGTGCACGGTCGTCGTCGGGAAGTCGAACGCGACAGCCGTCCGGGCCCGGCCGCCCAGGGACTCGTACAGGCGGACCACGACGTCGCCGCTCGCGTCGTCCGCGAGCTTCACCGCCGACACCACCACCGCCTCGTCGTCCACGCGCACCAGGGGCGGCGTCCCCCGGTCGCCCGGGATCCGGCGTTCCGGGATGCCGACGCGGTGGCCTTCGCACACGGCGTCGGCGATCCCGGCGCCCGGCACCAGGGCGTAGCCGAAGCGGTGCGTGCCCTGGTCGGTGCGGGGGTCGGGGAAGCGCGGGGCGCGCAGGAGGGAGAGGCGGAGCGTGGTGGTGGTTCCGGGGTTCTCCGGGCCGCGGGCCGTGCGCGTCACGTCGTAGCCGTACGTCGAGTCGTTGACCAGCGCCACGCCCCAGCCGTGCTCCTCCACGTGGACGAAGCGGTGGGCGCACGCCTCGAACTTGGCCGCGTCCCAGCTGGTGTTGGTGTGCGCGGGCCGGTACAGGTGGCCGAACTGGGTCTCGGCGGCGACCCGGTCCGCGTGCACGTCCAGCGGGAAGGCGGCCTTGAGGAACTTCTCCGTCTCGTGCCAGTCGACCTCCGTCGTGAAGTCGACCCGCCGCACCCCGTCCGGCAGGGCGATCCGCTGCTCCACCCGGGACGTGCCGAACGCGCGGACCACCCGGACCGCGCCCTCGTCCGTGAGCTCCATCGACTCCACGTCGGTGAGGTCGGTGACGGTGTTCCGGTAGAACCGGTCGACGTCCCAGGCGTCCCACATGTTCGGGAAGTCCTGGTGCAGTTGGAGGAGATTGGCCGTCGTGTCCGGGGGGATCGTCTCGCGGCGCGTCTCCTTGTCGACGACGGAGACGACCAGGCCGCGGGCGTCCACCTCCACCCTCAGCAGGCCGTTCTCCAGGACGTAGCCGCCGGCCTCGCGGGCCATGGCCGTCGCCGGGACCGGGCGCGGCAGCTCGTCCGCCGGGCGGGCGGAGCGGGCCTGGACGCAGGCGCGGCCGTGCGGCGCGGCGTTGAAGACGACCGTGCCGCCGGCCGCGGCGTCCCCGGCGAGCGCCGCCAGCGCGTCCGCGATCAGCGACTCCAGTTCCGCGGCCACCTCCGCGTAGGTGGCCGCGGCCTCCCGGTGCACCCAGGCGATCGACGTGCCCGGCAGGATGTCGTGGAACTGGTGCAGCAGCACCGTCTTCCAGAGGCGGTCCAGCCGCTCGTAGGGGTACGGGAAGCCGGCGCGTACCGCCGCCGTCGCCGACCACAGCTCCGCCTCGTACAGCAGCCGCTCGGCCCGGCGGTTGCCCTGCTTGGTGCGGGCCTGGCTGGTGAGCGTGGCCCGGTGCAGCTCCAGATAGAGCTCACCGGCCCACACCGGCGCGTCCGCCGCGTACTCGGCGTGCGCCTTCTCGAAGAACGCCGAGGGCCGTTCGAACACCACCCGTGCCGAGCCCTCCAGGTCCGCGAGCCGCCGGGCCCGCGCCAGCATCTCGCGCGTCGTACCGCCGCCTCCGTCGCCCCAGCCGGTGGGGGCGAGGGAGCGGGTGGCGCCGCCCTTCTCCCGGAAGTTGCGGACGGCGTGGGCGAGTTCCTCGCCGGAGAGCTGCGCGTTGTACGTGTCGATGGGCGGGAAGTGGGTGAAGACGCGGGTGCCGTCCAGGCCCTCCCACCAGAACGTGTGGTGGGGGAACTTGTTCGTCGCGCTCCAGGAGATCTTCTGGGTCAGGAACCACTTCGAACCCGACAGCCGCACGAGTTGCGGGAGCGCGGCCGAGTAGCCGAACGAGTCCGGCAGCCACACCTCCTCCGTCTCGATCCCGAACTCCTCCAGGAAGAACCGCTTCCCGTGGACGAACTGCCGGGCCAGCGCCTCCGACCCCGGCATGTTGGTGTCCGACTCCACCCACATCCCGCCGACCGGCACGAACCGGCCGTCCGCCACCGCCTTCTTCACCCGCGCCCAGACCTCCGGCCGGTGCTCCTTCACCCACGCGAACTGCTGCGCCTGCGACATCGCGTAGACGAAGTCCGGCTCCTCCTCCAGCAGCGCCGTCATGTTGGACGTCGTCCGGGCCACCTTGCGGACCGTCTCGCGCAGCGGCCACAGCCACGCCGAGTCGATGTGGGCGTGCCCGACGGCGCTGATCCGGTGCGCCGACGCCTGGGCGGGGGCGGAGAGGACGCCGGCCAGCAGGTCGCGGGCGCGGGCGGCCGTCGCGCCGACGTCCTGGAGGTCGACGGCGTCCAGGGCCCGTTCCACCGCCCGCAGCACCTCCCAGCGGCGCGGCGCGTCCTCGGGCAGGCCGGTCATCAGCCCGTCCAGCACCTCCAGGTCGTGCACCAGCTCCCACACGGCGGCGTCGAACACGGCGAGGTCCATGCGGCCCAGCCGGTAGCGCGGGCGGCGGTCGGCCGTCGCGAGATCGCCGAGCCCGGTCGGGCGGAACGGCTCGTAGTCGAGGATGACCGGGTTGGCGGCGGCCTCGACATGCAGCCGCACCTCCTCGCCCCCGGTCGCGGGGGCGCCGATCCGCACCCACTGGTTGCGCGGGTTGAGGCCCTTCACCGGCGAGCCGTCCGCCCGGTAGACGAGGCCCTCGCACTGGAACCCGGTGAGGTTCGGGTCGAAGCCGAGGTCGAGCAGGGCCTCGACGGTCCGCCCGGCCCAGGCGGCCGGCACCGTGCCCGTCACGGTGAACCAGCTCGTCCCCCAGGCCGGGCCCCAGGCGTCCCCCGGTCCGATCGGCTCGCGCGGTGCCGCCAGGCCCTCCGCGACGGGCACGGGCTCGCCGGGGGCGTGCCACACGCCGACGCCCAGCGGCACCGACTCGGGGTACACGGCCGGGCGGATGCGCTCCTCCAGCACCCGTCGCAGGCGGGCTTCGGTGGTCGTGCGGTCGTTGTGCATCGCGTGTCCTTACCGATCGGGGTACCGGGAGGTCGTTACGGGGTCTTGTTACGGCAGCTCGTTACGGGAGTTCGGGTGCGGCCAGCGGAACCGGACGACGGCGGGGGCCGAGGAGGCGTACAGCTCGTCCACCGCGCGCACCTCGACGCGCGTGACCGCCTCGCCGGCCGTACGGCGCAGCTCCGGAACGTAGAAGGCATGCCCACAGGTGCCGCCAAGGAAGCGGACGTTGCCGCCCGGCAGGCACTGGTGCAGCGCGTAGTGGCGGACGGGGGCGGGGGACGGGCGCCAGGCCAGGCGGAGGGCGGCGGTGCCGTCGGGGCGGACCGCCGACGCGGTGACCCTCGGCCGGACCGGGCGGCCGGGCGGCAACCGGAGGCCGTCCCGCACGGCCAGCCGGCCCAGCCGCCAGCGCACCGGCCCGTCGCCCGTCGCGGTGAGGCGCACGCCCAGGGTGCGGAGCGTGCCCCGGGCGCGGCCCCGCAGCAGCGCGCCCGCCCGGACGGTCACCGTGGTCCACGCCGGTCCCGCCCGCCCGGCGGCCAGGAGGCCGGTGCGCCCGTCCACCTCGGCGGCGAACTCCACCCGCACGGGGGCGCTTCCGGCGTCCGTACGGTACGTCAGTTCGACCACCGTGGACGGCGACAGCGGCAGCCGGGCCGCGTACAGCTCCACCGTCGCGGGCTCCGGGAGCGGGCCGGCGACCAGCAGGCTGCCGCCGCCGTGCCACGCGTCGTCGAAGTCGTAGCCGACGGAGGGGGCGGGGTGCGGGCCCCCGGCCGTGCGGCGGCGGCCGGGCAGCCGGTCCTGGAGGCCCAGGTGGTGCCAGGGGCCGGACGGGACGGGCCGCCCGCGCTCGTACCAGCGGAGGCCGTGGCCGGTGTTGAACACGGTCGCGAAGGGGAGGGCGGTGAGCGTGGACCGGTCGGCGACGGACGCGGCGGGGGCGCGCCAGGTGCCGCCGGTGCCTCCCGTGCCTCCTGTGCCTCCCATGCCTCCTGTGCCGGTCCAGAAGCGGTCGTCGCGGGCGTGGAAGGCGGCGGGGGAGCGGTTGGCGGCCTGCTTCCAGGTCCACTCGGGGCGGTACAGGCCGAGGGACGTGACGTGCGGGCGGTCGGGCGGGAGGAGGGCGTCCCAGTCGACGGGCGTGGCCCAGCCGCGTGCCTCGACGTCGACGCCGGCCCACAGCTCGTAGCGGTCCCGGCCCATGGCCTCGGCCCGTTCCGAGGATGAGCGCAGGCCCTGGCGCGTCCAGTTGAAATTGAGGAACATCGTGTCGGCGGCGCGGAAGAAGGCGTCGTTGCGGTCGTTGAGCTCGTTCTGCCAGGCGACGTCCCCGGAGATCGCCAGCGCGTCGTACCAGGTCACGCGGAGGCCGCGCCCCCTGCGGCGGAGGTGGGCCACGAAGTCGCGCATGTCCGCGGCGAGGCGGGCGTCGCCGCCCCCGGTCTCGGCGTTGAGGAACCAGCCGTCGAAGCCGTACGCGCGGGCCACGGCCAGCAGCTTGTCCGCGAGCGGGAAGCCGCCGTCGGGAGCCCGGCGGAGCAGGTCCCGCGTCCACTCCAGCCGTCCGCCGTAGGCCGCGGGGGGCAGGAACACCGTGCCCAGGACGGGCACGCCGTGGCGGTGGGCGGCGTCCACGACGGGCGCGGTGGGCGCCAGGACCAGGCCCTCGCCGGACGAACCGCCCCAGAACACCAGCTCGTCGAGGTACGCCCAGTGGGTGAACGCGTAGTGGTCGGCGGTCGGCCCGCCCTGGGAGGGGTGCCCGGAGGTCGGGGCGAAGGAGACCAGGGCGCTGATCCGCGCCTGCTCGGCGCGGGCCCCGTCGCGCGGTGGGGGAGTGAAGCGGGGGGCGAGGGGGACGGACGCGCGGTTGAAGGGAAGGTCGGGGTCGTCCTCGGGTCTCCACCGGGCGAGGCCGCGCCACACGGCCCCGGGCGGGGGCGTTCCCGGGGGCGGGGAGTCGGGGAACCAGTAGGCGGCGTACGGCTGGAGGTCCGGGGGACCGGCCGGGGAGCCGTCCGGGGCGGGTGGTGCGTGCGGGGGCGGTGTGCCGGACGGGACCGCGGCGGCCGGCGTGGCGGAAGACAGCGCGGGCGGCACGGCGAGGGCGGCCACGAGACCGGCGGCGAGGACAGTCCGGCGGGTGGGGGAGGCGGGGGCAGCCGGGCCGGCGGATCCGGCGAGGGAGGTGTGGGAGGTGTGGGAGGCGGGGCTGGTGGCGGCGGTTCCGTCGGTGGGTCCGGCGACGGCGGTCCGGTCGTCGGGGGCGGTGGGGACGGTCGAGCCGGTGGGGGCGGTGGGGCCGGTGGGGCTGGTGGGTACGGTCGGTCCGGCGGCGCCGGTCGATCCGGTGCCCTCCGTCGGCGTAGGGCGGTCGGTGATCTCGGCGACGGCGGTCGGGCCGGTGGGTCCCGTGGCGACGGCGGTCGGGTCGCTGGGTTTGGTGGCGGAGGTCGGGCCGGCGGGTCCGTTGGCGGCCGTCCCGCTGGTGGGGGCGGCCGTGGGGGATCGGTGGGTCGGTTCGTGCATGACGCTCCTCCGAGGGGATATGCGGAGGGACAGCCCCGGCCCCGGGGATCGCGCCCTCCTCGTCCGGCCCCGGGGTCCGCGGGCGGACCGGGCCGGCGGCGGTGGCCGTTCGGCCGGTCGGATCGCCGGCGGCCGGACGGTGGTCAGGGAAGCCGGTCGGGAGCGACCGTCTCCTTGATGCCCCGGCCCGCCAAGTGACCGGGTTCGCCGATCCGCTGGGCGAGGACCACGGCCGGGCGGACGCCCTCCGCGGCGAGCCGCATCCACGCCTCGAAGTAGGTGCCGCCCGGCGCGCACAGTGGCCGCAGCGGCGCGCTCTCCACGTCCCCCGCGTCCACGATCAGCGCCGTGTGCCGGGGCGCGGGCTCACCGTACGCGCCCTGCCCGTACTCCCGTACGACCCGGGCCAGCGCCTCGCCCGCCGGTTTGAGCCGGCGGTCGTTGGTGAACAGCCCCAGGCCGTACTCCAGCTCCGGGAAGTCGCCCAGCGCCCGGTCCACGTCGTGCGAGCACCACCAGGTGACGCCCCACAGCCCGGGGCAGTCCAGCGCGTTGCGGAGCGTCGCGCGGGTGAACTCCGCCGCCCGCGCGGCCGGTACGTGCGGCGCGGGCGCCCCGACCTCCTGGAGCCAGACCGGGCGCGCCGGATCGGCGGCCCACGCCTTGGACAGCTCGATCAGGTACGCGGCGTGCAGCCCGGTCGCGGCGCCGTCCGGGCCGTGCCGCTGGGCGGTGCCGTTGAAGACCCAGGAGTGCACGGCGGTCATGGCACCGATCCGGGCCGCGTGCGCGGGCGTGAAGGGGTGCGTGCCGTCGTACCAGGCGGCGTCGTACGCGGCGTGCAGGTGCGCACGGCCGGGCGCGGCCCGTTCGCACGCCTCGGTCATCCGGCGCAGCCAGCGGCCCGCCTCGGCGGTGGTGACCCGGTGCGGATCGGGGTGCGGGTCGCCCGCGAACTGGTTGGTCTCGTTGCCGACCGTCATCCCGAGGAAGTTGGGCCGCCCGGCGAGCGCCCCCGCCAGTTCCGCCAGGTAGCGGGCCTGCGCGTCGACGACGTCCGGGTCGGTGAACAGGTTGCGGCGGTGCCAGGTGGTCACCCACGAGGGCAGGAAGTCAAAGCTCGACAGGTGCCCCTGGAGCCCGTCCACGGCGACGTCCAGGCCGCGCTCCCCGGCCGCGTCCACCAGCCGGACCAGCTGCTCGACGGCGCGCGGCCGGATCAGCGTCCGGTTGGGCTGGAACAGCGGCCAGAGCGGGAAGACCCGGACGTGGTCCAGGCCCAGGGACGCGACGCAGTCCAGGTCGGCGCGGACGTCGTCGAGGTCGAAGTCGAGCCAGTGGTGGAACCAGCCCCGACTGGGGGTGTAGTTGACGCCGAAGCGCACGTTCATGGAGCTCCTTTCATGACGGTTCATGACGGTCCATGACGGTCCAGAACGGCTTCAGCCCTTGACGGCGCCCTCGCCCGCCCCGCGGAAGAAGTACCGCTGGAGGCAGGCGAACAGCACCACGAGCGGAGCCACCGCGATGACGGTCCCGGCGGCGACGAGCCGCGGGTTCTGCTGGAACGTGCCGTGCAGGAAGTTCAGGCCGACGGTCAGCGTGTAGCGCTCGGAGTCCGACAGCACGATCAGCGGCCAGAGGAAGTCGTCCCAGGCGCCCATGAACGCGAAGATCGCGACGACGGCGAGGGTGCCGCGCACCGACGGCAGCGCGATCCGGGTGAACCGCTGCCAGGTGTTCGCGCCGTCGACGACCGCCGCCTCCTCGATCTCGCGCGGCACGTTCGCGAACGCGTTCCGCATCAGCAGCACGTTCAGCGCCCCGACCGCGCCGGGGAGGACGACGGCGGTGAGCGTGTTGTTCAGGTGGAGGTCGCGCATCATCGTGAACTGCGCGATGACCAGGGACTCCGCCGGGACCAGCAGCGCCGCCACGAAGGCGAGCCCGGCGGCCCCGCGGCCCCGGAAGCGCAGCCGGGCCAGCGCGTAGCCCGCCGTCGACGCCCCGATCAGGTTGGTGAGTACACTGGCCACCGCCACCGTCAGCGAGTTGAGGGCGTAGTCCCAGACCGGGACGATGTCGGCAACCTCGGCGTAGTTGTGCGCGGTCGGGTGCTCGGGCAGGAAGCGCGGCGGCGAGGTGTAGACGTCCTCCGTCGTGCTCTTGAACGAGGTGGACAGCTGCCAGAGGAACGGGCCGACGGTCAGCGCCAGGACCGCGAGCAGCAGCACGTAGCGGAACGCCTTCTCCGCCCACGACGTCCTGGTCACCGGCGCTCCTCCCGCCGCTCCGCCGCGTCCCCGCCCCGGCCGGCGCGCAGTACCAGCAGCATCAGCAGCAGCGCGATCACGAAGATCACCAGGGAGAGGGCGGAGGCGTAGCCGACGCGCCCGTCGAGCCCGGTGCCCGTCCGCTGCACCAGCATGACGAGCGTGGTGTCCTCCCCGGCCGGCCCGCCGGTGGGTCCTGCCAGCAGGAACACCTCGGAGAAGACCTTGAACGCGGAGACCGACGACAGGGCGCCGACCAGCACCATCGTGGAGCGGACGGCCGGCACGGTGACGCTGGCGAAGCGGCGCAGCGGGCCGGCGCCGTCGACCGCCGCGGCCTCGTGCAGCTCGCGCGGGACGTTGGCCAGCGCGGCCAGGTAGATGACCATGTAGTAGCCGAGGCCCTTCCACACCGTCAGCGCCATCGCGCTGATCAGCAGCAGCCAGGAGTCGCCGAGGAACGACACCGGCCCGGCGCCCAGCGCCTTGAGGATGCCGTTGACCAGCCCCCGGTCGTCCAGCATCCAGGACCAGATCAGCGCCACCGCCACCACCGAGGCCACCACCGGGGTGTAGAACGCGGAGCGGAAGAAGCCCATCCCCGGCAGCCGCTTGTGCACCAGCAGCGCCAGCAGCAACGGCAGCAGCACGGTGAACGGGACGACGAGGACGACGTACAGCGCGCTGTTGCGCAGGGCCACCCAGAACTGCTCGTCGTGCAGCATGTCCCGGAAGTTCCGCAGCCCGACCCACTGCCCGGGGACGAGCGTCCGGGCGTCGGTGAACGCGTCGTGGACGGTCGTCAGGAAGGGGAAGAGGCTGAACGCGGCGAGCACGCCGAGCCCGGGGAGCAGGAGCAGCCAGGGGGTCGCGGGGTGGTGGAGGCGGACGCCTCTGCGGGCCGTGTCTCTGCGGGCCGTGTCATTACGGGCCATGTCTCCGCGAGCCATGGCGGGATCACTTCCGCCGCAGCAGCCGGTCGCTCTGCGCCACCGCGTCGTCCAGCGCCTCCTTGGGCGACTTCTTTCCCTGGAGGGCCTTGGCGACCTCGTTGCGCAGAATCGTCTTCATTTCGTCGCTCATCACCACGGGTGTGTAATTCACGGCACCTTTCAGGGATTTCGCGGAGGCGACCCGGACCCGGCCCTCGTCCGTCCCGTCGTGCTTCGTCCAGTACGGGTCGTCGAGCGAGCCCTTCGTACTCGGGAAGACGGCCACCCGGTGCGCGAACGCCTCCTGGTTCTTCCGGTCGGTCACGAAATGGGCGAAGGCGATGGCCGCCGCCTTGTGCTTGCCGTTCCGGTTGACCGCGAGGCCCATGACGTACATGTTCGGCTTCCCGGTGTTGTTCGGGGCGTCGGTGATACCGAGGTTCCGGTACAGGCTCGGCGCGTTCTTCCGGAAGTTCGCCAGGTCGTTGGCGCCGCCCGGATTCATGGCGACCTTCTGCTCCAGGAATTTCCGGCCCGCCTGCTCGGGGGTGCTCGTCAGCGCCTGCGGATCGAGCCCGCCCTCGTCGTGGAGCCGCTTGTAGCGGGTCAGCAGCTCGACGCCCCTGGGCTCGTTGTACGTGAACCGGGTGGCGTCCTCGTCCATCAGCCGCACGCCGTACCGGCCGAAGTCCTCGATCGCCGGGGTGCCCGCCAGGGTGGCCGTCCGGCCGCCCGACCGGCGGGACAGCTCCGCCGCCGCGCCGAACAGCTCGTCGTAGGTCCTCGGCGGCTTCTCCGGATCCAGGCCGGCGTCCCGGAACAGGGCCTTGTTGTAGAACAGCGGGCCGGTGGTGAGATACCAGGGGAACGCGTAGGCGCCGTCCAGACCCGGCAGGGTGTTCCCCCGCCACGCCTCCGCGGTGTATTCGCCCTTGAACTTCGCGGCCACCGGCTCCTTGTCGAGATTCAGCAGCACGCCCGCCTTCGCCAGCGGATAGGAGAGGTCCGGGGAGACGTTCACGACATCCGGCAGGGTGCCGGCGGCGGCGTCCGCCCCGAGTTTGTCCGCGTAGTGCTCGGCGGGCTGGTCCTGCCATTTCACCGTGACGTCCGGATACTTCTCCTCGAATTCCTTCACCAGGGACTCGAAGTAGTCCTTGTAACCGGCCCGGAGATTCCAGGTCTGGAAGGTGATCCGGCCCTCGATCCGGCCGTCCGCCGACGAACCGCCGCCCCCTCCGCCGTCCGAACCGCAGGCGCTCAGCGCCAGCGCGAGGGCGAGCAGCGGAACGGCCGGCCGGACGGTTCTCCGGACGACTCCACGGGACGGGTGCATGGCCGGGCTCCTTCGGTCGGGGGCCGGAAGGTGGCGGTCCAAAAGGTGCACCCGACAAGGGAGTCACGTCAATACTTCCGTCAACGACTAATGCGCTTTAGTGTGTTGGAGCCCGGGCCGGTGCCGGGCCCGCCCCGGACGTCCGAGGAGACCCCATGCGCCGCCTGCCGGCCCGCCGCCCGACCATCCGCGACATCGCCCGCCGCGCCGGAGTGTCGGAGAGCGCGGTCTCCTTCGCGCTCAACGGCCGCCCGGGCGTCTCGGAGGGCACCCGCGAGCGGGTCAGGCGCGTCGCCGAGCAGCTGGGCTGGCAGCCCAGCACGGCGGCCCGCGCGCTCTCCGGCGAGGGCTCCGCCACCGTCGGCCTCGTCCTTGCCCGGCCCGCCCGGACCCTCGGCGTCGAGTCGTTCTTCCTCCAGCTCGTCTCCGGCGTCCAGGAGGCCCTCGCCCTGCGCGGGCTCGGGCTGCTCTTCCAGGTGGTCGAGGACGTGACCGCCGAGTGCGCCGTACACCGCCGCTGGTGGGCCGAGCACCGCGTCGACGGCCTCCTCGTCGTCGACCCGCGCGCCGACGACCCCCGGCCCGCCCTGCTCGCCGGCCTCGGCCTCCCCACCGTGGTGATCGGCGCGATGGACGACCCCGCCTGGGAGGCGCGCCCGGACGCCGCGCTCTCCAACCTCTGGGCCGACGACGCGGCGGCCATGGACTCCGTCGTCGGCCGCCTGGACGCCCTCGGCCACCGGCGCGTCGCCCACGTCGCGGGCCTCGGCGAGCTCGCCCACACCCGGCGCCGCGGCGCCGCCCTGCGCCGGGCCGCCGAACGCCACGGCCTTCACGTCACCTCCGTGACCACGGACTACTCCGACGCCCAGGGCGCCGAGGCCACCCGCCGGCTGCTCGCCGCGCCCGACCCGCCCACCGCCGTCGTCTACGACAACGACGTGATGGCCGTCGCGGGCCTCGCCGTCGCCGCCCGCCGCGGCCTGTCCGTCCCCTCCGACCTCTCCATCGTCGCCTGGGACGACTCCGTCCTCTGCCGCAGCACCCACCCGCCGCTGACCGCCCTCGCCCGCGACACCGCGGCCTTCGGCCGGCGCGCCGCCGAGGAACTGATCGCCCTGCTGGACGGCGGCCCGGCCCGCCGCACCCGGGACGCGACGCCCCGGCTGGTGGAACGGGCGTCGACGGGACGGCCGGTCGGCCGGGGCGCCGCGGACTCCCGCTGAAGTACGCCGGATTCGCGGAGTCCGGAGCGAGGTCTTCCCCGGGGTCCGGCGGGGTCTTCCCCCGGGGCGCGGGCCGGGTGAGGATGTGCCCCTACGGGATGCGTGCGGCCGGGGAGCCCGGCCGCCGGTCCCGGCCACCGCGCCGGGACGGCTCCGCCCTGTCCCGCTCCGTCCCGCCCCGACCACCCCCGGCACCACCCGTACCGCTGCCCGCGCCAGGCCACCGTCAGGAGCACCGCATGGACCCCACCGCCCGGCCCGCCGCGGCTTCCCCGCAGGTCGACGCCGTCGTCGTCGGCGCCGGCTTCTCCGGCCTCTACCAGCTCCACCGGCTGCGGGAACTCGGGCTCCGCACCCGGGTGTTCGAGGCGTGCGACGACATCGGCGGCACCTGGTACCGGAACCGCTACCCCGGCGCCCGCTGCGACGTCGAGAGCACGGCGTACTCGTACTCCTTCTCCCCGGAGCTCGACCAGGAGTGGGAGTGGAGCGAGCGGTACGCCGCGCAGCCGGAGATCCTGCGCTACCTCCACCACGTCGCCGACCGCTTCGGCCTGCGCCGCGACATCACCCTGAACACCCGCGTCACCCGGGCCGTGTACGACGAGGCCGGCCACGTCTGGGAGGTGTCCACCGACACCGGGGAGACCGTCACCGCCCGGTTCGTCGTCCTCGCGTCCGGCTGCGTGTCGGCCGTCAACGACCCGGACATACCCGGCCTCGGCACCTTCGCGGGCGCGGTCCACCACACCGCCGACTGGCCGGCCGGCGGCGTGGACCTCGCCGGCAGACGGGTCGGCGTGATCGGCACCGGCTGCTCCGGCGTCCAGGCCGTCCCGGTGATCGCCGCGGAGGCCGCCGAGCTCACCGTCTTCCAGCGCACCCCCGTCTACGCGCTCCCGGCCCACAACCGCCCGCTGGCGGCGGCCGAGATCGCCGAGATCAAGGCCCGCTACCCGGAGTTCCGGGCCGCCCAGCGGCTGTCCCGGGGCGGGACCGTCTTCGCGCCGCCCACCAAGTCCGCCCTGGAGGCGGACGACGCCGAGCGCGCCGCCGCCTACGAGGCCGCGTGGGACTCGGGTGTCCTCAGCGGACTGCTCCGCACCTACACCGACATCCTCGTCGACGAGGCCGCCAACGAGACCGTCGCCGCGTTCGTCCGCTCCAAGATCCGGTCGATCGTGGCCGACCCGGCGACGGCCGAGGCCCTCTCCCCGCGCACCTTCCCGTTCGCGACCAAGCGCCCCTGCCTCGACACCGGCTTCTACGCCGCCTTCAACGAGCCGCACGTGACCCTGGTGGACCTCGCCAGGACCCCGATCGAGGAGGTCACCCCCAAGGGAGTCCGGACCGCCGGCCGCGAGTACCTCCTCGACGTCCTGGTCCTGGCCACCGGTTTCGACGCCCTGACCGGCTCCCAGGTCGCCGTCGACATCGTCGGCAAGGGCGGCACGACCCTCCGCGAGAAGTGGGCGGACGGCCCCCGGAACCTCCTGGGCCTGGTCTCGGCGGGCTTCCCCAACCTCTTCACCGTGATCGGACCGCTCAGCCCGTCCGTCCTCAGCAACGCCGTCTTCTCCATCGAGCAGCACGTCGAGTGGATCACCGACTGCATCGCCCACCTGCGCCGGGCCGGCGCCACCGAGATCGACGCGACCCCGCGCGCCGAGGACGACTGGTGCGCCCACGTCGCGGACCTCGCCGCCGGCACGCTCTACCCGGCCGCCGCCTCCTGGTACATGGGCGCGAACGTCCCGGGCAAGCCGCGGGTCTTCCTGGCGTACACGGGCGGCGCCGACCGGTACCGGGCGGAGTGCGACGCCGTGGCCCGGGACGGTTACCGGGGATTCGTCCTCTCCTGAGCCGGGACGGAACCGGGGGCGGACCCGGGAACGGACCCGCGGGCGGACCGCCGCCGGGTCACGGCGGCCAGCGCCCGGACGCCCGGCCGCTCCACCAGCTCGTGCAGGAGCAGCGCGCCGGCGAGGGAGACGGTGAAGACGATCACCACGTGCGGGACCAGGGCGAGCCGGTACCCCCGGAAGGCATGGTTGGCGCTGAAGATCACCATCTCGTGGACGAGGTAGAACGCGAAGGACACCTCGCCCAGGTACACATGGACCCGGTCCCGGAACACCGAGCGCCGCCCCTCGGCGTCGGCCCGCGCGACGGCGGCGACGGCGAGCGTGTACGGCACCACCGTGCAGGCGCTCCAGTGGAAGCCGTTCGGCACCTGGCGCGCCAGCCACAGGACGGCGCCGGCGCACAGTGCCAGGCTCACCGTCACCCCCGGGCCCCGCCAGGCGCCGCGCCGGACCAGCAGCGCGAGGGCGACCCCGATCGCGAACTCGGCCAGCCGCACCGGCGGCGCTATGTAGAGCGTGAACTTGGCGCTCCAGCCGGTCGCCCGCCCGATCTCGTCCCGGCACAGCGGGTACAGCGTGACGGCGAGGCAGCCCACGGCGACCGCCACCCGCAGGCCGGTGGTCGTCAGCCGCCGGAAGAGGGGCATCAGGAACGGGAAGAGCAGGTAGAAGAGGGCTTCGCTGCACAGCGACCAGGAAACCCCGTTGTAGCCGAACCACCAGTCCGTCCGGTCGGGGACCCATGCCTGCGTCAGGGTGAGGTTGGCCAGGGCGACGCCGGGGTCGAGGGTCCTGCCCATCCAGAGGAGCATCGCGACCGCCAGGAGGAATCCGGCGAGGTGGCTCGGGTAGATCCGGGCGAACCGGCGCCACCAGAAGCCGGTCCTGCTGTCGCCGGGACGGGCCGACCAGGCCAGCACGAATCCGGAGAGGATGAAGAAGAAGGAGACCGCCGACGGGCCCGCCACCAGCGCCTTCCGCAGCAGGGCCCGGTGCTCGCGGGTTCCGGCGACGGACTGCTCGGACGCGAAGTGGTAGCAGAAGATCAGCAGGGCGGCGTACCAGCGCAGCCCAGTGAGGGAGTGCAGGCGGATCCCGGAAGCCGGACGGCCCGCTTCCGGGCGAGGGGCGGCGATGCCGGCCGGCGGGGAGGCCGGCGGGGGTGCGGGGACGGGCGTCGTGCTCGGACTCATGGTGTGCGGCAAGCTCCCTGTGCGCGGAAACGGGACAGGCCCTCCCGGAGGGTGGGCGCGCACGGCCGAGGTGACACGGTGAACTCTTTTCGCGCGACGGTCACTTCGGACGGTCACTTCGGCCCGCACGCGTACTTGTCCCGGGCGGCCCCCGGCGTTCGCGGGATCCGGCAGTGCCGTGCGTCACACTCTTCGTACGGTCCCGGTGACCGTCCGTCCCCGCCGTGCCGTCCGCCGTCCGGCCCGGTCCCGCCACCCCGGATCATGGCCACCGCTTTGGTGCGATTTAATTGCGAGGTATTCGCAACAGCAACTGAGCAGTGAACAGGGGTGGAGGGCATGACGGCCCGGTCCATACGGGGAGCGGCCGCCGCGGCCGCGGCAGTCGTCCTGGCCGCGGGAGCGGCCGCCTGCTCCAAGCCCGCCGGCGGTGGCTCCGCCGACGGAGTCAAGGACTCCCTCGTCGTCGGCATCGCCAACGAGCCGGAGACCCTCAGCCCCCTGCTCGGCTACGGCAAGGACGGCAACTCCAAGATCTTCGACGGCCTGCTGAGCCGCGACGCGGACATGAAGCTCCGCCCCGCCCTCGCCGCGTCCCTCCCGAAGGTCACCGACGACGGACGCACCTACACCTTCGCGCTCCGGCACGGGGTGAAGTTCAGCGACGGCAAGCCCTTCACCGCCGAGGACGTGGTCTTCACCTACCGGACCATCCTCGACGAGAAGACCAACAACGCGAACAAGGGCGAGCTCGACGCCGTCGACAAGGTCACCGCCCGCGGCGACGACACCGTCGTCTTCTCCCTCAAGTACCCCTACGCGCCCTTCGCCGAGCGCACCGTCCTGCCGATCGTCCCCGAGCACGCGGCCAAGGGGCAGGACGTCAACACCGGCGCGTTCAACACCAAGCCGATCGGCACCGGCCCCTACCTCCTCACCGGCTGGAGCAAGGGCGAGAAGCTGACCTTCAAGGCCAACCCCGACTACTGGGGCGGCGAGCCGAAGGTCAAGAAGCTCACGATGGCCATCATCAAGGACGACGACGTCCGGGCCACCCGGCTGCGCAGCGGCGACCTCGACGGCGCCATCCTGCCGCCCAACCTCGTCAAGGGCTTCAAGGGCGACGGCTCCAAGACGACGATCACCGCCAAGACCACCGACTTCCGCGGTGTGACGCTGCCCACCGCCAACAAGGTCACCGGCGACACCGCCGTCCGCCGCGCCCTCGACCTCGCCGTCGACCGCGACGCCATGATCAAGAGCCTGCTGGAGGGCGCGGGCCGGGCCGGCTACGGGCCCGTCCCCACCGACAGCGCGTGGTTCGCCAAGGGCACCGAGCGCCCGTACGACCCGGAGAAGGCGAAGAAGCTGCTGGACGACGCGGGCTGGAAGCCCGGTGGCGACGGCATCCGGGAGAAGGACGGCGAGCGCGCCGAGTTCACCCTCTGGTTCCCCGCCGGTGACAAGCTCCGCCAGGAGCACGCCCTCGCCTTCGCCTCCGACGCCAAGAAGATCGGCATCCGGGCCAAGGTGCAGAGCGGCACCTGGGAGGTCATCGAGCCGCGCATGAAGGACGACGCCGTCCTCGCCGGCGGCGGCAACCCGGCCGACCCCGACTTCGACCTCTACAACCTCCTGCACTCCTCCCTCGCCCTCGACGGCTTCAACAACATGGCCGCCTACAAGAACCCCGAGGTCGACAAGGCACTGGAGGAGGGCCGCCGCAGCGGCGACAAGGCCGCCCGCAAGGCCGCGTACGACAAGATCCAGCACGCCCTCGCCGACGACCCCGGCTACGTCTTCCTCACCCACGTCGACCACCTCTACGTGATGAAGGACGACTGGAAGGACCTCACCACCCAGGTCGAGCCGCACGACCACGGCCTCGGCGCCGGCCCCTGGTGGAACGTCGAGGACTGGCAGCCCAAGAAGTGAGCTCCGGCAAGACCCGCACGACGGCCCTCCCCTGGGGGCCCATGGCCCGCATGGCCGGACGGCGGCTGCTCGCCGCCGTCCCCGTCCTGCTCGTCGTGACCTTCGCCGTCTTCGCCGTGGCCGCCGCCTCCCCGTTCGACCCCGCCCGCGCCTACGCGGGCGCCGGCGGCCCCGGCACCGGCCAGGACGTCCTCGACCAGCTGCGGCACAACCTCGGCGCCGACCGGCCGTTCGCCGTCCGCTGGTGGGACTGGCTGACCGGCGCCCTCACCGGCGATCTCGGCGTCTCCACCACCCTGCGGCAGCCGGTCGCCGACGCCATCGGCGCCCGCATCGGCTGGTCCGTGCTGCTCAGCGGTACCGCCTTCGCCGCCGCCGTCCTCGTCGGCACCGCGCTCGGCGTGCTCGCCGCCCGGCGCCGCGGCGGGCTCCTCGACCGGGCCGTCACCTCCCTGGCGTACGTCCTGGAGGCCGCACCGCCGTTCTGGCTCGGCCTGCTCGCCGTCTGGTTCTTCGCGCTCAAGGCCGGCGCGCTGCCCGCCGGCGGCCTCACCGACACCGGCAGCGACACCGTCACCGCCGGCCAGGTCGCCTCCCACCTGGTGCTCCCCGCGGCCGTGCTCGCCGTCACCCAGCTGCCGTGGTTCGTGCTCTACGTGCGCCAAGGCGTCGGCGACGCGCTCGACGAGGACCCCGTACGCGGCGCCCGCGCCCGCGGACTCGCCCCGCGCACCGTCCTGCTGGGCCACGCCCTCCGCTCCGGACTGCTGCCGGTCCTCACCCTGATCGGCTCCCGCGTCCCCGAACTCATCACCGGGGCCCTGCTCGTGGAGACCGTCTTCAGCTGGCCGGGCATCGCCTCCGCCACCGTCGACGCCGCGACCAACGTCGACTTCCCGCTGCTCGCCGCCCTCACCGTGCTGGCCACGGCCGCCGTGCTGCTCGGCAACCTGCTGTCGGACCTGCTGTACGGCCTCGCCGACCCGAGGGTGGGCTTCGATGGCTGACCTCGCACCGCCCGCCCGGCGCCTGCCCACGGGCGCGATCAGCGCCGCCCTCGTCGCCGCGACCGTCCTGGCCGTCGTCCTGGTCCCGTTGTTCGTCCCCCTCGACGAACAGGCCGTCGACCTCGGCTCCAAGCTCCGGCCCCCGAGCTGGTCCCACCCCTTCGGCACCGACGAGGTCGGCCGCGACCTGCTGCTGCGCTCCGTCTACGGGCTGCGGGTCTCGCTCCTCGTCGGCGCGGTCGCCGCCCTCGTCGCCACCGTCATCGGCACGGCGGTGGGGGCCCTGGCCGGGGCGCTCGGCGGCTGGGCCGACCGCGTTGTCATGCGCGTCGTCGACCTGTTCTCGTCCGTTCCGCACCTGCTGCTCGGCATCTTCGTGGTGGCGATGTTCCGGCCCGGCGTCGGACCGGTCATCGCGTCCATCGCCGTCACCCACTGGCTGTCCACCGCCCGGATCGTCCGCGCCGAGATGCTCTCGCTGCGCTCCCGCCCGTTCGTCGACGCGGCCGTCTCCGGCGGTTCGTCGCGGCTGCGGATCGCCGTACGGCACCTGCTGCCGGGCGTCCTGCCGCAGGCCGGGCTGGCCGCCGTGCTCATGGTCCCGCACGCGATCTGGCACGAGTCGGCCCTGTCGTTCCTCGGCCTCGGCCTGCCCACCCACCAGGCCAGCCTCGGCAACATGGTGCAGGCGGCGCGGGGTTCGCTGCTGGCCGGCGACTGGTGGCCCACCCTCTTCCCCGGCCTCTTCATCATCGTCCCCACCCTGGCCGTAGCGGCCCTGGCAGCCGCCTGGCGCGAGCGCCTCTCGCCGCGGCGGCGATCGGAGCTGACGCTGTGATGTCTCCCACCGGGGGCTCCGCCCCCCGACCCCCGCAACCGCGCTCCGCGCGGTTGTCCTCAACCGCCGGACGGGCTGAGTCGGCCGGGCGGCAGGGGCACGAGCAGGCCGTATCAGCCCGGCCGGCGTTTGAGGCCGAGCGGCGGAGCCGCGACGAAGCGGGGGCGCGCGGGGGCGCAGCCCCTGCGGAAAATGGGAAGGGGCGGGGCAGGGGCACAGCTCCGCAGGAAGCCCCAGCCCCCACCCCCCTCCTGGACGTCCAGAACCTTTCCGTCCGCTTCCGCATGCGCGGAGACCGCGCCATAGCCGCCGTCACCGACGCCACCTTCCGCCTCCACCGAGGCGAATGCCTCGCCCTCATAGGCGAGAGCGGCTGCGGCAAATCCGTCCTCGCCTCGGCGCTCCTCGGCCTCCTCCCGGGCAACGCCCGCACGGAAGGCCACGCCTGGCTCGGCAGCGGCGAGGCGGACGAGGCCCGGCTCGACCTCCTCGCCGCGGACGAGCGCACGCTCAGCCGCACGGTCAGAGGCCGCCGCATCGGCCTCATCCCCCAAAGCCCCGCCGCCCACCTCACCCCCGTCCGCACCGTCCGCTCGCAGCTCCGCGAGACCCTCCGCGAGCTGACCGGCCGGCGCGACGGCGAGGAAGCGGCCGCCGAGCGTGCCGCGTTCCCCGCCGACCACCTCGACCGCCACCCACACCAGCTCTCCGGCGGCCTCGCCCAGCGCGCCGCCACCGCCCTCGCCCTCGTCGGCGACGCCCCGCTGCTGCTCGCCGACGAACCGACGACGGGACTCGACCGCGAGCTCGTGGACCGCACGGTCGACGAACTCCGCCGCCAAGTGGACCGCGGCCACACCCTCCTGATGATCACGCACGACCTGGCGGCGGCCGGGCGGATCGCCGACCGCGTCGCCGTGATGTACGCCGGCCGCATCGTCGAAATCGCCGACGCCGAAGCCTTCTTCGGCGAACCGGGCCCCCGCCACCCGTACGCCCGCGGCCTGCTCGACGCCCTGCCCGAACGCGCCTTCACCCCCATCCCCGGCATGCCGCCGGAGCTCGGCGACCTCCCCGCCGGCTGCGCCTTCGCCCCCCGCTGCCCCCGCGCCGCGGACGCCTGCGCCACCGTCCCGCCGCTCGCGGACGGCGTCGCCTGCCACCACCCGAGGAGCGACCGTGCTTGAGCTGCGCGGCATCACCGCCGGCTACGAACCGCGCCGGCCCGTCGTCCGTGATGCCTCCCTCACCGTGGCCGCGGGCGAATCCGTCGGCCTGCTCGGGCCGAGCGGCTGTGGCAAGTCCACCCTGGCGCGGGTCGCGGCGCTGCTGCACCGCCCCGACGCCGGCACGGTGACCCTGGACGGCGAACCCGTACGCGGCTGGCGGCACCGCGCGCCGCGCGAGCAACGCACCGCGTTCGGCGTGGTCTTCCAGCAGCCGAGGATGTCCGCCGACCCGCGGCTGCGGCTCCACGACCTGATCGCCGAACCCCTCCGCGCGACCGGCCGCCGCGCCGAGGCCCCCGACCGCGTCCGCGAACTCGCCGCCGCCACCGGCCTGACCGCCGACCTGCTCACCCGCCGCCCGCACGAGGTCAGCGACGGCCAGCTGCAACGCGCCTGCCTGGCCCGCGCCCTGGTGCTCCGGCCGCGCTGGCTGGTCTGCGACGAGATGACGGCCATGCTCGACGCCTCCACGACGGCCGCCCTGGTCGCCGTCGTCGAGGACTACCGCCGCGAGACCGGCGCCGGCCTGCTGGCGGTGGGCCACGACCCGGTCCTGCTGGACCGCTGGTGCGACCGGACGGTCCGCTGGCGGGAAGTGCAGGAAGTGCAGGAAGCCCAGCAAGTCCAGCAAGTGCAGGCATCGCAGAAAGAGGCACTCCGATGACCGCCCCCGCGAGGAAACGCCCCCGCCGCGCCGGCACCGCCGCCCCCGCGGCGGACCGCTGCACCGTCACCGTCTGCCGCGGCTGCTGCTGCGGCACCCCCAAGGTGCCCGGCGTCGACCACGCCGAGCAGCTGCGCGCGCTGCGCCAGGCGGTGGACGGCACGGCCGCCGTGCGCGTCACCGACTGCCTGGACGCCTGTGAGCAGGCGAACGTCATCGTCGTCCAGCCGTCCCGGGCCGGCCGGGAGGCCGGTGGACGGCCCGTCTGGCTGGGGTTGTGCAACGATCCGGACGTCCCCGCCGATGTCGCGGCCTGGACGGAGGCGGGTGGCCCCGGCCTCGCCGACCCGCCGGGCATCCTCGACCTCTACGTCTTCACGCCCTCGCGGCGCGTGCGCGAGAACGTCAAGGACTGACCCGCGCCCGTCGACGGCCGGGGCCGTCACAGGTGCCGCACCAGCGGGAACGGCAGCGTCTCGCGGATCGACAGCCCCGTCAGGAACATCACCAGCCGGTCCACGCCGATCCCGAGCCCGCCCGTCGGCGGCATCGCGTACTCCAGGGCGCGCAGGAAGTCCTCGTCCAGCTCCATCGCCTCGGGATCGCCGCCGGCCGCCAGCAGCGACTGCGCGGTCAGGCGGTTCCGCTGCTCGACCGGATCCGTCAACTCCGAGTACGCCGTGCCCAGTTCGGTGCCGAACGCGACGAGGTCCCAGCGCTCGGCGAGCCGCGGGTCCGCGCGGTGCGGGCGGGTGAGGGGCGAGACGTCGGTGGGGAAGTCCTTGTAGAAGACCGGCAGCGTCGTCCGCTCCTCGACCAGCCGCTCGTACATCTCCAGGACGACGTCCCCGCGCCCCTGCTCCGGCCGGTGCGGCACCCCCGCCGCGTCGCAGTGCCGCCGCAGCTCCGCCTCTGGGGTGTCCGCGGACACCTCCTCGCCCAGCGCCTCGGAGAGCGCACCGTACACCGTCCGCACCGGCCACGGCCCGGAGATGTCGTGCTCGACGGCCTTCCCCGACCCGTCCGCGCGCACCGCCACCGCCGCGCCGTGCGCCGCGACCGCCGCCTCCTGGATCAACTCCCGCGTCAGGTCCAGCATCACGTCGTAGTCGGCGAACGCCTGGTACGCCTCCAGCATGGTGAACTCGGGGTTGTGCTTGTAGGAGACGCCCTCGTTGCGGAAGGTGCGGCCCAGCTCGAAGACCTTTTCCAGGCCGCCCACGCACAGCCGCTTCAGGTACAGCTCCGGGGCGATGCGCAGGTACAGGTCCAGGTCGTAGGCGTTGATGTGGGTGGTGAACGGGCGGGCGTTCGCGCCGCCGTGCACCTGCTGGAGCATGGGCGTCTCCACCTCCAGGTAGCCCCGCTCCAGCAGCCCCGCGCGCAGCGCCTGCACGGCCTCGCTGCGCGCCCGGACCGTCCGCCGGGCGTCCGGCGAGACGGCGAGGTCCACGTACCGCATCCGCACCCGGGCCTCCGGGTCGGTGAGCCCGTGCCGCTTGTCGGGCAGCGGGCGCAGGCACTTGGCGATGAGCCGGGCCCGGGTGACGAAGAGGGTGAGCTCGCCGCGGTCGGTGGTGCCGACCTCGCCCTCCGCCTCGATGTGGTCGCCGAGGTCGAGCCGGGTGAAGCGGCGCAGCAGCTCGGGCCCTGAACCGTCCCGGGCGACGGTGAGCTGGAGGTCGCCCGACCAGTCGCGCAGCACGGCGAAGGCGATCCCGCCGTGGTTGCGCAGCAGCAGCACGCGGCCCGCCACGGCCGCCCGCTCCCCGGTGCGCGCGCCGGGCGCGAGCCCCGCGTGCGCCGCGCGGACGGCGGCGGCCGTGTGTGTCCGGTGGGCGTCCGGCGGGTAGGGGTCGACGCCCTCCCGGCGGAGCCGGTCGAGCTTGCGGCGGCGCACCCGCACCTGCTCGGGCAGCCGCTCCAGCTCGTCCCTGACCAGGTCGCCCCCGGCCTCGGGGCCGCCGAGGCCCAGCTCGGACAGCGACGGGAGCCCGGCCGTCGACGCCGGGCTGACGAGGCCGCGCGCCCGCCCCCGGCCCCACAGCTGCCCCAGGCTGGGCACCGAGACGAAGCCCTCGGCGATGCCGGAGGCCAGTCCGATCCGGGCGAGGGCACCGGCGTCCGCATAGCAGAGAAAGCGCGGGTGCCACTCGGGGTTGTACTTGACGTTCGACCGGTAGAGCGCTTCGAGCTGCCACCACTTGGAGAAGAACAGCAGCAGCCTGCGCCACAGCCGCAGCACCGGCCCCGCGCCGATCCGGGCGCCCTCCTCGAACGCGGCGCGGAACACGGCGAAGTTGAGCGAGATCCGCTTGATCCCGAACCGGCCGGCCTGCGCGCACAGCCGGGCCACCATGAACTCCATGACGCCGTTGGGCGCCGCCCGGTCCCGCCGCATCACGTCGAGCGAGACCCCGTCCCGCCCCCAGGGCACGAAGGACAGCAGGGCGATCATGCGTCCCTCGCTGTCGAACGCCTCGACCAGCAGGCATTCCCCGTCGGCCGGGTCGCCCAGCCGGCCCAGGGCCATCGAGAAGCCGCGCTCGGTCTCGGTGTCCCGCCAGGCGTCCGCGCGCCGGATGACCTCGCCCATCTCCTCGTCGGAGAGCGCGGCGTGCCGCCGCACGCGGACGGACGCGCCGGTGCGCTCCACCCGGTTGACGGCCTGCCGGGTCACCCGCATCTCGCGGCCCTCCAGGTCGAACGAGGCCACCTGGAGGATCGCCTCGTCGCCGAGCTGGAGCGCGCCCAGGCCCGAGCGGGCGTACGCGCGGGCGCCCTCCTCCCCGGCGCCCATCACCGCCGGCTGCCACCCGTACCGTCCGGCCAGCTCCAGCCAGGCGTCGATGGCCGGCGTCCACGCCTCGGGGTCGCCCAG
Source organism: Streptomyces huiliensis (assembly GCF_020037025.1). Lineage (GTDB taxonomy): Bacteria > Actinomycetota > Actinomycetes > Streptomycetales > Streptomycetaceae > Streptomyces > Streptomyces huiliensis. The sequence continues at coordinate 4,561 of NZ_JAIQLH010000087.1, read as the reverse complement.
CGGGTCGCCGGAGGCCAGGCAGACGCCCGCCTCCACCCGGTAGGTGACGGCGGCCTTGCCGCTGGGGGAGAAGACGACGGCCTTGTCCCGGCGCGTCGCGAAGTAGCCGAGCGAGTCCCGGCCGCCGTACCGGGCGAGCAGGGCGCGGATGCGCGGCTCCTCGTCGTCGTGCAGCGCCGCCTCCAGCCGCTGCGAGCGGAACAGCGTCATGGTCGCGTTGAGCAGCGCCAGCGCGCCGAACAGGCCGAGCAGGAAGTACACCGGGTGCGGCGGGTGCCCGGTGAAGTGCCGGCCGCTGACCAGCCCGCCGCACACCTTGTTGGCCACGAACAGCAGCCGGTTGCCGCCGCCGCGCTCCAGCGTCCCGGGGAACAGCTCCACCAGCCCCCAGCCCACCAGCGTGCCCGCCGCGAGACCGGCCACCAGCACCAGCAGCGCCCGGACGAACGCGCCCCGGCGCACCTGGGCGTAGAACTCGCCGCGTGCCAGGACGAGCAGGGCCATCGCGGCCAGGGACAGGACCAGCGACGGAACCGTGTCCCAGTAGCCGACGGCGAGCAGCAGCGCGTCCGCCAGCACCAGCAGCGTCAGGTACGCGAGGACGAACCAGAGCGCGACCCGTTTGCGGGCGGCCGTCGCGGTGGCGAGCAGCAGCAGGAACACCGCGTACGCCAGGTTGGGCGCCGTGGGGACGGTGAGGGTGTCCAGGGCGTTCGTCACCGGGTGCGCCGCGCGCCGCAGCGGCGGGATCAGCGAGGTGAGCGCGCAGAACAGGCCGAGCAGGCCGAAGAAGAGCGCGAAGGCGCCCGGCACCCGGCGCAGCGGGCGGCCCGGGGCCGGTCCGGGACCGGCCTCCCGCGCCTCCGCGGCCCGCCCGGCGGCGTCGCCCGCCGTTCCCTGCTCCACCGCGGTGCGCCCGCGCTCCCGGACTGTGCGGCTCATTCCGTCAGCCTAGGCAGGCCCGGGGCCGCACGCCCGTCGAACAATCCTGGAACGTAGACACGGGACGTCACCCGTACCGCGGCGTGGCGCGGCCCGCCGACTGACCCGATCGGGAGTTTGTCACCCGAAGGGAGGACATGTGCCATACCAAGGCATCTGGCGCGATACGCGAGACTTGCGGACGACCGAAGCCCCGCCGAGGAGGCAACCATGGCCGTTTCCATCTCCGTGATCCTGCTTCTCGTGATTCTGGCCGTGGTGTTCCTGCGCAATGGGGGACTGCGGATGTCCCACGCGCTGGTCTGCGTCCTGCTGGGATTCATGCTGGCCAGCACCAGCATCGCGCCGACGATCTCGCACGGCATCACGGCCACCGCCGACCTGGTCGCCAGCGTGCGGCCCTGAGCCAGGGACGGGCACCGAGCCGCGGCGGGCCAGCGTCGCAGCCACGGTGCACCGCGGTACCGAGGCGCCGTCCGGTGTGGACGGCGCCTCGCCCGCGCCCGCCGGTCTACCTGACGAAGATTCCGATCCCGTTGGGCACGGCCCGCTCCGCCCCGCCCGAGGGGTGGTTGCGGACCGTCGCGTGCCCCCCGGAACCCCGGGTGACCAGCGTGCTCGACCCGCCGCCGTCCAGGTTGAACGCGTCGACGGCGCCCAGCTTCCGCATGGCGGCCGCCAGCTCGGCCACGGTCAGCCCGGGGCGGTAGGCGGCCCGGCCGTCCAGCGCCAGCAGGTACAGGCGCCGGCCGTGGTCCGCCACCCCCGCCGCGGTGCGCACCGCCGCCGTCGCGGCGTCCAGCCCACCGAGCGCGCGGCCGTCCCGCAGGACGGGGAAGCCGCCCAGCGCGAAGCGCACCGCCCCGGACTCCCGCGAGCGCAGCCGCTTCGACACCTCCACCCGGTCCCCGACCTCCAGCCGGGCCAGGTCCCGGGCCCCGCCGTCCCGCCCCAGCAGCACCACGGACCCCCGGGGGATCGCGCCCTTGCCGGGCTTGCCCGACACCGCCGCCACCCGGCCGTTCCGCACGGTGACCTCCCGCGTCGTCCGGCTGCACGGGGCGCCGCGGTCCGTGTCGGTGCCGCACGTGGCCCGCAGCCGGGACGCCGCACCCCAGTCCGGGGTGTACGCCCCGACGCCGCCGACCGGCAGCGCGTACTGGTTGAAGCCGCTCAGCTCCAACTCGTCGCCCCCGGCCCGGAGCACGCCCTCGAAGCGCAGCCGGTCCAGCCGCGCCACCCGGTCGGTGCCCACCGCGAGCACGTCCTCGGTGGTGACCCCGCGCGGCAGCGCCGGGCCGAAGCGCTGGCCGTCCGGCACCGCGGACTTCAGCGCCCGGCCGCCCGCCACGGCGGGACCCACGGGGGCGCCGGTCGCGTCGACGCCCGGGTGCTGCTCCTCGGCGATGTTGAAGAAGTCGCCGTTCACCCCGCCGACGGCTCCCTGCCGGTCGGCCAGCCGTGAGACGCTCTCCCTCGCCCCCACCACCCCCGGGTACAGCAGGTCGACGGAGACCCGCCGCTCCCGCAGATCCACGGTCAGCAGGTGCCCGCGCGCGGGACCGTGACCACCCTTCAGCGCGAACTCCCGGTAGTCCACCCCGGGGGCCACCGCCGCCGGAGCGCCCAGCGACAGGGCGCCCGGTTCGCTCCCCTTCGCCTCCTGCCCGGCCCACGCGGTCGTCCCGCCGGCCCCCGCGACCAGGGACACCCACGCCACCAGCCCCGTCAGCACCGCGCGCACGCGGCATCCGCGTCTGCTCACCGTCACCCCTGAAGACCCGTCGACTGCACCACACCACAAGGGGCCCTATCCCTGCCCCGGAAGAACGGCGGTGAAAGCACCGGCGTCGAACCCGGCAACTCTCGGCACGGCCCTCCCGAACAGCCCTTCGGGCCCCGATACTTCACTGACAGCGACACGCGCAGCACAGGCGTATCCCGCGCCCGGGCCGCATGTCCGTCCCCCGAACTCCCGCTCCCCCGAACTCCCGCTCCCCAGGAGGGACCGTGACCCCGTCCGTCTCCGGCCGCCCCGGGCCGTCGCGCCACACCCGCCGCGCCGTCGTCGTCACCCTGGGCGCCGCCCTCGCGGGGACCGTCGCCCCGCCCGCCCTCGCCGGCACCGCGCGCGGCAGACACACCCCGCCTCCCCTGCGGCAGGCCCACGCCCACAACGACTACGAGCACCCGCGCCCCCTCGCCGACGCGCTCGCCCACGGCTTCACCAGCGTCGAGGCCGACATCTGGCTCGTCGGCGAGAAGCTGCTCGTCGCGCACGACCCCGTCGGCCTCGACCCGCGGCGCACCCTCGCCGCGCTCTACCTCGACCCGCTGCTGCGCCGCGTCCGGGCCAACGGCGGGCGGGTGTACCGGGGGTACGGCCGCGGCTTCCAGCTGCTGATCGACATCAAGTCCGCGGGCGACCCCACGTACCGCGCCCTGTCCCGGGAACTCCGCCGCTACCGGGAGATCCTCACCGTCTGCGCGGACGGCCGGGTCAGGACCGGCGCGGTGACGGCGGTGGTCTCCGGCGACCGCGCGGCCCGCGGGCCGATGGAGGCGGAACGGGTGCGGTACGCCGGCTACGACGGGCGGCCGGCCGACCTCGGTACCGCGGTGCCCGCCTCGTTCCTCCCACTCGTCAGCGACAACTGGGGGCAGAACTTCCGCTGGCAGGGGGTGGGTCCGATGCCCGAGGCCGAGCGGGCGGCGCTGCGGCGGATCGTCCGGCAGGCCCACGCCGAGCACCGGCGGGTGCGATTCTGGGCGACGCCCGACCTGCCCGGTCCGGCGCGGGACGCGGTGTGGCGGGAGCTGCTGGCGGCCGGTGTCGACCACCTCAACACGGACGATCTGGCGGGTCTGGAGGCGTTCCTCCGCGCAGTTCGCTGAGCACCCCGCGCAACTCGTCCTCCGGCACCCGGGGCAGCAGCAGGGCCACGGCCTGGAGCAGCTTGCCGAGCAGGAACGTGGTGTCGGGCGTGGCCCGAACCAGCTCACGGACCGCGTCCGTGTCCTCCCGCCACACCGATTCCAGCAGCAGCGCGACGTCCGGCGCCGCCTCCTCGTCCGTCCGGACCCAGCCGGGCTCGTCCGGCGAGCGGCCGGCGAGGTGGCGCAGCACCCGGTCGGTGACGGCGGGCCGGTACACCTTGCGGACCGCTTCGTTGGCGATCCAGACGAGGGCGGCGACGAGGTAACGGGCCTCGTCCGCCGCCATGTCGGAGGGCAGGCCGTCGTCGAAGGCGCGCTGGTTGCCGTGGCGGAAGGCCAGCAGGAGGCAGGCGGCCCGCGCCTTCGCCGAGGTGACATTCTGGTGCGTATCGACCGTCATCCGGAAAATCGTACGGTCGGATCGTCGGGCTGGTGCGGTGCGCCACGCGGGTGGGAGCGGGGACCATGACGGCGCGGAAGCCGTGACGGTCCAGGGACCGTGACGGAATGTCATGCTCCCGCGCGGGACGTGTGACGGTCCTGTCACCCCGCGGTGGCGGCGGCGCCCGGCGGAGGACGCTGGACGCATGGCCACCCCGCCCCAGCCGCCCCGTGACCGCCCGCCCGGCCCGCCGCCGGGTCCGCCGCCCGGCGCGTTCGGTCCCGCGCCTCCGGGCTGGCC
>NZ_JAIQLH010000086.1 GCF_020037025.1 Streptomyces huiliensis | reverse complement strand
GCGGCGGCGGCCACGGGCGGCGGGAGTTCGGCGCGCAGCGCGTCGAGGACGGACGCCACCCGGGCGCGCAGCACGGCCCCGCGGCCGGAGCGCGGGAAGACGGCGAACGCGGCCGGCCAGGCGGCCGGCAGGAGGGTCCCGGCGAGCTCGGTGAGGACCACCACCCGGTCCGGGTCCATCTCCGCGGGCCCGACGAAGACGGTGGCGTGCGGGTCGTGGCGGACGTCCCGCCACGTCTCGTCGCTGACGACCGTCAGGCCCTCGCCGGCCGCCGCCTCGCACACCTCGTGCACGAGCTCGGGCGGGGCGACCGTGCCGGTGGTGTCGTCGGCGACCGACAGGACGAGGAAGCGCGGTCTGCCGCCCTCGGCGCGGATCCTGCGGACGGTCTCCAGCAGGGCGACGGGGTCGGGGACGCCGCCGGCCTCGGCCGTGACGGGCAAGTGGTACGCCAGCCGGCCGGCGAGCCGGGCGAGCGGCGCGTACCAGGACGCGCAGGGGCGGGTCAGCAGCACCTCGCCACCGGCGGAGGCGAACAGGGCCAGCAGCAGCGGCTGGGCGCCGGGCGCGGCGAGGACGTCGGACGGATCCGCGGCCGGCCCCCTGCGGATCCGGTAGCCACAGGCCGCCGCCCGGATGTCCGGGCCGCCGCCGACCGGTTCCGGCACGGTCCGGGGAGCGGCCTCGGCGAACCGTTCGTGCAGCTCGGGCAGGACGGGCAGCCCGCGCTCGGGGGCCGGGAACGCGTGGCCCTGTCGCATCCCTGCGCACCTCCGTTTCCGCACACGTTTTTCTGTCCACCTTCGCAGATCACGGCGGTGCACGGCCGCCTGACACGGGCGGGCGGGTGACGGACCGGACCGCTCGGCGAGACGCCGTTCCCGGATACCGGACGGGAATCCACCATGCCCGACGACCGGGACGCCCGTGAAGAGGACACCACCGCGGCCGAACTCGCTTGCGCAGAACGGAGTTTCGCCCCCCGAAGGCCGTCTTCCGCGCCGCCGCGGGACAACTAGCCTGGCTGCCATGAACATTCTGGGGACTTCGCTAAGGGTGTGTGTCGGCGACCTGGAGGCCGCGATCGCCGTCTACGAACGACTGACCGGCGCGGAAGCGGTCCGCTTCCGCCGGGGCGGCGTGGCCGTCGCCGCGGTCGGCTGCTTCTTCCTGATGAGCGGCCCCGAGGCGGAACTCTCGATCCTGCGGAAGATCACCGCCACCATCGCCGTCACGGACGTGGACGAGGCGGTCCGCGACCTGAAGGCCGTCGGCGCGGAGGTCATCGCGGGACCGGTGCCGACGCCCATCGGGCGGAATCTCGTCGCCCGGCATCCGGACGGGTCGGTCTTCGAGTACGTGGACCGCGCGCGGAGTTGAGAGCGGGGTAAGGATGCCCCGATCCCCCTGAAACCGCGCTCCGCGCGGTTGTCCCCAAACGCCGGACGGGCTGGATGGTCAGCCCGTCCGGCGGTTGAGGACGAGCGGCGGAGCCGCGCAAGGGGGGTCTGGGGCGCAGCCCCAGGAAACGGCGAAGGGGCGGGACCGGGGCACAGCCGCCCGCAGGGCCCCGGGAAGCTCACCCGAGCACCGGCGGCTCACCCCACCCCGCCTCCAACGCCGCCCGCAACGCGGCAACCGCCTCGCCCCCGATCCGCGAGGCCAGCCGCCCCTCCAACTCGGCGAGCACCGAAACCGCCTGACGGTGCGCCCGCTCCCCCTCCCCCGTACGCCGGACCAGCCGCCGCCGGGCGGATCCCGGGTCGGGCAGCTGCTCCAGCAGCCCGGCGGCGATCAGCCCGTGGGCGGCCTGGTGCGCGGTCTGCCGGGTCACGCCCATGCGCCGGGCCAGCTCGGAGACGGTGGTGCCCTCGGGGTCGAGCACCGAGAACAGCTGCACCTGGGCCGGGGACACGGGCGTGGCGCCGGCCGCCTCCATGGCGGCCGACAGCCCGTCGTCGAACCATCGGCGCCCCTCACCGAGAAGCTGGGGAAGGCTGCGGTGCATCGGTTCCTCACGAAGGGTGCGGCCGGACGGACAGGGTCCGGGATCCGGAGTCCGAGGTGGGGGCGGCGGCTTGCCCGCCGCCCATCTGTCATGTCAGGCTACCTGACATTCGCTCCGAAGGCCGTCCCCGCCGCTTCCGGAACCGATCCCCCTGGAGATCACATGACCATCGAGTACGCCACCGCCTACCGGCAGGCGTCCCGCATACCCGCCGAGCCCGGCGTTCCGTACTTCGTCGAGAAGGGCGAGGGGGACCGCGCCCACCTGTTCGGCGACCTGGTCACCGTCTACGCGGGCGGCGAGCAGACCGAGAACATGTTCAATTTCTTCACCGTGGAAGGCCCGAAGGGCGACCTCATCCCGGCCCATGTGCACGCCGACACCTACGAGGTCTTCTACGTCACGGCCGGCGCCGTCCGCCTCTTCGTCGAGGACACCGAGGGCCGGCAGCAGGAGCGGCTGCTGACCCCCGGCGACTTCGGCTTCGTCCCCCGCAACTGCCCGCACGCGTACCGGATGGAGCGCCACCACAGCCGCGTCGTGGGCGTCGCCGCCGGCCCCGGGGGCACGTTCGAGCGGTTCTTCGAGACCCTCGGCGCACCGGCCGACGCGCTCGGCCTGCCGCGCGAGCCGGTCGTCCCGTCCCCCGAGAAGTTCGCGACGGTCCCCCACCGGTACGACGTCCGCTTCCTCCCCGACCACCGGTGGACGACCGGCTGACGGCCTTCACCCCGCGCACCCCGGACGGCCGTCGCGGGCGCGGGCTTCCGCGGCGGCCTTGAGGTCGCGCAGCCACGCCTCCAGCCCCTGCCGCAGAATCCCGGTGGCGACAGGGACGTTCGCCTCCACTTCCCCGCCGGCGTGCGTCTCCTCGGTGCGCACCCGGACACCGCCCTTGACCGGGGTGAAGTTCCAGACGTGCACCCCTTCGATCCGCAGCCCCTCCCCCACCGCGGGCCCGGTCCACCGCACGCACGAGCCCTTCCGAAGCTGCCCGACGGTCGAGGTGATCTCCAGGCTCGTGGCGGGGGTCGACGGGTTGGGCGGCACGGGCGTCGTCCACCGGAACGCCGAACCCGCGCGCAACGGACCGCCGTCGAGCCGCTTCACAGCGGTGACCGTCTTCTGCCAGGAAGGCCACCGCTCGACGTCGGCCTGCAGCTTCCAGACGGTACGCAGCGGCGCGTGGATCACGGTCTCGGTCCGGTGCCGGACGAGGGCCTGCGGGTCGACACCCTTCCCACCGCAGGTGAGGGACCCGGCGGGCCGGGGCGCGACGGCCCCGGCGGGCGCCGCGGTGGCGCCGAGGACGGCGACGGCGACGAGCGGGACGGCGGACAGGGCGGCGGAACGGAAGCTGCTGATGCCGGACATGGCACTCCCCTGGCGGGCTGGGCGGATCCGGAGCGGATCCGCGAACTAGGGCCTCACACGTTCGTTAGAAGGTATAACGCTAGAGGCGGCCCACACACAAGAGCCGAAGCGATACCCTCTAACGAAACCTTGAGCTTCTAGCCGCCACAGGCCGGAAGGACGGCAGACCATGGTGAAGCCCCCCGCGGCCACCCCCCGCGAGCGCTACCGCACCCAGGTACGCGCCGAGATCAAGCAGCACGCCTGGGAGCAGATCGCCACGGCAGGCGCCTCGGCTCTCTCCCTCAACGCGATCGCCAAGCGGATGGGCCTGAGCGGCCCCGCCCTCTACCGCTACTTCGCCGGCCGCGACGAGCTGATCACCGAGCTCGTCCGGGACGCGTACCGCAGCCTCGCCGACACGGTCCACGCCGCCTCCGCCGCCGGAGCGGGACCGGCCGGACTGGCCCA
>NZ_JAIQLH010000085.1 GCF_020037025.1 Streptomyces huiliensis | reverse complement strand
GCCGCCTCCGCCGCCGGAGCGGGACCGGCCGGACTGGCCCACGCCTGGCGCGACTGGGCGCTGGCGGACCCCCAGCGGTACCTGCTGATCTACGGCACCCCCGTCCCCGGCTACCGGGCGCCCGAGGACATCACCGGCATCTCCGACGGGATCATGGCGACCCTGGTCGAAACGCTGGCGTCCGAGCACGGCGCCCTCGTCTTCTGGACCCGGCTGCACGGCGTCCTGTCCCTGGAACTCGCGGGCCACTTCGCGGGCATGGACGTCGATCCGGCCCTGCTGTTCCAGGCCGAGGTCGACGACCTCCTCGGCCACCACCGGGCGGCCGGCGAAGGAGGCGCGTGATCCTGGGCAGACGCAGGTTCCTGGAGACGGCGGCCGGCGCGGCGCTGCCACGCCCCACCGAGCGGCCCGCACCCCCGGACACCGGCTCCGATCACGAGCGGTTCATGCGACTGGCCATCGAAGAAGCCGGGGAGAACCCCGCCTACCCCTTCGGCGCGGTGATCGTCGGCACGCGCGACGGCGACGTCCTGGCGAGCGGCGTCAACACCATGCGGAACAACCCGGTCCTGCACGGGGAGATGGCCGCGATGAACGACTACGTACGCCGCCACGGCAACCGCGGCTGGGCCGACACCACGCTCTACACCACGGGCGAGCCCTGCCCGATGTGCATGAGCGCGCTGGTCTGGGCGAACGTACGGCGCGTCGTCTGGGGCAGTTCGATCGACGAGCTCCGCCGCGCCGGGCTCCACCAGATCGCGCTGTCCGCCCGGGAAGTGGCCGCCGCCGCCCGCCCCTTCTACACGCCGGACCTGCTCCTGGGCGGCGTCCTGGCGGACCGCACGAACCGCCTCTTCCAGGAGGCCCGACGGCTGCGCCGGCACACCACGCGCGATCACTGAAGGCGCACGACCCCGCCCACCACCGCCGCGACGGTCCTCCGCACCGCGTCCGCCCCGGGCGGCGGGCCCGTCCGGTCGGCGAAGAGCAGGTGCGCGGCGCCGATCAGCGTGGGGGCGAGAACGTCGACGTCGGCGTCGGGGGCGAGGCGGCCCAGGTCACGCTCGGCGGCGAGGTAGGAGGCGAGGACGGCCGCCGCGTCCGTCAGGAGTGGTACGCCGGTGGGCCGTTCGTCGCGCAGCCGGGCCCGGAGCCCGTCCCGGGAGGTGACGAGCCCGACGATCGCCACGGCCACCGACTCGAACAGGCCGGTGAGGGCGTCGGCGAGCCGGCCGATGACGTCGCCCGTCCCGGCGGCGGCGCGGAGGGCCGCGCCCTGTTCCCCGATCCGTCGGGCGCGGTCCAGCACCAGGCCGGCGAGGAAGGCGTCGAAGTCGGCGAAGTGCCGGTGCAGGACGCCCTTGGCGCACCCCGCCTCCTCGGTGACGGCCCGGCTGGTCAGCGCGGCCGGACCGGCCCGGAGCAGGACCCGTTCCGCCGCGTCGAACAGCTGCTCCCGCGCATCCCGCATGGCCACGCCCGTCGGCATCGCGTACCGCTCCCTTCCACCGGCCGCCCCCTGACAAGTGGGCACTCGCCCACTAGAGTGGGCGCATGCCCACTCCCTTGCCCGAGGGAGCACGTCCCTCAGCTCACGCACCTCATCTTGCCCGCCGCGTCGCGGAGTCGTTCGGCAGGGATCCCGAACGGTACGACCGGACGCGGCCCCGCTACCCCGACGCGCTGGCACGCCGGATCACCGCCGAAAGCCCCGGGCCCGACCTCCTCGACGTCGGCACCGGAACCGGCATCGCCGCCCGGCAGTTCCGCGCGGCCGGCCACACCGTCCTCGGCGTCGAGATCGACGACCGGATGGCCGCCTGGGCGCGGCGCGGCGGACTCGACGTCGAGACCGGCGCCTTCGAGACCTGGGACCCCGCCGGCCGGACCTTCGACACCGTCGTCTCCGGGCAGACCTGGCACTGGATCGACCCCGCCGCGGGCCCGGCGAAGGCCGCCGCGGTACTGCGGCCGGGCGGCCGGCTGGCCGTGTTCTGGAACGCGGCACTGCCGTCGCCCGAGGTGGCCGGGGCGTTCGCCGCGGTCTACGACCGGCTCCTGCCCGGCTCGCTCGCCGCCCGGCAGTGGGCTACCGGCCCGGACCCCTACCTGCCGCTGTGCGAGCGGGCGGCCGACGGCATCCGGGGCGCGGGCGCGTTCGGCGCGCCCGAGCGGTGGCGGTTCGACTGGGAGCGGGCGTACACCCGGGACGAGTGGCTGGACCAACTGCCCACCACGGGCGGCCACACGGGGCTTCCGCCGGACGTCCTGGAGCGGGTGCGGGACGGCGTCGGCGCCGCCGTCGACGCGCTGGGGGGCTCGTTCACCCTGCGGTACGCCGCCGTGGCGGTGACCGCGGTGCGGCACCCCGCATACTGACGCTCCGTCAACCCGTGCGATAGAGTCGCCGTGTGACTGCCGGGTCGGCCATGCGCCACGCACGAACAGGGTTCCCGGCCTCGGCGTGAGCCCGAGGCGGGCACGAGCCCCGCCCTTCTCTCCGTTGTCCTGCCTTCCGGCCGGCGCCCTTCGCGCGGCGCCGCGCGCGCATCAGCGAACCCCAGACACGGAGAGATCTCACGCCATGCCCACATCCCCCGCCGTCCAGCTGAACCACACCGTCGTCTACGCCGCGGACCGCCGACTGTCGGCGGACTTCCTCGCCGCCGTCCTCGGCCTGGAGGTCGGCGCCCCCTTCGGGCCGTTCCTCCCGGTCGACCTCGGCAACGGCGTGACGCTCGACTACTACGAGAAGCGCGACGAGCCCGTCCAGTCCCAGCACTACGCGTTCCTCGTGCCCGAGGAGCGGTTCGACGGCATGATCGCCCGGCTGGAGGCCCTCGGGGTCACGTACTACGCCGACCCGCACCACACCGAACCGGGCCGGGTCAACGGCCTGTTCGGCGGGCGCGGGGCGTACTTCGAGGACCCGTCGGGTCACAACATGGAGATCATGACCCGCCCCTACGTCCGTCCGTAGGGGCGGCTCGGCACCTCAGGCGTCGGCCGGGCGGCGCGGCGCGCGCCACATGCCCCACAGCGTGGGGCCGCCGCCCGGCAGCTTCATCTCCTCGCGCACGGTGAAGCCGAAGTGCTCGTAGACGGGGATGTTGGACTCCTTGGAGGACTCCAGGTAGACGGGCATGCCCGACGCGTCGGCCTTGGCCAGGCCGGAGCGCAGCAGGGCGGACCCCTCCCCCCGGCCCTGGGCGGCCGGGTCGGCGCCTATCAATGCCAGGGACCAGTGCGGCTCCTGGGGCGTGTGCCGGGCGGCCGTCTCGACGGCCTCCCCGAACAGTCCGGCCCGGTCGCCGAGCAGGGCCACCAGCTCCTGGATGGTCTCCGCGTCGGGAACGGCCTTCTCCTGCGCCTCCGGCGCCACCCAGAACGCGGCGGCGTTCTCGGTGCGTTCGCAGACGCCGTTGAGCGCGTACTGCCGGGTGAAGATCGTCGAGAAGTAGGCGGCCAGCGAGGCCTCTCGCGAGGGTTCGTCCGGGAAGAACCAGCGCATCATGGGGTCGCTGTCGAAGGCGCGGGCGAGGATGCGGCTGATGGGGGCGGCGTCGTGGAGGGCCGCCGGCGTCGTTGTCGGCATACGTGCATTGTGCATCCAGCGATCTTGGTCGCTGGGGGCGGGGCCGACTTCAGCCCGTCCGGCGTTTGAGGGCTGGGGGTGCCCCCTCTGGGGGAGGGACAGGGGCCACGAAACTCCTTTACGCCCCACACAGCGGAGTGTTAACGTCGCGCGACGCGAGAGTCGCGTGTGATCACGGATGAGGAGGTTGATGAATATGGCCGCCACAGGCCCTCTTCGTCATGCCCTCATCCGGCCCGCGCCCCAGCGATAAGGCGCGGTCCGGTCGTCACCACAACGACCAGGAGAACCACGTGTCTTACTCCACCGCGACGTCCCCCACCGAGCTCATCACCGACCGCCTCGTCCTCCGCCCCTGGACCGCGGCCGAAGCCGCCGCCGTCCTCGCCGGCACCCCGTCGGCGGACTGGGCGGACGACTTTCCCGCCGAAGGCGACCGCGTCATAGCCGGTCTCCTGGAGCAGAACCCCGCATGGCTCGGCGAGCACGGCCACCGTCTGATCGTCGAGCGGGTCGGCGGCCGGGTGGTGGGCTCCATCGGCCTGTTCTGGCCGCCCGCCGAGGGCACCCTCGAACTCGGCTACGGCATCGTCGCCTCGCGCCGCGGCCGGGGCTACGCCACCGAGGCCACCAGGGCGCTGGCGGACTTCGCCCTCGCGGCACCCGGCGTCCGTACCGTGGCCGCCGGCGCGGAGCTGTCGAACCCGGCGTCCGTCCGCGTCCTGGAGAAGGCGGGCTTCCGCCGCTCCGGCACCGAGGGCGACGTGGCCCGCTTCGAGCTCACGGGCCCGGAACGCCACGCCGGTTGATCCGCGGCCCGGCGGCGCACGTCAGGTGACGGCCGGCACCGGCGTCACCTGAACGAGCGATGTCCACGTCGGAACCCCGGCCTCACACTCGGATACGGGCGGTGCGGACACCGCCCGTATCGCGCGTGCTCCGCGCGCACCGCAGGGTGAAGGAGAAGCCGATGGTCCTCACGCCCACGCGCACTTGGGCCGCCGCCGGTGCGGCGGCGGCCCTGCTCCTGGCGGCGGTCGCCCCGGCGGGCGCCGCCAGAGCACCGCTGGTGACCTACAACTGCGCCGGCTCGATCAACGTGAACGTGCATCCCGTCAACGGCGCCGTCGACGGCAAGAGCGCGAGCGGCTTCCGCTGTGCGACGCCCGACCAGTCCTTTCCGGCCGAGCTGACGGTCTCCGGCTCGGTGACCGGCAGCGGCGACCTCTTCTACACCACGCGGACCACCGACACCCTCAGGCGGACGGACACCGGGCAGACCCTCCGGTTCACCATCGACCGCCGCTTCGACCGGGACAGCACCGGGGCCTCCGGCAGCGCCACCGAGCGCGGCTCCAGCAACCAGGCACGCGACTCGGGGTCCGGCCTCTTCGGCACGGGGACGAACCTGGTGACCTTCGTCATCAACACCAACTACATGCTGGACATCACCGTCTGACGGCGCGGCGGCCCGGCGGGCGAGGGCTCAGACGGAGAAGCCGGTGACCTTGTGCGGCGTCACCCGCACGATCAGACGGCGCACCTCGTCCGGCTCGGCCGGCGGGTCCTCGCCGAGGTACTTGTGCGAGAGCCGGCGGGGCAGTTCCCTGCCCGGATCCTCGACGAGTTCCGCGACGCCCCGGATGTCCACGGAGCGGTACGGATCGCTGACGTCGTAGACCGTGATGCCGATCCGGGGGTCCCGGGCCAGGTTCCGGCCCTTCTGGCGGCCGGCGGTGGTGGAGAACACCACCGTGTCGCCGTCCCTCGCCACCCAGACGACGGAGGTCTGGGGCGCCCCGTCCTTGCCGAGTGTGGCGACGGTGGCGAAGTTCCTGCCGTCGAGCAGTGCACGCGCGACGTCATTGAGCTGGACCTGCACAGTTGCTCCCCTGCCTTCTGTGATCTGCCGTCTGTGATCTTCCGTGGCTGACGCGCCGACCCTAACAGGCTATTTGGCTTTAGGTCATTAGACATGAGTGCGCCGCGATAGAGTGAGGGGGTGATCGAAGACCGGACGGAACCCCTCACCGGCGGCCCGGCGGAGGCCCCCGAGCCGCGGTTCGTCGCGGGCCACCCCGTGCTCGACCTGGTGAACACCGCGGTCTGGCGCTCCGACGGCACGCGCGCCGCCGAGCTCGTACCGGACGCCGCGGCGTGGGCCCGCTGGGCCGCCGCCGCCGGCCTCACACCGGCGACCGCCGCCGACGTACCCGCCCTGCTCCGCCTGCGCGACGCCCTCGGCGCGACGCTGGACGCCGCGGCGGCCGGCGTGGAGCCGCCGCCCCTCGCCTGCGAGACCCTGCACGACGCCTTCGTGTCCGCCCGCGCGCACGCCGCGCTTCCGCCGGCGCTCCCCTTGCGCTGGGCGCCCACCTCTCTTCCCGACGAACTCGCCCTCCTGGCCGAGGAGTTGCTCGGCGACACCCAAAAGCTGTCCCGGGTGCGCCGCTGCGAAGGCCGGGGCTGCGGCTGGTTCTTCCTGGACCGCAGCCGCAACGGCGCCCGGCGCTGGTGCAGTTCGGGCGACTGCGGCAACCGCGACCGGGCACGCCGCCACTACGCCCGCAAGCGGGGCGGCCCTGATCAGGCGTCGCACTGACGGTAAGGCGGCCCCTCCCGGACGCATCCCGCCCGGCTTTGCGTTAGCGCTCACCTCATTGCATCAATTCCCGCGCCTGACCTGTGGTTTCGTGCACCCTCCACCCATCGTTCATTGACGATGTCGTGAACGACTCATAGGTTTCCGCATACCGAAAGCCGCAAGGGGCGCCACGGCCCCGGACTTTCGGTGCGTCGGCCCGCGCAGGGCAGGGGGGATGTCTTCGTACCGCGCCGGGTTCCGGTCTTTCCCCCGCGTGCGCTTTTCAGGCCGCACGCTTCATCGTTCGCTCCCCGAAGGAGATTCGAAAGTGTCGATGAAAAGCCGGTGGAACAGGTCGCTTTCGACGGCCGGAGTCGGCCTCGCCGCACTGGTCGTGTCCGTGACGGCCCTCGGCGGACAGGCGTCGGCCGAGATGGTCGAGGGCATCGAGATCGACGACAGCGTGGTCGCCTCCGCCGACGCCGACGCGATCACGGCGCGGATACCGTGCATCACCAGCACCGGCGTCAAGACCTGCTTCGACAAGGACGGCGACAAGGTCTACGTCAAGGACACCAAGGCCAACGGGAAGTCCGCGGTCGGGCTCTGGGCGACCAATTACGGGCGCACCGGCGGGTGCCGGAACAAGCTGGGCGAGGACAAGTGGGCCGTGTGCAACTACAACATGCGGGAAGAGGGCCACATCCAGCTGGAGAACGCCCAGTACGACGGTGAGACGCGCAAGCTTTCCCGCTTCGAGCCGCGGGCGCTCTCCGTCTGGCTGCCCATCTGACCGAACCCGTCGGAGCCGACCCTCTCGGCAGCCGTCCGGCACGACAGCAGCGTCCGGCATGAAAGCAGCCTCCGGCACGACAGCCACGTCCGGTCCCGCCCGCGCGGGGCCGGGCGCGGCACCCGATCCACCCGTAACAGGAGCAAGCGATGGAGCACAAGGTGACAGGCGTGACAGGCGGTCCCCTGGTGGACCACCGCGGCCGCCCCCGGGTGGCGGTGACCGGCGTCGGGCTCGTGACCCCGGCGGGGGACGAACCCGACGCGTTCTGGCGGCAGTTGGTGTCGGGCGAGAGCACGGCCCGCGAGCTGGACCGGTTCGACGCGTCCGCCGTCGGCCTGGAGCTGCTGGCGGCCTGCCAGATCAAGGGCTTCGACCCCACGCCGTACATGCCGCACAAGGACATCCGGCAGAACGACCTGTTCGCCCAGTACGCGCTGGTCGCCGCGGTGAAGGCGCTGCGGCACGCGGGAGCGCCGGCCTCCGCGGGCGGGGTGCACGCGGTCGTGTCCGGGAGCGCCTGCACCGCGATGGAGACCTGGACCGCGCAGGCCGTCGCCTACCACGAGGGCGGTCCGCGCCGGATGGCGGCGATGGCCGTACCCCGGCTGCTCCCCAACGCTCCCGCCCAGCTCATCGCCCGACTGACCGGCCGGCAGGGGCCCTGCGTCAGCATCGGGACGTCCTCCGCGTCGGGCACCACGGCGATCGGCGAGGGGGCGCGGCTCATCCGTGACGGCGGCTGCGACACCGTCCTCGCCGGCGCCTCCGAGGCGCCGCTGGTCCCGATGGGCGTGGCCGGTCTGACCCGGCTCGGCGTCCTGAGCACCCGGCACCGCCCGGCGCTGGCCTCGCGCCCGTTCGACCTGGACCGCGACGGGCTCGTCCTGAGCGAGGGCGCGGCCTTCCTCCACCTGGAGCGGCTGGACCACGCGCTCGACCGCGGCGCGGACGTCCTGGCCGAGATCGGCGGCTACGCGCAGACCTGCGACGCCCACCACGTGGTGGCGCCGCGGCCCGACGCCGCCGCCGCGACCGCGTGCATCACGGCGACGCTGCGGGACGCGGGGCTCGACCCCGCCGACGTCGGCTACGTCAAGGCGCACGGCACCTCGACCGCGCTCAACGACCTGACCGAGGCACTCGCCCTCCGGCAGGCGTTCCCGCAGGGTCCACCGCCCGTCACCGCGCCCAAGGGCGTCCTCGGCCACTCGCTCGGCGCCGCGGGCGCCGTCGAGGCCGCGGCGGCGGTGCTGTCGCTGCGGCACGGAACGATCCCGCCCGTCGCCACCTACCGGACCCCGGACCCGGAGTGCGGCCTCGACATCGTCACCAGCCCCAGGCCGGCCCGGCCGGCGCCCGTGCTGTGCAACTCGTTCGGCTTCGGCGGCCACAACGCCTGCCTGATCGTCGGACCGCACACCGGCGTGGGCGGCGCGGAAGCGGCGTAGTGCGCCGGGGGGCTGGAAGGCGAGGGGGCGGGCGGGGGCGGACCCCCGCGCCGTCCCCGCCCCGCCCCCGCACGCCGGGGATCACCCGCCCGCGGACGCCCCCTCCCGGCTCCCCGCCGTCTCCAGCAACAGCTTCGCGGCCACCGTCGCACCGTCCGCGCGGACGGTGCCGGCCACCGCCCTAGCGCGGGCGGCGGTCTCGGGTGTCAGGGCCGTGGCCAGCGCGGCGGACAGGGAGGCGGCGGTCGGCGCCGGGGCGTCGAGGGCGACGCCGATGCCCAGTTCCGCGACGCGGGCGGCCCAGTAGGGCTGGTCCGCGATCCGGGGGACCACCACCTGCGGCGCGCCCGCCCGGGCGGCCGTCGTCGTGGTGCCCGCGCCGCCGTGGTGCACCACGGCCGCCACCCGGCGGAACAGGGCCTGCTGGTTGACCTCGCCGACGACGAGGCAGTCGGCGGCGTCGGCCGGGGCCAGTCCGGCCCAGCCGCGGGCGAAGACCATGCGGCGCCCCTGCGCCCTGCACGCCTCGACAGCCACCCGGGCGATGCCCTCCGGCGCGTGCGCGGCCATGCTGCCGAAGCCCACGTACACCGGGGGCGCGCCCGCGTCGAGGAACGCCTCCAGCTCCGTCGGCAGCGGGCGGTCGTCGGGCAGGATCCACGCCCCGGTCGGGACGAGGTCGAGGTCCGTCATGCCTTCCGACGGGCAGAGCGTCGCGTCCGCCGCGAGCCACGGCCGGGCGCCGAAGACGTGGTCGCGGACGTTGTCGACCGGTGGCAGGCCGATCGCCGCCCGGCCGCTGTTCAGCGCCTCGCCGTACAGGGCGTTCACCCGCTCGGCGTCCTGCCGCCACAGCACCCGGAGGTCCGTCTCGTCCGGTGCGGACGGGGTGCCCGGCCGTGCGCCGGGGCGGAAGCGCGGCGACGGCAGGCCGAAGATGTGGAAGCACCCGTACACGTACGGGATGCCGAGCTTCTCGGCCACGTCCCGCGCCCCCGCCGGCATCAGGCCGGTCGCCAGCAGGACGTCGCACCCCTCGGCCGCCGCGGTGAGCGTCTCGAACCGCGCGGCGACGAGTGCGGGGGCGAGCTTGAACGCGTCCTCCTTCGTCGGCGGCCGGGTACCGGACACGATGGGCCGTACCGCCGGGCCGAGCGGCACCAGCGGTACGCCGGCCCGTGCCGTCAGAGCCGCGAATTCTTCGTCCGGCGGCGCGCACAGGCGCGCCTCCCCGCCGAGCCCCCGCACCGCCGCCGCCAGCCCCACCAGTGGTTCGACGTCTCCGCGCGATCCCCACGTCGTCAACAACACGCGCACTTCACGACCCCCATGTCCGTGTATTCCGGCTTTGGCCGCCGATTGTGCGGGACGGAGGGGGCCTTGCCGCAAGGCCCCCTGTGCGCTATATGTTGAGAGTGGCGAGGAGTGGGTTCTCCTCGCCTTCGCTGTTCCCGTCGCCTTCACTGTTCCCGTCGCCTTCGGTTCCCGCCGACGGAATCGAGGCCGGACCCGGGGTCCGAGCCGCGTCCGCGAGGGGGTAGCGGCCGGTGACGCGCGGGGCGAGCCGCCCGTCCAGCAGCAGGCCGAAGACCTCGCCGGTCCCGGACCAGGGCCTCGCGATCGCGTGCATGAGAAAGGAGACCTGTCTTCCGGGAGGGTGCGTGTCAGGGGACGACTGCACGCTAAGCAGCGGGAGTTGGACCGAAAGGTCCATTCGCCTCGTCACTCCAACGGCGTGCCGATCCGCAGCCGGTTCCCGTCCGGATCGCGCAGCTCGATCTCCCGCGCCCACGGAGCGTCCTCCGCCCGCACTCCGAACTCGGCCGCCACGGCGTCGACGTCGCGCACGCGGAGGTAGACCAGGGTGTCGGGCCGGGCATCGCCCTCGTGCTCGGATAGAAACAACCGCACCTCGCCCCGGGCGACCTCGACGAATGCGGGAAACCCGGGCCCGAAGCGGTGCTCCCACCGCACGGCGAATCCCAGCCGCTCGTACCAGGCGACAGCGACGGCGGCGTCCGAGACGCGGAGAATGGGGATGACTTCCTCGTTCATGGAACCATCATCGCGGAGGCCGCTCCGACGATCCGGCCGACCTGATCGGCGAAACCGGTGCGGGGTTCTCCTGAAGAGCCTTCAACGACACGGCGACCTGCCCCCGCCGCGTTTCGGACTGGATGACCCGAGCCGTGATCCGCTGCCCGGGTCGCACGACGTCCGAGGGTCGATCAGACCACGACCAGGAGAGGTCCGGTACTCGGATGAATCCCGTGTGGAATCCGTCGGGCTGTCCGTCCAGGTCGACGAAGACCCCGAAGTCGTGCACCGCGGAAACCGTTCCCGATACGACCTGCCCGGGACGGATTCCGACGAGGAAGGACCGCAACTGCGGGTACTCGCACGCCGACGCGGACAACAGCAGCTCTCCCTCGCGGAATCGTCCGATCTCCTCGGCCTCGACTTCCTGGCCCGATTCGAGAAACGCGGAAGGGTGCTCGGCACGGCGCATCGACACCTCGCCGCCGGGAATCCGCCCGGTCTCGGCGTGCGGCCCCTCTCCGTCCGCAAGGCTCACGAGGACGTCCGGTCCGTCGAATCCGACGACCTTCACCCGCCTCACCGGGCCCGGTTCCGGGCGGTTCAGCATAGTACGCAGGTGGTGGAAGGGGTCGGCTTCGGTCATGAACAGAGCCTAGAACGGGGCCGGTCGGTCGTGATACCCGCGGTTCGCCGTTCTCCGCCGTGCGACTGAGTGTGTTGCGACTTCGGGGGGACACGGCCGGTGGGTGCGGCCGGAAAGTATGCGGGGGTGGCTGAGCAAGAGAACTTCGCAGCGGTGTCTGCCGCCCGTTCCCCGTCCGTGTCCCCGAGCATGCCCCCGTCCTCGTCCCCGTCCCCGTCCTCGTCCTCGTCCTCGTCCTCGTCCTCGTCCTCGTCCTCGTCCTCGTCCTCGTCCTCGTCCTCGTCCTCGTCCTTGGACGTGCCGCGCTGGGCGCGGATCGCGGCGCATGCCGTGCCGTTCGTCATCCTGCCGTCGGGGCTGTGGCGGATGGGCGTGATGCTGGCCGTACCGGGCTTCGGTACGGCCGAGGCGCGGAGTCACGGTGCCGGGCTCGACCTGTACTTGCTCGTGCTGTTCGCGGTATCCGAGGGGCTTGGGCTGCTCACCTTGGGGTTGGTGCAGCCCTGGGGCGAGGTGGTGCCACGGTGGATCCCGTGGCTGGGCGGCCGCCCGGTGCGTCCGCTCGCCGCGGTGGTGCCGGCCGCGCTGGGGGCCCTCGCGTCCATGGGCGTCGTGTACTACTTCTTCCTCAGCATCGCCTTCGACGGGTTCCCGGCCGGCCACACCCCGACGGAGGAGGCCGTCCTGACCGTCTGCTACCTGCCGTTGCTCGCCTGGGGGCCGCTGCTGGGCCTGGTGACGTACGCCTACCACCACCGCCGCCGCCGCACCGGCCGGTGAGCGTCGCGCACCGGTCACCGTCGCCGTTCTCGCAGGACGCGGATCGTGCGCTCGCACCAGTCGTGGTTGCCCTGCTCGAAGGCGAGGCCGCGCAGGCAGGTCAGGTACGGGCCGACGCGGTCGCCGTGGCGCAGGAACTCGTCCTCCGTGCGGTCGCCGCGCATGCCGGCCAGCAGGGTGCCGAAGAGGTCGGCCTTGGCCCGGGCGAGGGCCGAGCGCTCGGTGAGCTGGGCGATCAGCGCCTCGGCGTCGACGTGGTCGGCGGCCTGGACCTTGACGAGCACGTCGTCGCGGATGAACGACGGCTTCGCGGACGCGGCCGTGAACGCCTCCAGCTCCGCCCGCCCGGCGTCGGTCACGTGGAACAGGCGTTTGGTGGGCCGGGTCTCCTGGACCACCTCCCGCCCCGCGACGAGCCCGTCCTTCTCCAGGCGGCCCAACTCGGCGTAGAGCTGCTGCGGTTGCGCGTACCAGAAGTTCGCCACACCGAGGTCGAACGCCTTGGCCAGCTGGTACCCGCTGAGCTCCCCGTCGAGCAGCGCCGCCAGTACGGCGTGCCGTAGCGCCATCGGAACCGTTCCTCTCCGCATCTCCGCCGCCCGGGCCCCTGTCGCCGGGCACGCGGCCATGGTACTCATGAAAATGACTAATCAGTTGTGTGAGTATCTGGATGGAGCGTGAGTGAGCATGACGACCACCGCAGACCGTTTCCACGCCACCGCCGACCGTTTCCGCGCCACCGCCGACCGTTTCCGCGCCGCCGTCGACACCCGGGACCCGGCAGCCCTGGACGACCTGTTCGCCGAGGACATCCGCTTCTACAGCCCCGTCAAGTTCACGCCGTTTGAGGGCAAGCCGGCGGTGCTCCGCCTCTTCGGCGTCCTGCTGCGGACGTTCGAGGACTTCCGCTACATCGGCGACCACTCCGGCACCTCGCACACCACAGCCGACGGCGCCTCCGCCCCCTCGGTGGTGCTGCTCTTCCGCGCCAAGGCCGGCGGCAGGGAGATCCACGGCGTGGACCTCCTGCACTTCGACGACGACGGCCGCATCAAGGAGTTCACCGTCATGGTCCGCCCCCAGTCCGCGGTCCACGCCCTCGGTGAAGCGGTTCTCGCGGGCCTGACCGCGGAGGGTATGTAGGTCGTGACGTGACCGGGCGTTCGGCGGCGAGAGACCGGCGCGGACTCCCGCACCCCCGCCCGGTCGCCGCCCACCGGCCACCGTCCGCCCCACCGGTCACCGCCCCGTGCCGCCGGTCACCGCCCCGTCCCGCCGGCCAGCGTCCGCTCGTACGCCTCGTACGCCTCGAAGCCGTCCTCCACGCCCACGAAGATCTCGCCGAAGGTGAGGTAGCCCTCCGCGATGACCGGGGTGTCGCGCAGGGCCTCGACCAGGAAGTAGTACGCGCCCAGATCCTCGGTCTCCAGGACGACGAAGTCCGAGCAACGGCCGCTGAACGCCTCCGCGTCGAAGAACCGGGCCCGTACCCGGTCGGCGAAAGCGGCGAAGACCGGTTCCAGGTGCGCGGCGCGCATCGCGTTGCGCTCGTCGCGCGAGAGCGCCAGCCAGCGCGGAGCGACCGTGTAGGTGAGGACGATGCCGTAGGTCATGTGGGACTCCCCCGTGATCCGACCAGCAATTGCTAACACTGTTAACTTTCGAGGAGAAGGTAAAGTTACAGGCGTTAACTTTGTCAAGCGGAAGGCGGGCCGAGCCCGATGTCCAGCAGCGCGGGTACCCGCCCCACCGGCCGCCGCCACCGCGTACGCGAGGAAGCGCTGGCGGAGATCCTGAGCACCGGCCGGCGGCTCCTGGTCGAGGAGGGGCCGGGGGCCGTCACCCTGCGCGCCATCGCCCGCGAGATGGGCATGACCGCGCCCGGCCTCTACCGCTACTACGCCGGCCACCGCGACCTGATCCAGGCGCTGACCTCGTCCCTCTACGACGAACTCGCCGCCGCCCTGGCCGCCGCCCGCGACCGCCA
This sequence comes from Streptomyces huiliensis, assembly GCF_020037025.1. Lineage (GTDB taxonomy): Bacteria > Actinomycetota > Actinomycetes > Streptomycetales > Streptomycetaceae > Streptomyces > Streptomyces huiliensis. The sequence goes on along the minus strand of NZ_JAIQLH010000085.1, from coordinate 44,283 downwards.
CCCGGACGCCGGACCGGGAGAGCAACTGCGCGCGGCGTGCCGCGAGCTGCGCCACTGGGCGCTAGCGCACCCGCGCGAGTTCGGGTTGCTGTTCGCGAAGCCGGACGCGGACGCGGACACCACGCCGGGCACCGCCGCCCACGACTCCGGCTGGCGTTTCGGCGGCGTCCTCCTGGACCTCATGGTCCGCCTGTGGCGGGAGGGAACGATCCGCCCACCCACCGGCCTCGACCCGGCGTGGACGGCCCAGTTGGCGGAGGTGCGCGAGCATCTCGCGGACGAACCGGTGCCGTTGGACGTCATCTACGTGTTCGTCGCCTGCTGGACCCGCCTGTACGGGACGGTCGCCGTCGAGGTCTTCGGCCACCTCGACTTCGCCCTCACCGACCCCGAGCCCCTCTTCGAGCGCACCCTCGACGGCATCCTGGCCGACCTGGGCGCGCGGGACGCCCGGCCCTGACAACGTGTTTCCGGACCGGCAGCCATCAGGTCAGAGCCCAAGCTGTCAGGAGGAGGGAAGCGGGAGCCGTTCGCCGAGTGGTCACCGTGACGGGCAGGCGAACGGCTCCCGTGTCGGCCTTGAGGCCGGTGAGGGGCGAGGAGCACGGTGGTCTACTGGCTGCGGCTGATGTGCTCGCAGGTCGGGGAGACCGTCCCCCGCCTGCCGCGGTAGGTGTAGGTGTCGTTTCCCTCGCCGCAGTCGATGGACGAGGACGAGCCGTCCGCGGTGATGATGTCGTCGCCGTCCCCGGTTTTGACGATGCTGACGTTGAGGCCCCTTCCGCGTACCCCTCCAGTGTGGCTGCTTCCGCCTTCCAGGCGGATGTCGTCGTCCCCGGGGGTGCCGACCAACTGCACGAAATACATCCCGCTGCCTCCGGCCATGGCGTGGTGGCCTCCGAAACCGCTGTCCCCGCCGGTGAACCTGATGGACACGCCTCCCGGTGCCGGCCCGACCTTCAGGCGAGCGGTCGACACCCCTGTTCCCCCTGGACCGGCACGTTCTGCGCGCAGTGGGGCCGAAGCGCCGTCGCCGCCCTCCGCGATGAGGGAGCTGTGCTGGTCGGTTCCCACGATGACGTGGCCGGATCGGATACCGTCCCCTCCGGAGCCCGCGTAGCCCGCTTCCTCTCCGGAACCGTTGAGATTGGCCCCGCTCACACCTCCGTTGCCGCCGCGCACGGTGATCAGGTTGATGCCGCGTCCGCCGTCGACCGTTCCGCCGTCGAGGCCGAACCCGCCCGTTCCGCCATGGCCCGCTCGCACACGGCTTCCCTCGATGACGTCACCTCCTCGGCCTCCGTCACCGCCGATGAGCGTGATGACGTCGTTGCCGTCGCCACCCAGCACACTGCCGTGGTCTCCCACAGCGTGTTCTCCCTGCCCGGCTCTGCCGCCTGAGCGCCTGACGGTGTCGTGGCCACGAGCGCCCCGGCGGCCGCGGATGGTGATGGTGTCGGCGCCGCCCGCGCCGTCGACGGTGCCGTGAACGGTTCCGGTGATCTCGATGGTGTCGTTCCCGCCGGTCCCGGTGAGGGTCTGCCCCTCCGGCAGGCCGTTGGTACAGGTGATGTGTGTGCCGTCGCGGGTGCAGCCCGCGGGGTCGGCCGCGTGGGCGCTCGGCGGCACGAGGGCCAGGTGTGCGGCGGCCAGGGACAGCACGGCTGCCGTCTGGGCGCGTCCGGCTCGTCGCCGCTTGCCGGGAGGTACTTCGGTCACTGCTGTCTCCTTCGCCGCCGGGGCGGTGGCGCCGCCTGCCTCGTCGCCCGCAGTAACGACCGAACCGATCCATAGGTGATCGCATGTAACTCAAACCAGTGCGATGAGCCCATCGTGTGGACGCCCCCCACAGCCGCCCGGGAATGGCTCCTGTCCCTCCCCTGAACTCTGACCTGGTCGCCCCGGGTTCAGAAACACGTTGGTGAACAGAGCCGGGCCGCGCCCCGCCGGCCGCCCGCCCGCCCCTCACCGCGGGTACAGCGACCCGCTGATGCTCGGCTTCCCCTCCCCCGAGGCGTTCCAGGCGCAGACGAGGACGACGTACTCGTGCCCCGGCGTCAGCCCGGTGATGTGTGCGCTCCGCGCGGACGCCGGGTGGCCGGTGATGACGGGGAAGTTCGGCGGTGTGCTCTTGTCGTACACCCACACCGCGTACCGGTTGATCGAGTCGCTGTACGGCCCGGCCGGCGGGGACCAGCTCACGTCGATCGAGCCGGCTCCGGCGGTGGCGGTCAGCGCCTGCGGCCGCCCGGCCGTGGTCGGCGCGGCCTTCCCCCGCACCACCGGCGACCAGGACGACTTGTACCCGTCCCCGTCGCCGCCGACCGCCCGCACCCGCACCTCGTAGGTGTGGCCCTCGTGGGGCTGGTCGTTGAACTGCCGGGACATGTCCCACCGGTTGGTCGCCGGGCTGGGGAAATCACCTGCTCCCAGGCGGCGCCCGCGTCGCTCGTGACGTCGCGCCACTGCACGTCGTAGGTGTGCGCGCCGAAGACCTCCGGCCAGGTCACGGTCACGCCCTGCTGGGTGCCGTCGAACGTCAGGGCCTTGGGCGTGGCGATGTCGTACGGCATGACGGCGCCGGGCTCTCTGGGTGCCGCCGAGCCGATGCCGAAACGGTTGTGCAGGACGGTTCCGAACGCGCGCGCGATGCGGTACTCGCCGAGGGCGTTGGGGTGCAGCCCGTCGTAGGTGGACGCGCAGGTGGTCGCGTTCGGATCGCAGCCGTAGGCCGCGTCGACGTCGGCGAGGGCGACCGGCGAGGCGTCGGTGCTCCAGGTGGGGACCGCCTTCGCCAGGGCCGTGTTGTAGTCGGTGGTGCGCTGCGGGAGTTGCGGGTTGGCCGAGCCGAGGGTGGTGCGGTGGGGCACGTTGGCCACGACGATCCGGACGTTCGGGTTGGCCGCCCGGGCGTTGTCGACGAAGCGTTTCATGGTGGGGACGAGGTCGGCTCCCGCGCCGAGCCACCCGATGTCGTCGAAGCCGAGTTCGACCAGGAGCAGGTCGGGCAGCGCGGTGCCCCTCACGTCGTAGGAGGGGTGCCCATCTCCCACTGGTGCTCGGTGACGCCGGACGTACCGAAGACGCGATGCGTCCACTCGGCCGTCTCGGGAGGCGCGTTGCCCGCCTCCTGCAGGGCCAGCACCTGGACGCCGTCGCGCAGGATCTGCTGGATGCCGGCGTGCCGGCGGGTCTCGCCTGAGGCGGACTGGCCCTGCATGTTCCACGAGGCCGTCACCCGGTCCATGGGCGCCGCCGACGCGGCGGGCGCCGCCGGGCCGACGACGCCCACGGGCACGGCGGCGGCCGCGACCATGGCGAAGGCCGTGAGCCGGCGGCGCAGACGGCGGGCGCGGGGTCGCCTCTGCGGGGGTTGTGTCACCGATTCTCCTGGGGTACGCGGCGCGCCCGCCGCTGTGGGGGCGGGACAGGGCGAACGATCCTCGCAGAATCGCCGCCCTACCGGAACCGTCAACTCCGTTGTGGGCCGTGGCCGTTCGCCGCACCCCGAGAGACCGTCTTGACCCCAGGACCGCTCCGGCGGATCTGTCGGATGCCACCTCCGGAGGAATTCGAGAGGGACCCACGAGGAACTCATCGGGAGGCGTCGGCGGCACCGAGCGGTTTCGTACGCCCGCGGACGCGGACGAGGGCCGGCAGCATGGCGGCGCCCGCGATCACGGCGGCGGCGTGCAGCACGGCCGCGAGGGCGAGGTTCTCCGCCGACGAGACGTCGTCGGGACGGGCCGTCAGCAAGTACAGCGTGAACGGGAGCTTCCAGCCGCTCCACGCGAAGAGCGAGCCCGTACCCAGCCAGCCGAGCGCCAGGGGAATCCAGCGCGGCAGCCGAGCGGGCCGGCCGCGGCCGACCGTCCAGGTGGCGGCGGAGGCGGTGAGCGCCCACAGCCCGCACACGCCCGTCAGCAGTCGCCAGGCGGTGTTCCGGTCCCCGACACGGGCCACACCCGCCGTACCGCCGAAGGCCCAGTACAGCCAGACCGCTCCGATCACCGCCGCGACGCCGGCCGCCCACAGCGCGGGGCCGTGCCGACCGTCACCGCCGTGACCACCGTCACCGCCGTCACCGCCGTCACCGATCCGCCCCGCGAACACGTCCGGCCAGCGCCGCCGCAGATAGGCGGGCAGGGCGACGGCCAGGCCCAGCCCCGTCCCCACGAAGCCGGTCTGGATCAGCGCCGCCTCCCAGCCCGGCATGGACGAGCCGTCGTCCCCCCGCTGCCCCGATCCGTCGCCCGACGACACTCCCAGCAGCGAGTCCAGTACGGCGTACGGCAGCACGGCGACGAGGAACCCCGTACCCACCCAGGCGACGAACGCCACCAGCGGCCCGGGGACGCGCATGCCCCAGGGCCGTACCAGGGCGAGGGCCATGGCGATCCCGATGCCCGCCATGCCGATGGTCGCGGTGTTGAGCACGACCCAACCGGTCAGCCCTAACCCGTCGTCGGCCGGCAGCAGCCCGGCCAGCGCGCCCACGACCCACGACACCTTGATCAACGCGTAGGGCGCCAACACGGCCGCCGCCCCGTACGCCGCCCACCGCCCTGCCTGGTCCAACCGATCCATCGAGGCTTCCCTTCTCCGTCTCCGCCCGGAAGCCCAGCCTCTTGCGCGGCCGCGCCCCTCGGCGTCACGCGCAGGTCGGACCCGCCTCCACCACCCGGCGGATACGGCCGGCACTCCGGAGGGACGCCCGTCCGGCAGAGTCGCGACGGCCGCCCCACCGAACGCGTGAATCGCCGTTCTCCCGAACAAAGTTGCTGGCCGTGCACCACTCCCCTGTGCTTCCATGCGGCGGTGAAGAGTGAGAACGCCCCCCGCAGCGGCACGGCCCCGAGGGTCCGGCTCCGGAACGACGACGACCTCGGCGACTGCGCGCGCGTGCTGGCGGAGGTCCACGAGCGCGACGGCTACCCGGTCAACTGGCCGGACCAGCCGAGCACATGGCTCACGCCACCCCCGCTCGTCGCCGCGTGGGTGGCGGAGCTGGACGGCCGCGTCGTCGGTCACGTCGGCCTGTCCCGGAGCGACGAGGGAGACGCGGCACCCGGGCTGTGGAGCGCGCGGGCCGGCGTGAGCGCCGACGCGGCCGTCGTCGTCAGCCGGCTGTTCGTCGCGCCCTCGGCCCGGGGCCACGGGATCGGTGCGCTGCTGATGGCGCGGGCCGTCGCCGAAGCGCGGCGGCGCGGATCGCATCCCGTCCTCGACGTCGTGGCGTCGGACACGGCCGCGGCGGCGTTGTACGAGCGGCTCGGCTGGGAGCTGCTGGCCACGGTCGAACAGCAGTGGAGCCCGGAGCAGCGCGTGTCCGTCCGTTGCTACGCGGCGGCCGTGTGACGGCGGGTGCCGGACGAGGTCGGTGACGGCAACGGGGGTCATTCCGGTGACGGCAACGGGTGACTAGCCGGTGGCGGCACCGGGCTCGACGCCGGTCAGGTCACGGCTCGCGTCCCACACCCGCGCCGCGACGGCGTCGTCGGTGAGGTGGTCCCACAGCGGCTCGCGCCGGGGCTCCCCGCGCAGGCCGAAGACGCGCGGCCCCCACAGCTCGCCGCCGCGCACGGCCGGATCGAGCACCGCCCGGACGGCGGGCCACGCGCCGGCGTCCTTGCCCTGGACGAGGAGGGCCGCGGGTGCCGCGCCCAGCCGCGCGCCGGCCGTCCGCACGTGAACCGGTGGCCGTGACGGGGTGAGGGAGTCCAGCGCGCCGCCGGGATGGACGACCACGCTCGTCACCGTGCTGCCGGCGGCGCGCAAGCGGCGGTCGAACGCGAGGCCGAAGTACATCTGCGCCAGCTTCGAGCGCCCGTAGGCGCGCTTCGGCCGGTAGTCCTCGCGGGACTGAAGGTCGTCCGGGTCGAGCCGCTCGGACTTGGCCGCGAAGCTGCCCACGGTCACGACGCGGGCCGCCGGCGCGGCCGACAGCAGCGGCATCAGCCACCTGGTCAGCGCGAAGTGCCCGAGGTGGTTCGTGCCGAACATGAGCTCGTGACCGTCCCGGGTCTCCCGCCGCGGCGGATCGTCGAGTGCGACACCGGCGTTGAGCACCACCGCGTCGAGGCGGTCGGCCCCCAGGGACTCCGCCACGGCGGGCAGCGAGGAGAGGTCGGCGAGGTCCAGCCGTACGGCCCGGACCCGCGCCCCGGCGACGTGCGCGCGGATCGACGCCGCGGCGTCCGCGGCCTTCGCGGGGTTCCGGCTGCCGAGCACGACGGTCGCTCCGGTCGCCGCCAGCTGTTCCGCGGTGAAGTACCCGATGCCGGCGTTGCCGCCGGTGACCAGGAAGACGCTGCCGTCGGCGCGCGGCGGCCGTCGGACGCTCCAGGGTGGCGTGGAGGGGGTGGCGGGCACCATGGTGACGGGACTCCCTTGCAGGTGCGGACGGTTGGGGCGGCGACTCTGCGCCCACCGTTCCAGCACCCACCGACACGGCACCCACAGATCACCGACAGCCCCGCCGGACGCCCGGCACCCCGCCGACACGGTCCCGCCACCGCCCACCCTCCGCATGCGGGTGACATTCCCGCCCCGGAACCCGTCGGGCTGGTAGAGGTCGGGCGACGCTCGCAACCCACTTCGAACACGAGGAGGCGGGAATGGGCGCCCGCACATGGACGGACGAGACGCTGGACCGGATGCGGGACACCGGTGACGCGACGGGCGACGCCGCGATCACCGAGACCTACGAGCTGGGCCGGCAGGAGGCGGTACGACAGGCCCCGCGCGGGTTCGGCCGTCCTCGCCCGTTCGCAGCGGCTGACCTCGGGGTGTACCGGCGGCTGATGGAGACGTCACAGTTCGCCGTCGACGTCCTCGAAGAGGGGGTCTGGAGCCCCGGGGACGCGGGGTGCGCTCGGCGCAGAAGGTCCGCCTCCTGCACGCCACGATGCGGTACCAGGTCAGCCGTCAGGACGACTGGAACCGCGCCTGGGACTGCCCCCGGTCAACCAGGTGGACCTGGCCGGGACGCTGATGAGCTTCTCGGTCGTCATCCCCCGGGGCCCGGAGCGCCTCGGCGCCGACCTGCCGCGCGCGGACCGCGACGCCTTCTTCCACGTCTGGCGGGCAGGTCGTCGGACACGTCCCGGGCGTCGACGACCGTCTCAACCCGGCCGCGTTCGACGACGGCTCGGCACTTCTCGACACCATCCTCCGGCGGCAGCAGCGGTCCTCGGACGCCGGCGTCACCCTCACCAAGGCGATCCTGGACTTCGTCCGCGAGGTCCTGCCCGGCCCTGCCTTCGCCGGCGCCGGGCCGTCCCTGATCCGGCACCTGATCGGCGACCCCGCCGCCGACCTGGTCGAGGTCCCGGCGGCGGACTTCACCAGGACCGCGCTCCAGGCCGGTTCCATGGTGGACTTCGGCTACGGCAAGGCCGGTGACACCGTTCCCCTCCTCGCGAAGGCGGCGAGCGAACTGGGACTGGCCGTGTTCAAGAACGGCCTGCGGCTCACCGACAAGGGCCGCCGGTACGAGTGGCAGGCCCCCACCGGGCTGACCGAGCGGACGTGACGCCGCGAGCGGCCGTCAGCGGCAGCCCTGCGCCTCGTGTACGGGGCCGGTTCGCGGTACGCGTCCAGGGTTCGCTTCCTTGCGGGCGGCGGCGCGCCGGATCACGAGGAACACCCCGGTGGTGAGCGCGAGATAGGCGGGGACGAGGAGGACGACGTCCGGGGTGGCCGGCACCGCGAACCAGCCGGCGCCGCGGACGTCGCCCTCGAACGTGACGCGGTTGACGGTGAGGAAGGTCAAGTGGGCCCCCACGGCCGTCCACAGCGGGGCCCGCCCGAGCGCGGTGCGCGCGGCCACCAGCATCAGCCCGAAGACGCTCAGCAGGAACAGGTACTCGCCCACGCCCTGGCCCGCAGGCGCGAACCGCACCGGTTCCGGTGTCCCGCCGGTCAGCGGGCGGAGTACGGCCGCCACCGCGCTCGCGGCGCCGGGCACGCCCAGGAACAGCAGCGTGGTCCCGAACGCGGTCGCCGCCGCGGAGAACCGCTCGCGCAGGGCGGTCCAGGTGAGCCCGCGCAGCGTCGTCTCCTCGGGCAGCGCCTCCAGCAGCAACCCGACGACGCCGTTGAGGACGGCGTAGGCGAGCAGCGCCGGAACGTCGGGGCGCGACCACCGCAGCCAGCCGGCCGCGGTACCGGCGCCCAGGACGAGGGCGGCGCATCCTCCCGTCACCCCCACACCGGTGGCGAAGGCGCGCAGACTCGGCCCGGCGGCCCCGAAGCCGAGCGCCGCCCACGAACGCCCCTGGCGGCGCAGGACCAAGGCGACGAGGGCGAGCGCCACCGCACTGACCGTTCCCGCCGCGACCAGCCGGGCCGCCCAGCCCGACGCTCCCAACGCCCGTGCCAGCGGCTCCCCGCAGGCCACGCCCGTCCCCAGCGCCACCGCCATGACCGCCGCCCCGCCCACCGCGCCGCCCGCCACGCGGACCAGCGCGCCACCGCGCCGCCGGGCGCGCGGCCTCCGCTCACCTCGCTCGCGTACTCCCATGCCGATCATTCTCGGAAGAGCGCTCCCGCGGAGTCCTCGTCGCGGGGGATGAGTCGCCACTACGTCGTTGTGCTGACGGTACGTTCAGTCGCGGAGCCCCACGGGAAAGGAAGCGAATTCGTCGGTAGCGGCGAACGCAGCCTGCCGATTATGCGTTCGCTTGACATACGCGCGATTTGCGTGGCGGGTCGTTTCTTATGCGATTATCTGCATGATCAGCCGACGGTCGGGGGATAACCGGTTCCGTGTCCCCTGGTATATCGCTAGCCGCGGAAAACATCTTCACTTCCGGAACCTTCTGGTCGGCGGCCGCCGTGATCGTCGCGGCGGGTGCGGGGATCGGCGCGGTCTGGGCCACCCTCCGGTCCGGGAATCCCAAACGGCGGCTCCGCTACGACATCTACACCTCGCCGCTGGTCGAACTGCCCACAGGCGTATTGGAGATCCGGCGCAACGGGACCGTGCTGACAGCGCCCCAACTGGTCCAGCTGGAGCTGGAGAACACGGGCCACCACGACATTCCCGCCGCCGCGTTCGAGAACGTTCCGCTCAAGCTGGTCGTCGGCGCACCGCTGATGGACGTCCTCAACGTGGAATCCCAGCCGCCGGAGCAGGCACCCCCCACCGTCACCATCGTCGACGACGAACTGCACATCGCCCCGACCCGGCTCGGAAAAGGACAGCGCGTGACGATTCTCGCCCTCATCGACGGCGACGCACAGCCTTCCTTCCGCTGCTCCCTTCTGAACGTCGAGATCGTCTACGGCCCGCCCAGCGTGAGCGGCCGGCGCTGGTACCACTCCGTGGTCTACGTGGGCGACTTGCTGATCGGCGCGGGGATCGGCTTGGGGATCATCTGGCTCATCGACAGATTCGGACTGCCGTGGTAACCGGCGCGACTCACGCGGCCGTCGACGGCGGCAATCCGACGGCCGGCCCTTGGGACACGGAGGCTTCAGTGAGCACTGGTCACAACGATCCGGTTCCCCCGGGCCCGAATCCCCCGGGTCCCGGCGATCAGGCGAGGAAGAAGGCCGCCCTGGCCATCGCCGGGCTTGTCATCGCGGCGATCCCCATCGTCTGGGCAGTAAATCAGTGGTACTTCGACAACAAAGACACGAACGACTACGTAGAGCACGCGAGCAAGGCATGTCTTGAGTACCAGCCCATGTACCAGTCCCTCGGCCGGGAACCCGACCCCGAGCAGGTCGGATACCCGGCCTACGCGGCCTACCTGCAACGGTTGGCGGCGGTCGGCCGGGCGGAACTCAAGTCCTGGTCGGACATACCGATCCCCGAGAAGATGGCGCCGGACGTCAAAGACGCCATGTTCACCGCACGCACCGCCCTCGACAACCTGGAAGCGGCCGTTCCCTTGGCAGCACAGGGATCCGACCGCGCGAACACCTTCCTCGACTCGTACAACACGAACCGGGCCGAAGCGCTCCGAAAGACCGCGCGCAAGAACCTGGAAGCGTGCCCTCAGTTCGCTCGCTGAAGTAGCGTTGCGCGTTCGCGCGTGCGCAGGGCCTGACCTCTGACGGCGTCGATGAACGCGGCCCAGGCGGGCGCCGGGACAGCAAGGTGCGGCCCGTAGGGCCGTTTGCTGTCCCGGACGGGGATCGAGGTGCCGATCCTGTAGGCCACCTCGACGCATTCACCGGCGGCGTCCGGTGTACTGTAGCTGGATTTACGCCACGCCGAACTCGGTATTCGCGACGCGAGATTCATGAATAGCGCTCCTTCAAGACGGACTCGATCAAAGCGAATGACTCGTCAGGCGACAGAGCCTTCGCCGAGAGCAAAGCGTAGTTCTGGAGCGCCATCGCCACCTCCCGGGGCTCAGTCAGCAGCAACCCGTTGGGAAAAGCCTCCACATGTGCCACGTCGGCCCCCTCGTCGAACGAGAGGATCCCGAACTGGTTGGCCTGCCCATGCACAGCGTCTTCACGCTCAGGTAGCACCTGGACGACGTGTGGCGTCTGAGCCGCCAAGGTGAGGATCCTTTTCAGCTGCTCCCGCATTACCTCACGTCCACCGAACGCACGCCGAAGGACGATCTCTTCGAGGATCAGCCACAGCGCCGGCGGGTGTTCACGGAGCAGAATGCGTTGACGTGCCATGCGAGCCGTGACCAGGTCTTCCTGGTTGCGCGCCCGGCCGGTCGCCATGAGGGCTCGGGCGTAGTCTTCCGTCTGAATGAGACCCGGCACCAACATGCAGTTGTATCGCCGGATGGTGGCGGCGATTTCCTCCAGCTCGACGTACTTGCGGAACGACGGCTGGAACGCGCACTTGAGCACGAAAGCCGCCAGCCGTGAGAACCGCCCGTGACTGTCCGGGAAGAGCCGGTCGCAAGCCTCGCCGAATTCCGGTGACGGAACCCGTTTCCCTGTCTCGATCTTCGAGACCAGCGAATACCCGCAGAACGCCTCCTTCCCCAACTCCTCCCTCTCGATCCCCAATCGCTCCCGCTCCAGTCGCACTTCCTCGCCGAAGTGCTCCAGCGGGGTCTGCGGTTCGCCGCCGTCCCGCCCCTTGCCCGTTCGTCCGGTCACATCCGACCCCCGCCACTCCCGTGGGACATCAGCCCTCGTCCAGCGCACGCGCTTGTTCGGCGCATGAGCGCAAGGCGACTCTAGAGGCACGGACAGTGATCACCGAGAGGTTTCCCCCCATGGCCTGTACCCCCGAACAAGCTCGCGAAATCTACGCACCCCCGATCGGCGAACTGGTGTGGGACGCCGCCCGGAAACGCGTCGGCGAGGTCATGGACCACCGCTGGTCGCTGTACCAGCTCCGGCCGCCCGGGGGCGGTACCGAGTGGCACGCGATGCCGGAGAGCATCCGGCCGCTTCCCGAGGCGACCCGGGCGCGGTACGGGGGCAAGCGATGACGGCGCCCACCCACCCCGTCGGGCCCGGGTACGCCCGGAGCGCGCGGTGCGCCGAGTGCGCGCGCATCAAGGCGGCGTACTACGCCGCGTGGCGGGCGGGCGACCGTGCGACGGCCGTCTCGCTGACGGCCGAGATGGGCCGCCACCAGCGGACGGCGCACACGTGAGAGGGATGACGCCGGCCGCCAACTGCCGTCACCCGGCGGCCGGGTGGACGGAGTCCGGGCACGTGATCGTCTGCTCGGCGTGCGGGGTGCGCCGGTTCCCGGACTACGCGGCGCTGTGGTGGCCGGCACGGGAGTACCGGGCGGCGTCCCCGACCCCGTCCACCCCCAGCCGCCGCACCCACCACTCGAACCCCACTCGAATTTGCCTCGAACAGGAGCTCGGGTAATATGCGTCCCGCGCCGCTAGCTCAGTTGGTTAGAGCAGCTGACTCTTAATCAGCGGGTCCGGGGTTCGAGTCCCTGGTGGCGCACAAGACGCAAAGGGCCTCACCAGTTTCTCTGGTGAGGCCCTCTCGCGTTCACCCGGCCGGATGGCGCCGAAGGAAGCCCGTTTCGTCCCGTACGCCCCGTGGTATCCCTGCCGCAAGCATGCGGAGGTGCGGGGATGACCGAGAGTCTGGACGTGACCAAGGCCATCGACGTGGCCGAGGCCGAGCGCGGGGGCGTGAGCATGAGCGTGCCGCGGGCGACCGCCTCGACGGCGGTGACGCTGGCGACGCAGATCTGCCGGTTCGACGACGTCCTCGGCGCGGCGGCGGCCGACCGCCTGCTGGAGGAGGGGTGCCACGCGCTGATGAACGAGGTCCGCGGGCAGGGCGCGGGGGCGGGGGCGGAGGCGATGGTCCCGCCGACGTGGCGGTGCGCGGACCAGACCGCCCGGTTCCCGTCGCTCACCGCCGTGGTGACGCGGGTGGCGCCGATGGTGATGACGATGCTGGGGGTGCCGGTGGTGGAGCCCCGGGTGTCGTTCGCGTTCACGATGCACAACGAACTGCCGCGCGACGCACGGCGGCAGGGTCCGCCCGTCCGCGACAGCGCGGGCCCGGGCGACCCGCACCGCATCACCTTCGTCTATCACCTGCACCGCAGGCCACGGGGGTTCACGGGCGGCCAGACGCGGATCTACGACACGACGGTCCGCGAGGGGTATCCCGGGATCGCGGAGTCGTTCCGGGACGTGCAGCCGGACCACGACTCGCTCGTCTTCTTCCCGGCCGACGCCTGGTACCAGGTGCGTCCCGTCGACTCCCCGTCGGCGAAGCTGCTCGACAGCCGGTTCGCCTTCCACGGCCGGCTCTCCGCCGCCTCCCAGTGAGCAGGACCCGCCTCATGGCCACCGCCACACCCGCTCGTCTGACCGTCGGCACGGCCGTCCACGACGACTACGACGGCGCGTACTTCACGCTCCTCTCCCTCCGCCTCCACCACCCCGAGGCCGCCGACCGCGTGGACCTGCTCGTCGTGGACGGCGATCCGGACGGGCCGGCCGGCGCGGACCTGCGGTCGCTGGCGGAGACGCTCCCCGGCCTGCGGTACGTGCCCGCCCGGCAGTCGGGCGGGAGCGCGCTGCGGGACCTGGTCGTCCGCGAGGCCCGGACGGAGTGGGTGCTGTCCGTGGACGCGCACGTCCTCCTCGCGCCCGGCGCGCTCGCCGGCCTCCTCGCGTACGCCGACGAGCACCCGTACTCCCGCGACCTGCTGCACGGGCCGCTGCTCGGCGACGGCCTGCGCGGCGTGCGGACGCACCTGGACCCGGTGTTCGACGGGGCGGCGTTCGGTACGTGGGGGTGCGATCCGCGCGGGACGGACCCGGGGGCGCCGCCGTTCGAGATCGGCATGCAGGACCTCGGGCTGTTCGCGTGCCGCACGGACGCCTGGCCCGGGCTCAATCCGCGGCTGCGCGGGGTGGGGGCGGAAGTGGGGTCGCTGCACAAGCGGTTCCGGGCGGCGGGCGCGCGGGCGCTGTGCCTGCCGTCCCTGCGCTGGACCCGGCGGTCCGTCCGGCCGCCCGGCACGACCGTCCCCGTGGAGACCGCCGACCGCTGCCGCGACCACCTCCTCGCCTGGGAGGAGGCGGGTCTGGCCGTCGAGCCGGTCGTCGACCACTACCGCGAGGTGTGCGGTGACGTCGTCGACGCCTGGGTGGCCGACCACGCGGCCGAACGCGGCCATCCGCTGGACGAGTTCGACGCCCTGGTCTGCGTCAACGCGGACGCCGACGCCCACCGCTGGGTCGCCGCCCACCGCCGCTTCCGGCGGCTCGGCATCGCCGGGCGCGTCCGCCGCCTCCCGGCGCCCGTCGTCCCGGGCGACGCGCCGGCCGGCCACGCCCTCGCGCACCGCACGGCCATCGCCCTGGCGCGGCAGCGGGGACTCCGGCACGTGCTGGTCTTCGAGGACGACGTGGTGTTCTGCCACGACGCGACGAGCGTGCTCAGGGCGCACGTCGCCGAACTCGCCGACCGGCGGTGGACCGTCTGCCGGTTCGGCGGCTCGGCGGTCGCCTACCACGCGCGCGTCTTCGACCGGCTGCTCGACGAACTCCCGGCCGAGGAGGCGGACATGCGCGCCTGGGTGAGCGTGCACGGCGGTCCGGAGCGGTTCTGCGCGCGGCGTTTCGCGGACACGTTCGTGCGGGTCTCCCCCGCCGTGACCTCCCGCGAACTGGCGGACCTGGAGGCGGTGCCGGCGGCGTGCCGGGGGGTGGGGGCGCGGTGACGGGCGGCGGCCACCCCGCCCGTCACAACGGGCCGACGTGTGGCGGCCTGGCGCCCGCCCTCGATGCCGCCCTCGGCCCCCGGGCGCAGCCCGTAGAGCCAGCGCCAGTCGACCGTTTACATAAGCTATGAATATAAAACTGCTATGCTTCTGCCATGAGTCGTCAAGATGCCGCTCCTGGCGCGTCCGCCGCCATCGGGGCAGCCCTCTACGGCCTGGCCACCAGGGCCGCGAGACGCCTGCCCCGGGACATGAGCCTGACGTCCGCCGCCACCCTGGCCACCCTGGACCGGACCGGCCCGCGGCGCATCACCGATCTGGCTGCGGTCGAGGGCGTCACCCAGCCCGCGATGACCGCCCTGGTACGGGTGATGGAGGAGTCCGGCCTGGTCGAGCGGCGGGGCGACGCGTCCGACAAGCGGGTCACGCTGGTGTGCCTGACCGAGGCCGGCGCCTCCTACGTCCGGACGCGGCGCCAGGCGGGCGTCCACGCGTTCGAACGATTGATCGGCGAGCTCACCGGCGACGAGATCGAGGCGCTGGTGGCGGCCCTTCCGGCGCTGAAGCATCTGGCGGAGCTCGAAAGCCAGGACCGCGAAGGACCGAAGCAGTGACCGGGCAGCCGGCCGGCGGGGTCCCGGTGAAGGCGTCACCGGTGGCGCGTTCCGAGGCGCGGCCGCTGGTCCCCGCCCTGGTGTTCACCGCCGGGCGGTGCGGCGCCCGGCGGTCGCCGGGGCGAACCTCGTCGTGGTCGCCGGCGGGATCGGCATGTACCTCCTGCTCACGCTCATCACCCGGTACGCGCAGACGCCGCACGGCGCCGGCTACGGCTTCGGGCTGACGACCTTCGTCGCCGGGCCGGCCCTCATCCCGTTCTCGGTGCTGGGGTTCGTCGCCGGCAAGCTCACGCCGCGGCTCCGGACGCGGATCGCCGGCCCCCTGCTCCTGGCCGGCAGCAGCGCCATGGCGATCGCGACGCTGACGAGCACGACGCTGACAAGCCTCGCTCTCGCCCGCCGACGCTCGTCCGAGACCAACCCGTAAGTCGGATGCACTCATCCCCACACTGGAGGTTCCATGCCCAAGGGCTATTGGGTCAGCGTCTACCGCACCATCTCAGACCCCGAGAAGCTGGCCGCTTACAACAAGCTGGCCCGCCTGGCCGTCGAGGCCGGGGGCGGCCGGACCCTCGTCCGCGGCGGTCGGGTCGTGGCGCATGACGCCGGCATCGCCGAGCGCACCGTCCTGGTCGAGTTCGACAGCTACGAGCAGGCGGTCGCGGCGCGTGAGAGTGCGGCCTACCAGGAGGCGCTGGCCGCCCTCTCCGACGGCGTCGAGCGCGACTTCCGCATCGTCGAAGGCATCGACTGACCGGGGTCCGGCCGGACCTTCACTGAACCCTCTCAGTGCCCGGCACTCGGTCCTCGCCGAACGGATGACGTCATCGGGCCGGGCCCCCGGCCGACGTCACTCCGCCGACGTCACTCCGCCGACCTCACCCCGCCGACCTCACTCCGCCGACCTCACCCCGCCGGCGTCGCCGCGCCCTCCGCCGCCTCGCGGAGGGCCGCGCGGCAGGCGGTGATCGCGGGGTGCCGGGCTCGGCCGCGGCGGACGACGGTGGAGAGGCGGCGGGTGTGGCGGCCGGGCGGGAGGGGGTGCAGGGGGACGGTGGGGCGGCGGCCGTTCCAGACGAGGTCCGGGAGGAAGGCCGCGGCGTGGCCCTCCTCGACGAGGCGGAGGTGCAGCAGGAGGTCGCTGGACTCGAACCGCACGTCGGGTTCGAAGCCGGCGTCCCGGCAGAGGGCCACCGCCCAGCGGCGGACGGCGGTACCTTCCGGTTCCATCACCCAGGGATGACCGGCGAGGGCGCGGAGGGCGGTGGACGGTCCGACGGTGGACGGTTCGGGGACGGCGAGGCGGAGGGTGTCGTCGAGGAGGGGCTCCCGTTCCAGTTCGGCCGGGTGGGGGATCGAGTCGCCGGGGTACTCCTCGGTGACGACCAAGTCGAAGTCGCGGGCCAGCAGGGCGGGGAGCGCGGTCTCCGGTTCGCCCTGGGTGACGTGGATCCGCAGGCCCGGGTGGGCCGCGCGGAGCAGGCTCAGGGCGGGGGGAACCAGGGTCAGCGCGGCCGTCTGGAACGCGGCGACGCGGAGGGTGCCGGTGACGTCGGTCAGCGAGCCGGCGATGTCGGCCTGGGCGCGTTCCAGGCGTTCGAGGACCGCCTCGGTGTGGGCGACCAGGATCTCCGCCTGATGCGTCAGCCGCACCCGCCGCCCCACGGGCTCCAGCAGCCGCACCCCTGCCTCCGCTTCCAGCTGCGACAGCTGCTGGGAGACCGTGGACGGGCTGTACGAGAGGGCGGCGGCGACGGCCGCGAGGGTGCCACGGTGTTTCAGCTCGCGGAGCAGGCGCAGTCGGTGCAGATCGAACACGGGCGGGCGGTCCTTCCGTCTTGCGCCGGGCATGACTGTTCGGTTTTGCCGATGAATATAGATCGGAATCATCCGCTGGACCGGAGGGATCATCAGGCCGCAGGCTGCTGTCATGACCGAGACCGCCTCCTCCGTGCCCTCCTCCGTGCCCTCCGCTTCCCCCTGGTACGCCCGCCCGGCCGCCCGCTCCTGGACCTGCGCGCCCGCGCCCGCCGGGGTGCGGGAGTTCCACGCCGCGCTGCCGGGGTACGCGCCGACGCCGCTCACCGAGCTGCCGGGGCTCGCCGCCGAACTGGACGTGGGGCGGGTCTTCGTCAAGGACGAGTCGTCGCGGCTGGGGCTGCCCGCCTTCAAGGCGCTGGGCGCCTTCTGGGCCGTGCGCGCCATCCTGGCCGGCCGGGCGGCGGACGGGCGGGACACGGCCGGCCCGGTCACCCTCGTGACGGCCACCGACGGCAACCACGGCCGGGCTCTGGCCCGGGCGGCGCGCGACCACGGGCAGCGCGCCCGCGTCTTCGTCCCGTCGGGCGTGCACCCCGCCGCCGTCGCGGCCATCGAGGGCGAGGGCGCCGAGGTGGTACGGGTGGCGGGCCCGTACGACGAGGCCGTGCGGCAGGCGGCCGAGGCGGCGCGGGCGGCGGACGCGGTCCTGGTCCAGGACACGGCCTGGCCGGGCTACGAGCGGATCCCCGGCTGGATCGTGGAGGGGTACTCCACCCTCTTCGCCGAAGTGGACGAGCAACTGGTGGCGGCCGGGGCGGGGGTGACGCCCGGCCTGGTGGCCGTACCGGTGGGCGTGGGTTCGCTGGCCCAGGCCGCCGTCACCCACTACCGATCCCGCCGCCGCCCGGCCGCCGGGCCGGCCCCCGCACCGTCGGCCCCTGAGCCGCCCGCCCCGTCGCTGCTGGCCGTCGAGCCGGAGGCGGCGGCGTGCCTCCTGGCGAGCCTCACGCGCGGCGAGCCGGTGTCCGTCGCCACCGGCGAGACCGCCATGGCGGGCCTGAACTGCGGCACGCCGTCCGCCCTCGCCTGGCCCTTCCTCCGGGACGGCCTGGACGCCGCGGTCGCGGTCACCGAGGCCGCCGGCGCCCGGGCGACGGCCGACCTGGCCCGGCTCGGCGTCCCGTCCGGCCCCTGCGGCGCCGCCTCCCTCGCCGGCCTGCGGACGGCGCTCGCCGGTCCGGACGCGGTCGCGCGGCGGGCCGCGCTGGGCATCGGCCCCGAGTCGACGGTCGTCCTGCTGAGCACGGAGGGCCGGGACGCCAACCCGTATGCGGCCGGCGCGCGCTGAAAGGCCCGAGGACGCGGGGGACGCGGGTCACCTCGTCCCCCGGCCGTCGCCCCCCACCTTCCGGTGAATTCCCGCGAGGGCACGGCGAACTTCCGCCCGCGCTCTTACGGACGGCCCCAGCGCGACGATGGTGCTCCGTCACACTGGGGCGCCGCTTCGGCTCCGGGGCGGCCGCCCGGTCCGGTGGGCCGCTGCGTAGACTGCCTGACCGAGGGGATCTTCCCCTCCGCCCGCGCCGTGTCGGGGCCGGGGGACGGCAGGCGGCCGGCGGACGTCGTAAGGAGACCGAGGGTGGAAACCCCACACGCGGTGGACGGGCCCGGCGGCCCGGCGCGGCCCGCGCGGGCCGCGTTGGAGGTGGGCCCGTTGCCCGGCCGCCCGGGTATACGCGCCAGGGGCGAGATCAGCGTGGTCACCCGCCCGTCCTGGGAGGCGGCCCTGACCGAGGTGGCCCGGCGGCACGGCGAGGTGTCGTACGTGGAACTGTCGGAGGCGGAGTTCCTCGACGTGGGCGGGGTGACGGCGCTCGCGGTCACGGCCCTGCGCCTGCCCGCCGGGAGGATCGTGGTGGAGCACCCGCCACCCCACGTGCCGCGGGTGCTGGAGATGTTCTGGCCGGGACTGCGGCGGATCGAGGTGGTACCGCGATGAGCACGGCGGCCGTCGACGAGGCGTTCGGGCACCCGGCGCTGTTCTACCGCACGCGGGAGGAGTACACCGAGCAGACGCTCGCCTTCGTGCGCGAGGGACTGGCCGCGGAGGAACCGGTGGCGGTCGCCGTTCCCGGCCCCAACCTGGACCTGATCAGGACGGGGCTGGGGGCGGACGGCGAGGGCCTGCTGTTCCTGGACATGACCGAGGCCGGGCGCAACCCCGGCCGGATCATCCCGCGCGTGCTGCGGGGATTCGCCGACGCCCACCCCACCGGGCGGGTGCGGATCATCGGCGAACCGATCTGGGCGGGACGCAGTGCGGTGGAGTACCCGGCGTGCGCGCAGCACGAGGCGCTGATCAACGCCGCGTTCGCGGGCCGGGCGGTGACGATCCTGTGCCCCTACGACGAGGCGCGGCTGGACGAGGAGGTCCTGGCCGACGCGCGGGTCACCCACCCCACCGTCATCACCGGCGGCCGTACCGAGGTCAGCGCCGCCTACGACTGGGAGGCGGTCGTCGCCCGGTACAACGAGGAGCTGCCGGCCGTGCCGCACGCCGCGGTCTTCTCCTTCGGCGCCGGGGAACTGTCCGCCGTCCGGGCGTTCGCCGCGGGCGAAGCCGCGCGCTGGGGGCTGACGGGCCCGCGGCTGATCGACGCGGAGCTGGCCGTCGCCGAGCTGACGACCAACAGCGTCATCCACGGCGGCGGCCGGGGAACACTGGCGATCTGGTCCGAAGCGGGACAGCTCGTGTGCGAGGTCCGCGACGCCGGACGGCTGACCGACCCCCTCGCCGGCCGTAGGCCGCCGGAGCCCGGGCAGCTCGGCGGGCGGGGGCTGATGCTGGTCCACTACGTGTCGGACCTCGTACGACTGCACACCGATGACCACGGCACCACCGTGAGGTTCTACCTCGGCCTGTGAGACACCGCCGGGAGTCGGGACCGGCCGTCCCCACGGCCGGCCGCGACTCCCGGCCGAACCGCGCCGCGGACCGCGGCAGCCGGTGGCCGCGGCCCATCCCGTCACCGGGGTCCGACGGCGTCCGCGCCACACCGGACTTGACGGAGCACTCGCGGTCACTGAATCGACGTGCGGTCGGCAGGGCGTCCGCGCGTTCGACGGGGTGTCCGCGCGTGCTGAGCCGGCCGCGGGCGGCGCGCACTCCCCCGGGTGAGGCGGCCGTGCGCCCGAGGGGTGACGCGGGGGCGCGCCCCCGGTACGGGACGCGGGGACCGGGGAGGAATGGGTCCGCCCGGTCCGTCCGGTCGGACAGTCGGATCATCGCAGCGTCAGAGAGGGAGTCGGCCTTGGCTCTGGTACCGAACGGCGTCTACACGATCGCCCGGCCCGGCGGCCGGTTCCTCACCCTGCGGGACGGCTCCGCCGAACCCGGAACGCCCACGCTGCTCATGCCGCGGAGCGCCGGGCCGGGCGAGCAGGAGTGGGTCCTGGAGGAGCTGGACGACGGGACACGGACCATCCGCAACGTCCGGAGCGGGACGCTGCTCGGCTTCCACGGGGCGGCGGAGCCCGGCAAGCAGGTCGGCGCGGGGGCCCGCCACCGCTCCTGGCTGCTCCGCCCCACCCCCGCCCCCTCCCGGCCCTCCCGCTCCTCCCGCCTCTTTCACCTCATCGTCCCCGACGACCCCGAGGCCGGCCTCGACGCCGCCGAACTCGCCGTCGACGTCGCCCCCGACCCGTCCTGGCCGTGCCGCGTCGTCCTCCGCCCGCTGGGCGCGGGCGGCCCGGAGCGGGCGTGGGAGTTCCGGGGAGTGGGGTAGGCCGGGGCCCGGGCGGACCGGCGGTGCCGCCACTCCTTCGGGTGGCGTCGATGAAAAGCCCATCGGGAAATCCGGGCGCGATGCACTCTGCCGGTGACGGCAGCCGCGTCGGACGGACGTGGCGGATACGAGGACGGAGTGCGCGCACATGTCCCGGATGAGACGACGCGCGGCGTGGATGGGCGCCGCCGCGCTGGTCGGCGCCCATCTGCTGGCGATTTCCTTCGGTCCCGGCGCGGAAGCCGCGGCCCCGGCCCGGCAGCAGGCCTTCGGATCGTCCGCCACGTGGAAGCCACCGACGGGGGTGACCAAGGCGACCGTCTACATCTGGGGTGCCGGTGGCACCGGT
Source organism: Streptomyces huiliensis (assembly GCF_020037025.1). Classification (GTDB taxonomy): domain Bacteria; phylum Actinomycetota; class Actinomycetes; order Streptomycetales; family Streptomycetaceae; genus Streptomyces; species Streptomyces huiliensis. The sequence continues at coordinate 23,625 of NZ_JAIQLH010000085.1, read as the reverse complement.
GGCGGAGGAGGCGGCGGTGGCGGGGGCGGTGGCGGGGAGGCCGGCGTCAAGGACGCCCTCGACCCCAACACGGGATCCGATGGCCGGGACGGCGGTTCGGGCGGCGCGGGCGGGGCCGGAGGGGGCGGCGGGGGCGGCTCGTACCTGGTCTGCGAGGTCAAGGTGGACCCCTCCCACAAGTACCAGGTGACGGTCGCGGACGGCGGAAGCGGCGGCGAGGGCGGCCGCAAGGGCCAGGGCGGCGCGGCGGGCAGCGGGAACTCCGGCCAGGACGGCCGGAACGGGGAGTCGGGCAGGCCGGGCAACAACGGCAACGAGACGCGTCGCAGGACCGAGCTGTACGACACGACGGCGGACGTACAGGTGGCCGACGTCGACGAAGGCCCCGCCGGACACCGCGGTCTGGAGGGTACGGGCGGCGGGGGCGGCGGCAAGAACGGCAACCGCGCCCAGCACGGCGTCAACGGCACCGCCGGCGGCGTCACGCACAAGGCCTGGCCGGGGCGGTGCCCCGGCGGGAAGGTGAAGGAGAGCCTCCAGGGCGGAGCCGGCGGGCACGGCCGGAAGCAGCACTTCCCCGGCGTCGGCGGGCAACCGGCCAAGGACACGGGACCGGGTGGGATGAAGCTGCCTCAGGGGATCAGCGCCGGCGGGCCGGGCGGCCTGGGAGGGCGCAGCGGTTCCTCGGGGAAGGGCGCGGTGATCCACCACAGTGCCGCGAGCCCCGGAGGGAATGGCGGCGACGGTGCCCGCGGCGGCTCGGGCGGCAAGGGGTACATGGTCGTCACCTGGTAGCGCGGTATGAGAGCGCCGGAAGCGGAGCCGCCGCCCGGTGCGGTGCGACGAAGAGCGGCGCCGGTGCCAGTACCGAGGCCGGTACCGGTGCCGAGGCCGGTACCGGTGCGGCTGCGGCTACGGCTACGGGCGGTACCGGCTGCGGCCGACGGTGGGAGGGTGCCCCGGCACGGCCCCGGCGGTCCGGCGTCGGCGGCCCCGCGTCGGCGGCCCCCGCGTCAGCGCCCCAGGCGTCGGCGTCAGCGCCCGCGACGGCGACCCCTGCGTCCGCGCCGCCCGCCGTCGTTCAGGAAGCCCCCCTGCCGTCCCGGGGCCCGAACGCGTGGAGGGCCTCGGTGTCCGTGGGGACCGTCCGGACGTAGCGTTCCGCCCAGGCGCGGGCGTCGGGGTAGTCCGACTCCCCCGCTATCCGGTCCACGGCGGCGTCGGCGTCGAACGGGGTGTGCCGGAGCTGCACCTGGCCGCCGTGCAGCAGGGCCCAGGAGGCGCCCGCGCGGCCGTACGGCATGCCGACGCTGCCGGAGTTGACGACGAGGCGCCCGTCGACGAGGCGGGTGAACGGCATGTGGGTGTGTCCGCACACCACCGTGCGGACGTCGTCGGGAAGTTCGGCGAAGACCTCCGCCCAGCGGTCGAGGCGGGTGTCGACGAGGACGGTCTCCTCGTCGTCGCGCGGGGTCCCGTGGCAGAAGACGACCCTGCCGAAGCCGTCGACGTCCAGGGTCACCGGGTGGGGCAGGCCGGCGAGCAGCGCCACGTCCTCGTCCCGCAGCTGCCGGGCGGCCCACGCGTCGATCTGCCACGCCTCGTCGGCCGGGGACTCGCCCCGCGCCAGCGCGGCGAGTTCGCGGTCGGCGTTGCCGCGGACGAGGAGCGCCCGGTCGCCGAGGGCGCGCAGGCGGTCCAGGACGGCGCGGGGCTGCGGGCCGGCGGCGTGGTCGCCGGTGGCGACGATCAGGTCGGCGGACCGGACGTCCGGCTCGTCCAGGACCGCTTCCAGGGCCGGCAGCACGCCGTGGACATCGGACAGGACGGCGACGCGTACGACCATCGGGGGACCTTTCGCGGTGCGGGAGTTCGGGGAGCGGGCGGGCGTGCGGAGCGTACCGCCGGCGGGCGTCCGGAGCCTCCGGCGTTCGCCGGACCCGTGCGTCACCGGGCCTCTACGCTACGGGCACGCCGCGCCGGTCCGGCCGCGGTCGAGTGAGGAGGAATTCCTGTGCCATCCCCCTGCGACCCCCAGTACGCTCCCGCCGGCGACGTGGGCGCAGCGCTCATGTTGGTCGATTCCCGGCTGAAGACCATCCAGGCGGGCAAGAGCAGGACCGATCCCGAACAGCAGGCGTTGGTCGACCAGTTCACGGACTCGCTGGACGCCGAGGGCGCCAACGACGTGCTGGACGGCGCGTGCACGCTCATCTTCATGTTCATGAAGTGGCTGCGGGAGGCCTACGAGGCCCACGACAAGGACGTGTTCGCGTACGTGGTGCCCAACCTGGTGGCCTCGATGCGCATGATGCCCAAGAGCGTCCGTCCGGAGGCCATTCCCACGATGGCCGGGCTGCTCGTCGCGGCGGGTGCCGATCTGAGCCCGAGTCTGTGGCGCAAGCAGTACGGGTTCTGGACGGAGGCGGAGATGAATCCGCTGGAGGTGACCGCCTTCCTGCTCGCGGATCACATCAACCGCCTCACCGAGGATCCGGACTTCGCCACCCGGCTGATCAGCGACGCGCTGTCGTCCGTGGAAGAGGAAGAGGAGGAAGAAGAAGGCTGAGGGCCCGGCGGGGTCAGCCCTTCCGCTCGTACACGACCCGGCCGTCGAAGACGGTCATGGCCACCGCGATGCCGCCGATCGCGTCCGGCTCGGCCGCGCGCAGGTCGCCGCCGAGGACGCACAGGTCGGCCGCCTTGCCGGGGGCGATCGAGCCCTTCCAGGTCTCGGCGGCGTCCTGCCAGGCGCCGGCGGTGGTGTAGGCGGTGAGGGCCTGGTGGAGGGTGAGGCGCTGGTTCGGGCCGTGGACCTCGCCGCAGGCGCCGCGGCGGGTGACGAGGGCCTGGACGCCGGCGCGCCAGTTCGGCTGGTTGACGGGGGTGTCGGAGCTGCCGAGGAAGGGGACGCCTGCGTCGACCGCCGAGCGCCAGGGCAGGAACTCCTCGCCGGCCGGGCCCTGGGCGGCGCCGTGGACGGCGTGGAACCAGCTCTGGGCCTGCGGGCCGAGGCCGATGCGGTAGCGGGCCATCGTCGGCAGGACGTCCGGGGTGACGAACGCGCCGTGCATGGCGATGTGCCGGGCGTCGGGGCGCGGGTGGCGGCGGAGCGCGGCGGCGAAGGCGTCCACGACGGTGGACGTCCAGCGGTAGCAGTGCACGCCGATCTGGTAGCCGGCGACGTGGGCGACGCGGATCATCTCGGCGAGTTCGGCGGCGCGTTGCTCGTTGGTGTCGCCGGCGACCAGCAGGTCGCCGCCGCTGTCGGAGAAGAGCTTGACGCCGCGGACGGCGAACCGCCGGGGGTCGAGGCCGGTCGGCGGCGTGAAGGCGCGCAGCTCCTTGGCGACGGCCGCGGCCGAGCCGCCGGACTGGGAGCAGGGCAGGAACAGGGCGCTGACGCGGGCGTCGAGAGCGCCTTCGCGCGCCAGGTCGACGTACGCGGCGAGGGTCTCGGGACCCTGTGTCCCGCCGCCGAGCCCCTCGCCGCCGGGGCCGAGGCCGGGGTCGGTGTAGCTGGTGACTCCCTCGGCGTGCAGCCGGGCGACCGCGTCCTTGATCGCGTGCTTGCGCTCGTCCCTGCTCCACGGCGGGAGCAGGAGCTGGACGAGCGCCTGCCCGCCGTAGTGGAGGACGCCGGTGGGCCGCCCGTTGGCGTCGTAGTCGACGCCGGGCTTCCGGGGGCCGTTCGGGCCGGCGTCCGTGATGCCGGCGAGCTCCAGGGCGCGGGAGTTGACGGCGCTGGCGTGGTAGCCGTTGTCCTGGAGGAACACCGGGTGGTCCGGTGCCGCCTTGTCGATGTCGTCCCGGTTCGGCCCGCGCTGCTCGGCGAGCCGGTACGGGTTCCAGCCGGCGCCGCGGATCCACTGCCCCTTCGGGACGCGGCGGGCCTCGGCGGCCACGGCGGCGACGATGTCGGCGACGGACTTCACCGCCGAGGGGCCGAGGTCGAGCGCGTACGGCGGGAGGTTCAACCGGTAGACGGCCGCGTGGAGGTGGGTGTCGTTGATGCCGGGCAGCAGGGTCCGGCCGCGCAGGTCGACCGTCTCCGTACCGCTCCCGGCGAACGCGCGGACCTCGGCGTCCCCGCCCACGCACACGATCCGCCCCGCCCGCACGGCCACGGCCGACGCTCTCGGCCGGCCGGGATCCATCGTCATGACGTCGCCGTTGTGGAACACCAGGTCCGCTGGGCGGGCGCCGTTCGCCGGACGGGCCCCGGCGGCGACGGCCCGTCCCGCACCCGCCCCGGCCAGTAAGGAGCCGGCCGCGACCGCTCCGGCCAGCTTCGCGGCGTCCCGGCGGGAGAGGGCGGTGGAAGTTCGCTTGTCGCGTGCGGACATGAGGGGGGTCCCTTCACTCGGGCAGTGCGGTGCGATGCGGAGTGGTGCGGAGTGGTGCGGGGTGGTGCGGGGTGGTGTGGAGCGATGGCGGCCGTCGGAGGATCCTTCGGCAACGCGAGTCACGTCAAGTGCCGGAACGGACGGTTGAGCCGGATGTGGCCAACCGTGCGACGGCCGTTCGCCGGGCGTACCTCCGTGAGCGTCACGACCGGCGGGGCAGGGACGGGCGGGACGGGGACGGGCGGGACGGGACGGCGTCCGATGCGGATGACGAAAGAAGACCCGGTTCGTGTCCGCCGCTGGGCGCCGCCCCGGTCCGGGCCCGACCCAGCCGGTCCGCGCTCCGTCATGGAGCGGTCAGGCTCCATGCCCCGGCCGAGCGCACCTGGTAGTACCCGCGGCCCGGCCACTGGAATCTCTGCTCCCCGGCACTCCCCACGGCCACCGTCACCCCGTAGGCGAGGTGGTCGCCCAGGGCCTCCAATTGGACCAAGCTCGGTCCCACGTAATGCAGGACGCCCGGGCCGGGTTCCCCTCGGTAGTGCACGAGGTCAGATCCGGTTCCGTTGATCTCGTGGCGGAAGCGCGGGACTTCGCGCAGCGGGGCCGCGGTCGCCGTCCACGGCTCCGGAGCGCCGTCCGCGAACACCCGGAAGGCGACTGCCTTGTTCTTCTTCGAGTTCCCCTCCGGCAGCGGAATCCGGGCGGTGATGGGTGTGCCGTCGCCGGACAGCCGGTAGAGACGTGAGGAGCGCCCCTCGCCGCCTTCGAAACGCAGGTGGACACGTGTCGGCGCGTTGGCCGAGAAGACCATCACTGCCGGACGATACGACGGCATGTCCAGCCGATGGATCCGGTCACCGCTCTTCGCGTGCCCGCCGTCCTGTGACTGACGAGCACGCGTCGACTCGGCCCGCGTCCCGTAGGTCCTGCCGGGCCGGCCGGGACCGTGGGAACGGACCTCCAACGCCTCATCGAGGGCGGTGACCCGGTCCTCGATCTCGGCGAGCACCGACTCGTCGCGCACGCGCCACGGCCACCATCCGCGGAACCCCCCACCGCCCCCTCTGCGCATAGCTGCCATCATGCCGCACGACCAGCAGGCGCGCACCGGCACTTGCGGGCATGCGGACGCCTGCGGTCGCGGATGGCGGAATCGCCAAGTCCGTGAGGCACTAAAGGGCGTAGGGGTTGGCGATGGTGTGCGGTCGTCGGGCGGTGGCCAGTACATCCGGCGGGAATGCGGGACCGGCCGGTGACGTGGTTGAGGCCCTTTGTCTGCCCGACGGCGGTCGACAGCCCGGCTCGGGTCAGGACCTTCATGTCCCGTGTGGCCTGCTGCGTGTCGCTGCCTTCGGCCTTCTCGTGGCGCGAGCGCCGGGCACGGCCCGTCATGGCGAGGACGCGCCGGCGCGGTCGCTCACACGTCGCGGCGGTGGATGACGAGGGCCGCGAGGGTGAGGGTGAGCAGGGGCCAGAGGGTGAGGACGGTCCAGGAGCCGGGGACCGTGGCGGAGTGGCCGAGGGAGGCGGGGTCCGGGCTCCAGTTCTGCACGAGGCGGGACCAGGCCGGGGTGACCAGGGCGTGCTTGAGCTCCGCCGACCAGCGGTCGCGTTCCGAGAACATGGGCGGCAGCATCAGCAGCAGGAAGACGCTGGTGATCATGGTTCCGGCGGCGTGCCGGATCAGGACGCCGAGGGCCAGGCCGACCAGGGCGCAGACCGGGGCCAGCAGGGTGGTGGCGGCCAGCGCCCGGAAGACCCCGGGGTGGGTGATCGGGACGGCGGCGTGGCGCTCGTTCAGGACGGCCTGGGAGGCCAGGAAGGAGCCGGTGGCGGCCACCGCGCCGGCCACCGTCCACAGTGCGGCGGTGACCGCGGCCTTCGCCAGGACGACCGAGCCGCGGGCGGGGACGGCCACGGTGGTGGCGCGGATCAGGCCGGTGCCGTACTCGCTGACGACGGTGAGGGCGCCGGCGCTGCCGGCGACGAGGGTCAGCGTCCAGGAGCCGGCCGGCGGGAAGGCGTCGAAGGGCAGGAAGTCGGCGGGGCCGGGGCGGGTGACGTGGTCCGACGCGGTCGCCACGGCCGCGGAGCCGATGACGAAGAGGAGGGTGAGGGCGAGGGTCCACGGTGTGGAGCGCAGGGAGCGGGTTTTGATCCACTCGGCGGCGAGGAGGTCGCGGAAGCGGGCGGGGGGTGGTGAAGGGGGAGGCGAGGTGGGTGGTGGAAGGGCCGGCGAAAGGGGCGGTGTCTTCATCGGGGGGTTCCTGTCTGGTACTCGGTGGCGTCCGCGGTGAGTTCCATGAAGGCCGTCTCGAGGGAGGCGGTAGGGGTGGTCAGTTCTTCCAGGCGGATGCGGTGCTCGTGGGCGAGTGCGCCGATCCGGGCGGCCGGGAGACCGGTGACGGTGAGGCGTTCGGTGGCGGATAGGTGTTCGGGGGCGCGTTCGGAGGCGGAGAGGCGTTTGGTGCCGGACGGGCTCTCGGGGGTGGGTGGGCTCTCGGGGGTGGGTGGGCTCTCGGGGGTGGGTGGGCCTTCGGGGGTGACCGACGCGCCCGCCGCGGTCAGTACGGCGGTCAGTTCGGCCGCCTGCGGTGTCGCCACCAGGACGGCGCGGCGGGCGCCGCGGGCCGCGAAGTCGCGGAGCGGCTCGGCGGCGATGAGGCGACCCCGGCCGATGACGATCAGGTCGTCGGCGGTGTTCTCCATCTCCGACATGAGGTGGCTGGAGAGGAAGACGGTGCGTCCCTCGGCCGCGAGGCGCCGGAAGAGGCGGCGTACCCAGAGGACGCCCTCCGGGTCCATCCCGTTGACCGGCTCGTCGAACAGCAGCACCGGCGGGTCGCCGAGCAGGGCGGCCGCGATGCCCAGCCGCTGCTTCATGCCGAGGGAGAACCCGCCGACGCGGCGGTGCGCCGCGTCGGCCAGCCCCACCTCCCCAAGCACCTCGTCCACCCGGCGCCGCGGGATGCCGTTGCTCCGGGCCAGGGCTGCCAGATGGGCCGCGGCGGCGCGTCCTCCGTGCACCTGGCCGGCGTCGAGGAGGGCGCCTGCGTGCCGCAGGCCGCGCGGGTGGCGGCGGAAGGGGACGCCACCGACGGTGGCCGTCCCGGCGGTGGGCGCGTCCAGGCCGAGGATCAGCCGCAGGGTGGTGGACTTGCCGGCTCCGTTGGGGCCGAGAAAGCCGGTGACCACGCCGGGGCGGACGGTGAAGGACAACTGGTCGACGGCGGTCCTGCCGCCGTAGCGCTTGGCGAGATGGCTGACTTCGATCACGGGAACCAGCCTGTCCGGCGGGCCCGGGGCGCGCATGGGGCCGGGGGCGGCACTGCGGGCGGGCGGGTTCGCCCGGGGGCGTACGTCCCCGGGCTGATGCCGGGCCGGAGGCGGGCGGCTAGTCTCGCGGCGTGAATCCCGTGATGATCTTTCCGTTGGCGGCAGGGTGCGCCGCCGGCCCCCGGTCCGTGCCGCGGGCGTCCCGCCGGTGATCAGGTCCAAGGCCGCGGCCTGGGCGGGGGGCGTCTCCTACGCACTCGCCGTGGGCCTGCTGATCGGCGGCGCGTCCCGGGCGTCGGGTACGGCCCACGGCGTCGGGGCGCTGCTGGCCGTGAGCCTGCTGGTGGCCGTGGTGCGCCGGGCGCCGCTGTGTGCCCTGGGCCTGGCGCTGTTCGGGTCGACGGCGGTGGTGGCGGGGACGCCGATTCCCGCCGGGCCGGATGTGACGGTGGCGTTCCAGGGGCAGTTCCTGTCGTATCTGGCGGTGGACGCCGTCCTGGCCGTCGTCGTCGCCACCCGCGCCCGGCGGGCCGCGGTCGCCGCCGTGGCCGTGTCGTCCGTCGTCCAGCTCGTGGTGATCGGCCTCTTCGCGCACGGCGACAACCTGACCGTCAACGCGCTGATCGCCCTGCTCGCGCTGGCCGCGTCCGGCACGGCCGGTGTGCTCCGGCGGGAGCGCCGCGAGCACGCGGTCGCGCTGCGCACGCAGGCGGTGGCGGAGGCCGTGACCGCCGAACGGCTGCGGATCGCACGGGAGTTGCACGACATGGTCGCGCACAGCGTCGGCATCATCGCCATCCAGGCGGGGGTGGGGAGCCGGGTGATCGAGACGCAGCCCGCGGAGGCGCGTGAGGCGCTGCGGGCCATCGAGGCCACGAGCCGGGAGACGCTGGCGGGGCTGCGGCGGACGCTCGTGTCGCTGCGTCAGGCGCGGGGGGACGACCGGGCGGAGTCGGAGCGGGCGCCGCTCGCCCCCGCGCCGGGGCTCGCGGATCTCGAACGGCTCGCGGCGGCGACGGCGGACGCGGGGGTCCGCGTCGACCTGCGGTGGGACGGGGAGCGGCGCCCGCTCCCCGCCGACCTCGACCTGTCCGCGTACCGGATCGTGCAGGAGGCGTTGACGAATGTGGTGCGGCACGCGGGTACCGGGTGGTGCCGGGTGACGGTGGGGTACGGGGTGGAGGAGTTGTCGGTGGAGGTTGTGGACGACGGGCGTGGGGGGAGCTTTGGGGGAAGCTCGGGGGGTGTCACCGGGGTGGCGGGGGCTGGGGGGCTCGGCGGGGCCGGGGTGGTCTGTGGGACCGAGGGGTTGGGCGGGGGTGGTGGTGTCGATGGCGTTGCCGGTGCCGGTGGGGGTGGGGGTGGGGGTGGCATTGACGGTTTCGGTGGGGGCGGTGGTGCCGGTGGCGTCTGCGGGAGTGCCGGGGCCCCGGCGGTCCCCGGGAGCACCCCGACCCGTGGCTTCGGCCTCGTCGGCATGCGCGAGCGGGTCGGCCTGCTCGGCGGCCGGCTCAGCGCAGGCCCGCGCCCCGAGGGCGGTTTCCGGGTGGCCGCCCGGCTGCCGCTGCCCGCGCCCGTAAGCGTTCCGGCGGAGGTCCGGTGACCGCCCGCGTGACCGTCCGCGTCCTGCTCGTCGACGACCAGCCGCTGGTGCGGTCCGGACTGCGCGTGCTCATGGCCGACCACCCCGGCCTGGAGGTCGTCGGCGAGGCCGCCACCGGCCTGGAGGCCGTCCGGCTCACCACCGAACTCCGCCCCGACGTCGTGGTGATGGACATCCGGATGCCCGGCATGGACGGGATCGAGGCCACCCGCCTGATCACGTCCGGTCCGACGCCGGCCCGCGTCCTCATCCTGACCACCTTCGACGAGGACGAGCATGTCTACGGTGCCCTCCGGGCCGGCGCGAGCGGCTTCGTGGTCAAGGACATGGCGCTGGACGACATCCTCGCGGCGGTCCGCGTGGTCGCCGCCGGTGACGCGCTGCTCGCGCCGGGCGTGACGCGGCGTCTGATCGCCGACTTCGCCGGACAGCCGGCGCGTGCCGCCCGCGGGCGGTCCGCGGCGGTGGCCGAGGGCATCACCGAGCGGGAGCGGGAGGTACTGACCCTGGTCGGGCGCGGCCGGTCGAACACCGAGATCGCCGAGGATCTCTTCATCACGGTGGCGACGGCCAAGTCGCACGTGTCGCGGCTGCTCACCAAGTTGGGCGCCAGGGACCGGGTCCAACTGGTGATCACCGCTTACGAGGCGGGGCTGGTGTCGCCTTCGGGGTGAAATGAGGGGGCGGTTGTCGGGCGGCAGAAGGTACGTATGCGCCCACACACACTCACGCATGCCCACACAGGGCCGATCGGTCTCGGTCCGGGCAGCGGGCGCATTTGCTTCGAACGGAAGATCTGATAACTTTCTTCCCGCGCCGCTAGCTCAGTTGGTTAGAGCAGCTGACTCTTAATCAGCGGGTCCGGGGTTCGAGTCCCTGGTGGCGCACGGTGGTTCGGGCCCCCGTCTCTCAAGAGGCGGGGGCCCGTCGCGTGTTGGGGTGCGGTGCGGCACTGTGCGGTGCGGCGCGGGGCGCGTCGCGCCGTCAGCGGCGGCGGACGGTCACGAACCGCCCCAGCAGCCAGCCGATCACCAGCATCGCGGCGAGCGCCAGCCACAGGGGCGTCGAGACCTCGGGGCCGATGATCCGGATCTTGACGTGCCGGGTGTTCTCGAAGACGAAGACGAGGGCCAGTACGGCGACGATCAGCAGGACGACCCGTCCCGTCGTCGCCGCCTCCCGCAGCCTGCCCCCCATGGATCCGGCGCGGGAGGGTCCGCTCGTCGAGGACTTGCTCTTGGAGGCCATGCCCTCACCTTCGCAGGGTGCCGCGCGGGGTGGGTGCGGGGGCTACTCCGTTCGGGTGACGGGGGGGTGCGGGGGGGCGTGGGGGCGTGGGTGGGGCGTGGGGGCGCGGGTGGGGCGCGGGGCGCAAAAAGGGCGCGCGTCCCTCATGCGGCGGGCGGGGCGCCGTCCGCGAGGGCCACCGCCGCCGTGTACCCCGGGCCCGCCTCGACGTCGCTCAGCGCCCACCCGGGCGGTGACGCGGGCCGCGGGCCGCACCCCACGTACGTCACCGACAGCCGCTCCGCGAGCCCGGTGCCCGTCCCCTTGAGGTACGCCTCCTTCCGCGTCCAGCAGCGGGAGAAGGCCGTCGTCCGGTCGGCCCGCGGGACGGCCTCCAGCTCGGCGACCTCCCGCGGGTGCAGGGAGCGCCCGACGCTGTCCACCACCGACGCCTGCTGCACCTCCTCGACGTCCGCCCCGACCGGCGTGTCCGCGAAGGCGAGCAGCACCAGGTCGCCGGCGTGCGAGAGGTTGAAGTGCAGCGGCGCGCCCGCCACCGCCGGGCGGCCGTGCGGCGCCCCGCAGCACGGGCACGCTTCGCGGACCAGCTCGACGGCCGCCGGCGCGACGCCCAGGTAGGCGCCGAGGAGCCGGCGCAGCGCGAGGTGGGCGGCTACGTAGCGGTCGCGGTGCAGATCCCGGACGAAGGAGGCGGCTCGGGCGCGTTCGCGTACGTCCAGGACCTCCTCGTACTCCTCGCGGGGGGCGGGGGCGCCGTCCGGGAGGCGCAGCAGCCAGAGGGCGGGGGCGCCTGAGGCTGGGCCTGCGCCTTCGCCTGGGGCCCAGGGGCCGGGCAGTGGGCTGTGGTTCAGGGAGCGCGGCCGCAGGGGGGTGGAGGGGAGGGCGGATGTGGTGGCGGCCGTGGGAGTCATGGGGGTTGCGGGGTTCACGGACGGTGTCGTCGGCGTGCGGGGGGTCGCGGAGGTCGCGGGCGGTGTCGTCGTCACGCCGGGGGTGTCGGGTGTACGGGACGCCTCGGCTGACCCGGGATCACCGGTGCCGCCGGTCGTGCCGCCGGTCGTGCCGGACGTCGTACCGCCGGTCGTGCCACCGGTCATACCGGACGTCGTGCCACCGGTCCCACCCGGTGCGTCGGATGCGTCGGACCTACCGGATGAGCTGGGCAAGGGCGTCTCCCCGTCGTCTCTCGTCCCCGTCACGCGTCCTCCCCGCCTTCCGTCCCGTCTTCCGTCCGTCCTCCGACCGGCACCGGGCGGGCCAGCGTACCCGTGTGCCGTCGGACCGGCCTCGGCGGCGGCATCCGCCGAGGCCGGAGTCTGGTGGCCGGCCGTCATCCGGCGGCCGGTGGGCCGGTCGGCACCGGCCCGGTCGCCGGCCCGCGCGGTGCCGCGTCGGCGGGTGCCGATCCGGTCTGCCGCCCGTTGCCGTACGCGCCGCGGTCGCCGCGCGGACCGTGGTCACCGACGGAACGGCGGACGGCGGCCCGTCCCCCCGCCGTCGAACGGACTCCCGTCACCGGCCGGGTCACGGTCACCGCGCGCGTCCCCGGCCGCCGTCCCGCCCACCTTCCCGGTCGCCGAACGGGTGCCGCCACCGGCCGGTTCGCGTTCCCCGCGCGGGGCGCGCTCGGCCACGAACTCGACGGAGCCGTCCGCGCGCCGGAGCGCTCTCCGGCCCGTACGGTACATCCGCGTTCCGGGCGGCCCGTACGGGTCGGCCGGGAAGCGCGCGGCGGTACGTGCCGGGTGGCCGGCGTAGCCGGTGGCGAGCGGGGCGCCCGCGACGTACAACTCGCCCGGGGTGCCCGGCGGGCAGGGCCGGAGCGCCGGGTCCAGGACGTGGAGGCGCGTGTTCCAGGCGGGCCGGACGGCTCCGGCCGGCGTACCCCCGTCCGGTGTGCAGGTGTGGTGCACCGCTCCGGCCGCCTCCGGCGGGCCGGCGTGGTGGTGCAGGGCCGCGTTCGGCAGTACGCGGCGGAAGCGGCCGGCGGTCGCCGGGTCCGGCGGTTCACCGCCGGTCAGGACGTGCCGCAGCCGTACGCACTCCCCCGCCTCCGGCGCGTCCAGGAACCGCCGGAGGGCGTCCGGGCCGAAGCGGGCGACGGTGACGCCGTGTTCGCGGATGCGACGTGCCGTCGACGCGTCCGGGTCAGGGCGGCTGTCCCCCGGTGCGGTACCGGTCCGCGGCGCGTCCAGGACGAGCGTCGCTCCCTCGCGCAGGGGCCAGAGCAGCTCCTCCGCCAACTCGTCCGGGGTGGAAGGGGTTTGGACGAGGACCCGGTCGTCCGGGGTGAGGGGGTGGTGGTGCTGGAGCCAGCGGAGTCGGTTGTCGAGGGCGGAGTGGGGGACGACGACGGCGGGCTGACGGGTGGCGGTCCGGGTCGCGTAGGCCGGGTGGTGAGGGGTCAGGGGGCGCGCGGGGTCGACGGGCGGGTGCGCGGCGAGCAGGGCCGGCAGCGCGGGGTCGTCGAGGAGAACGGTCCGGACGCCCGGGGTGGGGCGAGCCGACGCGGTCGTGAGGACGTAGAGGGGCGCGGGCTCCGCCGTGTACGGGCCATCGCCATACGGGCCGCCCCCATACAGGCTCCTGCCCTGCGGGGTACCGCCCTGCGGGGCACCGCCCTGCGGGGCACCGCCCTGCGGGGCACCGCCCTGCGGGGCACCGCCCTGCGGGCCGCGGCCATACGCGTTCCCCTCGCCCAAGCCACCGGCATGCGCCTCGTGACCGCACGGCCGACCGGCGCACGGGCCTTCACCGTATGGGCTTCGGCCCAGCGGGCTTCGGCCCAGCGGGCTTCGGCCCAGCGGGCTTCGGCCCAGCGGGCTTCCGTTCTGCGGGCTTCGGCCCAGCGGGCTTCCGTTCTGCGGGCTTCGGCCCAGCGGGCTTCCGTTCTGCGGGTTCCCGCTCTGCGGGGCGTCAACGCGCGGGCCACGATCGTCCGCGTCGCCGTCGTGCGAGCCACCGGCACGCGGTCCACCGGCATGCGCCTCGTGGCCGCACATCCCGTCGGCGGACGAGCCATCGCCGCCCGAGCCGCCGCCATACGGGCTTCCGCCCTGCGGGGCGTCGGCGCGCGGAGCACCGGGCCGTGCATCGGCGTCGTGCGCGCCACGGGCGTACGCGTCATCGCTGTGCCGGTCACCGGCGTGCCTGTCCTCGTCATGCGGCCCGCGGCCGTCCGGGGTCTCGCCGTACGAACCGGGGCCGCCCGGGCTCCGGCCGGACAGGTCACCGCCGTGCCGGTCATCGCCGTGCCGGTCGCCGCCGTCCCCGTCGCCGCCGTGCGGATCGCCCTCGGCCACGGGGCCGGGCGGGCCGAACCAGCAGGCGGCGCCCGTCTTGAGGATCGCCAGCAGGGCGATCACCCGGGCGGTGGACGGCGGCAGGTCGACGGCGGCGAAGGCACCGGGGCGGAGACCGAGGGTGGTGAGGTGGCGGGCCAGGCGGTTGGCGTGGGTGTTGAGGTCGGCGTAGGTCAGGTGGGCGTCGGCGGTCACGAGGGCGGTCGCGTCGGGGGTGCGGGCCGCGCGGGCCTCGAAGGGGCCGATCGCCGTCGTGGGCGGGACGGTGACGGCCGTGTCGTTGCCTTCGCGAAGGGCGCGTTCGTGATCCTCGTCAGGGACGAGCGACAGCGCGGCGAGCGGCGCGTGGGGGTCGACGTGCGGGAGGCGCGTCAGCAGGTCGCGGAGGGCCAACGGGGATCCGGTCGTCGTCTCGATGTGGAGGCCCTCGTCGGGCGTGCCTCGGAACACCACCGCGCAGGGGTCGTCCGGCGTCGTCGCGAGCGGGTGGAGCGTCGACGGCGCGGCCGCGAACGTGACGACCGGTTCCTCGGCCGGGACGACGTCCGCCAGCGGGCCGGCGAGGGCGGGGTGCCCCGCGGGCAGACCGATGTCCCGGCGCAGGTCGGCGCGGCGGTAGCGCTGGTGGGCGCGGGCCTCGCGGACGGCGTCGTCGGCCTGCCGGACCAGTTCGGCGACGGTGGTGCCGGGGGTGACCGTGAGCCGCAGCGGGACCGTGTTCCGTACGGTTCCGGGCACGCGCAGCGCCGCCGGTCCCGTACGGCCCGTCAGGGGCAGGCCGAGGACGACGTCGTCTCGGCGGGTGGCGCCGCGCAGGTGCAGGGCCTGGGCGGCGAGGAGCAGGCCGGTCCAGGAGCCCCGGACGGACGCGGCGAGTTCGCGGAGTCCGGCCGTGATCTCGGGGGTGAGGTGGAAGGGGAAGGCGTGCCGGGTGGTGGCGCGGTGGTGAGCGGTCGCCTGGCGCTGACCTTCCGGTTCCTCGTCGTCTCCGGTGGTGGCCGGGTTCGTCAAGCGGTTCCGCCAGTAGGCGCGGTCCCGGTCGCGGGCGGCCGAGTCGCGGTACGCCGCGTCCTCGGCGACGAGGTCCGCGAGCCGGCCGAACGGGCTGGGGCCCGGGTCGTCCCCTGCCGCCAGGGCCGTGTAGACCTCGGCCACCCGGCGGTCCACCAGGCGGTGGCCGTGCTCGTCGAGCAGGGCCCGGTGCACGCGCCGGTACCAGAGCCAGCGCCGGTCGCCGACCCGGAACAGCCCGTACGCGAACAGCGGCCCGTCGGCCGGGTCGAAGGGCCGGACCACGTCCGCGCGCATCCACGCGAGCGCGGTGCGGACCGCCTCCTCGTCCTCCGCCCCTTCCGCCACGCGCAGGTCCGCCGCGCAGAGCGGGAAGCCGTGGCCCGGCGGCTCGATCGCGATCGGCCGCTGGCGCGGGCCGTCCGGGGTGTCGGCGATCCGCATGCGCAGCGCGTCGGCCTCGCCGACCGTGCGGTGCAGCGCCTCCGCGAACAGGACCGGGTCCAGCGGGCCGTGGATCTCGCGGTACGCGGCGGTGACCGGCGGAGCGCCGCCGGGGTCTCGGGACTGCCGGGACCACAGCTCGCGTTGGGCCGCCGTCAGCCGCAGCCCCTGCGAGCGGCCGCTCGGGCCGCGCGGTTCGCGCGGTTCCGCGGCGACGAGCGGTTCCGCTGCGACGCACGTGGCGTTCTCCCGGGCGGGAAAGGGGAACCGGTCCAGGGCGCGTACGCTCACCGGCGCGCTCCCCGGCTCGGCGCGGGAGCCGTCGGGAGTGGGCCGCGGCTGCGGTCTCGGGTCGGGGACATGGCCGTCAGTTCTCCTCGGCGCCCGTCAGGATCCGGTCGGTCGTGGTGACGACGGCGCACTTGGCGGCGGCCCAGCGCAGGGCCATGGCGTGGTCCTCGGCCGAGAAGTCGGCGACGGCGTCCGCGACGACGAACGGCCGGATGTCGCGCATCCACGCGTCGCAGGCCGTCATCAGGACGCCGATGTGCGCGTAGACGCCGACGAGGACGAGCTGGTCGCGGCCCTGGGCGGCCATCCGCTCGGCCAGGTCGGAGCGGACGAACGCGCTGTACTTCCACTTGGTGAGGACGGTGTCTCCGGCATCGGGCGCCACCGCCTCGGCGATCGCCCCGGCGTGCCCGTCGGCCGGCAGCCCCGGCCCCCAGAAGTCCTGCTGGAGACCGCGTTCGGCGGGGCTCTGGCCGCCCGGCTGCGCCGAGTACACGACCGGGATGCCCAGTCGCGCGCACTCCTTCTTCAACCGGCCGACGTTGGCAAGCAGTTCGGTCACCGGCGAGGCGCCGGCGGTGAAGGCGCCGAGGAAGTAGTTCTGCAGGTCGTGGACGAGCAGAACGGCACGGTCCGGGTCGACGGTCCAGTCGACCTTGTTCGCCGGGAGGTCGGCCTCACCGGGCATGGGGTAGGGGGCGATGGCGGGGAGCGCCATGGTGCGGTGGCCTTTCGGTGGGGTGGGTGCGACGGCTGCGCCGCCGGCCGGTGCTGCTTGCCGCCGTGGCGGGAGGGGAGAGGGGGGAGGGGGCGGCTCGGACGGGAATGGGGGTGGTGGGGCTTCCGAGGCAGTGGCGCTTCGGGCGGCGGGGGGGAAGGGGCCGTTCCATTCGGCACCCCCTCCCCCCGCCCGACCGGCCCGCTCAGCGCGTCTTCGCCGCCAGTTCCGCGGCGATGGCCGCCCGGAGGTCCTTCTTCGACACCTTGCCGACCCCCGTCTGCGGGAAGGCGTCCGTGAACTCCACCCGGTCCGGGACCTTGTAGTCGGCCAGCCCCCGCCCGCGGATGAACTTCTTCAGCGCCCCGGACCGCACCGGCTCGGCACCGTCCCGCAGCACGACGTACGCGCAGGTGCGTTCGCCGAGGTAGGGGTCGGGCATGGAGACCACGGCGGCGTCGTGCACGGACGGGTGGGCGAGGATGTGGTTCTCGATCTCCTCGGCGGCGACCTTCTCGCCGCCCCGGTTGATCTGGTCCTTGGCCCGGCCCTCGACGACGAGGTACCCGTCCTCCGTCAGCCGCACGACGTCACCGGTGCGGTAGAAGCCGTCGGGAGTGAAGGACGTGGCGTTGTGCTCGGGGGCGCGCCAGTAGCCGCGGATGGTGTACGGGCCCCGGGTGAGCAGGTGCCCGGTCTCGCCGACCGGCAGGTCGCGGTCCTCGTCGTCCACGACGCGGATCTCGTCGTCGGGGGAGATCGGCCGGCCCTGCGTGCCGACGATGATCTCCTCGGGGTCGTCCAGGCGCGTGTAGTTGACCAGGCCCTCGGCCATGCCGAAGACCTGCTGGAGCGTGCAGCCGAGGGCGGGCCGGACCCGCCGCGCGGCCTCCTCGCTGAACTTGGCGCCGCCCACCAGCAGTACGTCGAGGCTGGACAGGTCGTGCGGGGTGTTCGCCGCGGCCTCCGTCCAGACGAGGGCGAGCGGCGGCACCAGGCCCGTGATCGTCACGCCCTCGCGCTCGATGAGCGGGAACGCCACGTCGGGGCTGGGGCGCGGCGCGAGGACAACGCGGGCCCCGGCGTGGAGGGCGCCCAGCGTGCCCGGGGAGCTCAGCGGGAAGTTGTGGGCGGCGGGCAGCGCGCAGAGGTAGACGCTGTGCTCGTCGACGCGGCAGATCTCGTTCGATCCGCGCAGCGAGTAGATGTAGTCGTCGTGCGTGCGCGGGATGAGCTTGGGGACGCCGGTCGAGCCGCCGGAGAGCTGGAGGAACGCCAGGTCGTGCGGTTCGGGACCGTCGAAGGGACGGCCCGGCTCCGCCGGTACGTCGGCGAGGGCCGTGTGCGGTCCGGGGTCGCCCGCGACGAGGACGTGCCGGAGGGTGGGCACGTCGGCGCGGACGCGGGTGGCGAGTTCGCGGTGGTCGTAGCCCCCGGCGACGTCCGGGATCACGTACGCGGCGGCCTCGGTGAAGGCGCAGAAGTGCCGGATCTCGCTGTCGCGGTGCGCGGGCAGGGCGAACACCGGCAGCGCGCCGACGCGGAACAGCGCGAAGACGACCTCGAAGAACTCGGCGACGTTCGGGAGCTGGACGACGACGCGGTCGCCCTTGCCGATGCCGAGGGCCAGCAGCCCGGCGGCCATCCGGTCGGCCCGCCCGTCGAGCTCCCCGTACGTCCACCGGCGGGTGGTCGAGCCGTCCGCCGCCGGGCCCGGGTCGACGATCGCGACGCGGTCGGGGTGGGCCGTCGCGCGCTCGCGCAGCATCCGGCCGAAGGTCTCGCCGCGCCAGTAGCCGGCGGCGCGGTAGCGCTCGGCGTACGCGGCGGGGTAACCGGGCGCTTCGGCGGTCCCGGTGACCCAGGGCATGCCGCCTTCGCCGCCTGCGGTCACGCCGTCATTGGTGTCCGTCACTGGTCAACTCCCACAGCCTGCAAGAACGTACGGAACTTGGCACCCGTCTCGGCGGTCTCCGCCTCCGGGTCCGACTGCTCGACCACGCCCGCCCCGGCGAACAGCCGCAGCCGCCGCTCGGCCGGTTCGGCCTCGGCGCAGCGGATGGTGACGACCCACTCGCCGTCGCCGTCGGCGTCGCCCCAGCCGACCATGCCGGTGAACGCGCCGCGGTCGAAGGGTTCGAGCTCCCCGATGACGCGGCGGGCCGTGTCGGTGGGGGTGCCGCAGACGGCGGGGGTGGGGTGGAGGGCGCAGGCCAGTTCCAGCGCGGAGACGGCCGGATCGGCCGGCTCGGCGTGGAGGGTGGTCGAGAGGTGCCACATGGTGGCCGTGCGCACGAGGGTGGGACGCTCGGGGACGTCGAGGGAGCGGCAGTAGGGCGCGAGCGCGTCACGGATCGCGTCGACGACCATGGCGTGCTCGTGCAGGTCCTTCTCGGACTCCAGCAGGGCGGCCGCCCGGCGGACGTCCTCGGCCAGGTCGGCGCTGCGCGGCGTGGAGCCGGCGAGCGGGTTGGTGACGATGCGTCCGCCGCGCTTGGAGACGAGGAGTTCGGGGCTGGCGCCGAGCAGGGTCCGGCCTTCGCCGGTGGGGACGGCGAAGGTGTAGCCCGTGGGGTCGCGGCGGGCGAGGCGGTCGAGCAGCGCGGGGAGGTCGAGGTCGCGGGAGGAGGTGAGGCGGAGGGTGCGGGCGAGGACGACCTTGCCGAACTCGCCGTCCTTCATCCGACGCACCGCCTCGGCGACGGCCGCCGCGTAGGCGGCGGGCTCGGGTTCCGGGCGGACGTCCCAGTCGGCGACGGGCGGGGGCGCGGCGGGGAGCGCCATGAGCGGGTCGGCGGCCGGCGACGGCGCGGTGCGGACGGTCTCCGGGACGGCGAGGGCGGCCGGGGCGTTCCGGTCGAAGGGCACGGCCCCGACGACGAGCGGCGCGGGGTGGCCGGCGAGCCGCTGGACCTCCAGGGTCTCGGCGACGCGCCGCACCAACGGGGTGTCCCCGTGCGGGACTTCGGCGCGTACGCCGTGGGCGAGGAGGGTGCGGGTGGGCGAGGCGAAGAAGCGGGTGCCGTGGGGGTCGTAGGCGGCGAGGAGCTCGGTGGCGGCGCCTACGGTGGTGGGGTCGGGGGTGGCGGGGGGCGTGGTGGGGGGTGTGGCGGGGGATGTGGCGGCGCGGGTGGGCGCGGCCGGTGCGGGCGTGCCGTTCGGCGCCGCGCTCCGGGCTGCCGCGCCGGGCGTCGCGGTACCTCGCGCGGTCGCGCTGGGCGTTGCCGGGCCGGTCTGCGTCGAGCCGGTCGCCACCGCCTCGCTCGGCGTCGGGCCGTTCGGCGTCGTGGCATCCGTTGTTCTGCCGGAGCCGTGTGGGCGGCCCGCGATGGGAGCGCCACCGCCGTCCCGCCGTGCGCCACCGCCCTGCGGGGCCCCCGGGGACGACGCGGGTGACACCGATGTCTCGGGTGACGCGGACGATGCGGGTGACGCGGATATCGCACCACCGGTGGCGCCGTCCCGGCCGACGGCCTCGTTCGGCGGGACGGTGACGTGCTGAGCCGTGGTCACCTACTGCTCCGTTCCTCCGGCGCGGGTGGGCACCGGGTGTGGGGTGGGGGTGAGGGGCCGGCCGCCGGCCGGTTCGGGGGCGGCCGGGCGGCGCGGCGCCGGCTCCGCCTCGGGGAGGGCGGCGGACAGGCCGGCGGGCGGTGGGCGATGGTTGGCGGGTCATGGGCCGGGAACCGCCCGGCCTTCGGCGGGAGGGGCGGCGGTCCGGCCGCACCGGGTGACCTACCGCTCCCCGCCGTTCCCCGCCACCGCGGAAACGTTCCGTCAGGCGCGCAGGGTGGCGCCGCCGTCGACGTACAGGTCGTGCATGGTGATGTGCCGGGCACGGTCCGAGACGAGGAAGACGACGGCGTCGGCGATGTCCGAGGGCTCGGCGATCCGGCCGAGGGGGATGCCGACGCGGTACGTGCCGGGGTCGCCGTCGATGACGCGGGCGGGCGCCTCGTCGTCCGTCCACAGCGCCCGCTGCATGGCGGTGTCGGTGGAGCCGGGGGACACGACGTTGCAGCGCACGCCGCTGCGGCCGAGTTCGAGGCCGAGGCACTTGGTGAACATGGTCGCCGCCGCCTTGGACGCCGCGTAGGCGGCCATGCCGGTGCGGGGGACACCTGCCGCGTTGGAGCCGACCGTCACGACGCAGCCGCTGCCGCGCGCGGCCATCCGGCGGGAGGCGGCGCGGGAGGCGACGAAGACGCCGGTGGTGTTGACGGCGAAGGTGCGATCCCACATCTCGTCGGTGAGGGCGACGACGGGCGACGAGTGGAGGACGCCGGCCACGTTGACGAGGATGCCGAGCGGTCCGACGGAGGTCTCCACCTCCTCGACGACGGCCTCGACGGCCGTGGCGTCCGACACGTCGGCGGTGTGCGCGGTGACGCGGTCCGGCCCGTACTCCGCCGCCAGCTTCTCGATGCCGTCGGGCACCGCGTCGAGGGCCGCGACCCGGGCTCCCCGTTCGACGAGGGCCCGGACCACGGCCTCGCCTATGCCCTGTCCGGCGCCGGTGACCAGCGCGACGCGGCCGGAGAGTTCAGTCTGCTCCACGACGGGTTCCCCCACCATCCAGTTCGAATAAGGTAAGGCTTACCTTACATGAGCTGCTGGTCTGGGGGAATCACCGCCGCCGCATGCGGCCGCGCTCCGCGCGCCTCCCCTCCCCTTTGTCCCGGAGCCGCGTGACGGGAGCGGCGGATCCGGGTGAACTCCGCGCGACGAGTCGACACGGCGGCCGACGTCCCGGCCGACGTCCCGGCAGCCGGCGGGGCGGGGACCCGACGGGGCCGGCTCCTCGCTCCCGCCCCGAACGAGGCCGGCCCGACGAGGACGCCCCGACAAGGACGGTACGGCGAAGCCGCCCGACAACTCCCGCCCGACCGGACCGGAGTCGACCCGGACCGGAGTGCGGGCTACCTCTTCACTGCCCGCGCCCCGCTCATCGCATGCATCGCCTTCGTCACACTCGCCTCGCGCGCCGAACGCCCCCCGGGAACCGGACGGTTCCCGCCAAAGGCCGGAGCCGGGCCACGCTGTTCGCCGCCTGGCCGCTCACCCACCCTGAATCGGCCGGCACCGTCCCGACCGCAGCGACCGTAGTGGTCATGGCCGTCGTAGCCGTCGTAGCCGTCGAGACGGCCCCGCGACTGTCGTCCGTCGCGCACCTGCCGGCCGCGCGTCCGTCGCCATGCCGCTCGACCGGCTCCGGCAGCGCGGCGCGGAGCTCCGCGCCGCTCCACGACGGGCCGGATCCCGCCTCAGCCGAATTCCCGTCACGAGCCGGACTGCCTCCCCCGCCGAGCAAGTCCCGTCACCGGCCGGGCGCCCGCGCCCTCGCGGTCGAGTTCACCGGCGGTCGGACCGCCCCGGCCGGGCACGCCCTCACCGGCCGGGCACCCCTTACCAGCCGAGCTGCCCCAGCGGTCGCCCCTTACGAAACGCTCTCCGCCACCGACCGAGCCTCCGTCACCGGCCGAGGTGGTCCACCGCTCGGACTCGCTCACCCGCCGGACTCGCTCACCCGCCGGACTCACCCGCCCTCCGAGCCCCCCTCTCCATTGGAGCCCACCGCCCCCGCCCACCGCCCCCGATCACCGCTCAAGCTCCAGCTCCGGCACCCCCGGCGCCGTGAACCCGAACGTCTGGGCGTACAGCGAGAGTTCCGCCTCCAGGGCCCGCCGCAGCGTCTCCTTCCTGCGGAAGCCGTGCCCCTCGCCCTCGAAGGAGAGGAAGGCGTGGGGCACGCCGCGTCCGCGGGCCGCGCGGGCCAGGGCTTCGCTGTGGGCGGGCGGGCAGACCGGGTCGTCCAGGCCGTGGAGGAGCAGGAAGGGCACCTTGATGCGGTCCGCCCGGCGCAGCGGGGACCGTTCGCGGTAGCGCTCGGGGACCCGGTCCCGCGGGCCGATCAGGCCCTCGTTGTAGTGGGACTCGAAGTCGTGGGTGCCGTCCTCGGCCTCGGCGGTGAGGTCCAGGAACGGGAAGAGCAGGGTCCCGCACGCGTACAGGTCGGTGGCGGCGAGGGAGTGGGCCACCGTCCAGCCGCCCGCGCTGCCGCCCTGGACCGCCAGCCGGGCCGGGTCGGCGAGCCCCTCGGCGACCAGCGCGCCGGCGACCGTCGCACAGTCCTCGACGTCGACGACGCCCCAGCGCTCCCGCAGCCGTTCGCGGTACGCGCGGCCGTAGCCCGCCGAGCCGCCGTAGTCGACGACGGCGACGCCGATGCCGCGCGAGGTGAAGTAGGCGATGCCCAGGTCGAGCGCGAACGGCGTGCGGCCGGTCGGCCCGCCGTGCGCGCGGATCACGAACGGGGGCAGTTCGCCGTCCGGAACGGCCCGTTCGGGGTGGCGGGGCCGGTGGATCCGGGCGTACACCTCCCGGCCGTCGGGCCCGGTGAAGGTACGGACCTCGGGGCGCGGCAGGTACGCCGGGTCGACGGCGTCCCGGTGCGCGGCGCCGAGCACCCGGGCCCGGCCGGTCCGGCCGTCCAGCTCGACGATCTCGTAGCCGCTCTCCGGCCCGGCCGCGATGCCTGCGACGCGGGTGCCGTGCGCGTCCAGCGCGGGGACCCACTCCGTCCACGGCCCGGCCACGTCGGCCACCGCCCCCGTCTCCGGGTCGAGGACGCCGAGCACCAGGGCCCCGGCCCCGTGCAGCACGGCGACCGGCCCGCCGGCCAGCGGGACGAACCAGCGCTGCCCCACCTGCCACAGCGGTCCCGCGAACTCCTGCGGCGCGGGACAGAGGTTGGCGGCGCGGCCGGTCTCCGGGTCGACGCGATGGAGGTTCCACCAGCCCGTACGGTCCGTGACGGCGAGCAGGGTGCCGTCGGGGGCCCACTCCACCTGGGCGACGGCCTCCTCCGGGCCGCCGAGGACGGTCCGCGCGTCCGCGAGCCCGTCGTCGGTCACCCGGGCGAGCCGGAGCTCGGTACCGTCCCAGGGCATGCGGGGGTGGTCCCAGGCCAGCCAGGCCGCCCGCCGGCCGTCCGGCGAGAGGCGTGGGCCGGTGACGAAGCGGTGCCGGTCGTCCGTCAGCTCCCGGACCGCCGTCCGGTCCCCGGCGGCCCGGCCGTCGAGCGGGACGGCGGCGAGCAGCCGCCGGACGTCGCCCGGGCCCGGGCCGGTGAACTCCTCCAGGACGCACCAGACTTCGCTCCGCTCGGGCCGGAGCACCGGGTCCGCCCAGCGCAGCCCGCCGCCGACGGCGGACACCGGGGTCAGCGGCCGGGGCGAAGGGTCGGGGCCGTCCGGCTCCCAGGCGTAGAGCCGCTGGTCGGGGCCGTGCGCGAAGACCAGCAGCGGGCCGCCCTCGGTGCGGTCCGTCCCGGCCCAGGCGCGCCCGCCGTACTCGTGCACCCGGCTGCGGACGTCCCACGGC
>NZ_JAIQLH010000084.1 GCF_020037025.1 Streptomyces huiliensis | reverse complement strand
TAGGACGCCGCCGAACTAAATGTGAAAGTAAGCCCTGGTGGGGAGCATTGCTCCCTGCCAGGGCTTACTTGCGTTTACCGCCCGTACCCCCGGCTGCCGACGAGGTCATCGGCTACCGGTAAGGTCAAGAAGAAATCGACAGCAACCGTCCCACAGGAGGCCCCCGGGTGGAGGTCCAGGAGACGCGCGTCCAGACCGACCGCGTCCTCACCATCCCCAACATCCTCAGCATGGCTCGCCTCGCCGGCGTCCCCCTCTTCCTGTGGCTGATCCTCCAGCCCGTCTTCGACGGGCCGAAGTGTGATGGATGGGCGCTGCTGGTGCTGGCGCTGAGCGGTGTGAGCGACTACCTCGACGGGAAGCTCGCCCGGCGCTGGAACCAGATCAGCAGCCTCGGCCGGCTGCTCGACCCGGCCGCCGACCGGCTGTACATCCTCTCCACCCTGGTCGGACTGACCTGGCGGGAGATCCTGCCGCTCTGGCTCACCGCGGCCCTCCTGGCCCGCGAGGCGATGCTGCTGGTCATGGTGTGGATCCTGCGACGGCACGGATACCCGCCGCCCCAGGTGAACTTCCTGGGCAAGGCCGCGACCTTCAACTTGATGTACGCGTTCCCGCTGCTGCTTCTCAGTGACAATGACAGCTGGGTACAGCTGCCCGCCACTATTTTCGGATGGGCGTTCGCCGGATGGGGTACAACCCTCTATTGGTGGGCAGGGATCCTCTATGTGGTTCAAGTCCGCCGACTGGTCAAGGCGGATACCACAGCCGACTGATCCCGTCGTAGCCGTACGTTCCCGCGTACGTACAACGGAGGCGATCGAGGGGATTTAGTCGGTGGTCCGTCATCTCTCAAGGAGGACGCTTCCGACATGAAGGCCGTCGTGATGGCCGGTGGCGAAGGCACCCGCCTTCGCCCCATGACCTCAAGCATGCCCAAGCCGCTTCTGCCGGTGGCCAACCGCCCGATCATGGAGCACGTACTCCGGCTCCTGAAGCGGCACGGGCTCACGGAGACGGTGGTCACCGTCCAGTTCCTCGCCTCACTGGTGAAGAACTACTTCGGGGACGGCGAGGAGCTCGGCATGGAGCTCACCTACGCCAACGAGGAAAAGCCACTGGGCACGGCGGGCAGCGTCAAGAATGCGGAAGAGGCCCTCAAGGACGACACCTTCCTCGTCATCTCGGGCGATGCCCTCACCGATTTCGACCTGACGGATCTGGTCCGGTTCCACAAGGAAAAGGGCGCCCTCGTCACCGTCTGCCTCACCCGGGTCCCCAACCCGCTCGAATTCGGCATCACCATCGTGGACGACGCCGGAAAGGTCGAGCGCTTCCTGGAGAAGCCGACCTGGGGTCAGGTCTTCTCCGACACCGTCAACACGGGCATCTACGTCATGGAGCCCGAGGTCTTCAAGTACGTGGCGCCCGACGTCCCGGTCGACTGGTCGGGTGACGTCTTCCCCCAGCTGATGAAGGAAGGCAAGCCCATCTACGGCTACGTCGCCGAGGGCTACTGGGAGGACGTCGGCACCCACGAGAGCTACGTCAAGGCCCAGGCCGACGTCCTCGAACGCAAGGTGGACGTCGACATAGACGGCTTCGAGATCTCGCCCGGCGTCTGGGTCGCCGAGGGCGCCGAGGTCCACCCCGACGCCGAACTGCGCGGCCCCCTCTACATCGGCGACTACGCCAAGGTCGAGGCCGGCGCCGAGATCCGCGAGCACACCGTCGTCGGCTCCAACGTCGTCGTCAAGAGCGGCGCGTTCCTGCACAAGGCCGTCGTCCACGACAACGTCTACATCGGCCAGCAGAGCAACCTGCGCGGCTGCGTCGTCGGCAAGAACACCGACATCATGCGTGCCTCCCGGATCGAGGACGGCGCCGTCATCGGCGACGAGTGCCTCGTCGGCGAGGAATCGATCATCCAGGGGAACGTCCGCGTCTACCCCTTCAAGACGATCGAGGCCGGCGCGTTCGTCAACACGTCGGTGATCTGGGAGTCCCGCGGCCAGGCGCACCTGTTCGGGGCGCGCGGCGTGTCCGGCATCCTCAACGTCGAGATCACCCCTGAACTCGCGGTCCGGCTGGCCGGCGCGTACGCCACGACGCTCAAGAAGGGCGCCACCGTCACCACCGCCCGCGACCACTCCCGCGGCGCCCGCGCCCTCAAACGGGCCGTCATCTCGGCCCTCCAGGCCAGCGCCATCGAGGTGCGGGACCTGGAGAACGTCCCGCTGCCCGTGGCACGGCAGCAGACCGCGCGGGGCAGCGCCGGCGGCATCATGATCCGCACCACGCCCGGGGTGCCGGACTCCGTCGACATCATGTTCTTCGACGAGCGCGGCGCCGACCTCTCGCAGGCCGGGCAGCGGAAGCTGGACCGCGTCTACGCCCGCCAGGAGTACCGGCGCGCGTTCCCCGGCGAGATCGGCGACCTGTCCTTCCCGTCGAGCGTCTACGACTCGTACACGGGTTCGCTGCTGCGGTCCGTCGACACCACGGGCGTCGCCGAGGCCGGGCTGAAGGTCGTCGTGGACGCCTCCAACGGCAGCGCCGGACTCGTTCTCCCCAGCCTCCTCGGCCGGCTCGGCGTGGAGGCGCTGACCATCAACTCGGGGCTGGACGAGGCGCGGCCCACCGAGACCGCCGACGCCCGGCGGTCCGGCCTGGTCCGGCTCGGGGAGATCGTCGCCTCCGCGCGGGCCGCGTTCGGCGTGCGGTTCGACCCCGTCGGCGAGCGGATCTCGCTCGTGGACGAGCGAGGGCGGATCGTCGAGGACGACCGCGCGCTGCTGGTCCTGCTCGACCTGGTCGCCGCCGAGCGGCGCTCCGGGCGGGTGGCGCTGCCGGTCACCACGACCCGGATCGCCGAGCAGGTGGCCGCCTACCACGGTACGCAGGTGGAGTGGACGACGACGTCACCGGACGACCTGACCCGGGTCGGCCGGGCGGACTCGACGATCTTCGGCGGCGACGGCCGCGGCGGGTTCATCGTGCCGGAGTCGAGCAGCGTGTTCGACGGCACGGCGGCGTTCGTCCGGCTGGTCGGCCTGGTGGCGCGGACGCAGCTCACGCTCAGCCAGATCGACGCCCGGATCCCCCGGGCGCACGTCCTGCGGCGGGACCTGGCCACGCCGTGGGCGGTCAAGGGCCTGGTGATGCGTCAGGTGGTCGAGGCGGCCGGCGACCGCTCGGTCGACACGACCGACGGCGTCCGGGTCGTGGAGGCCGACGGACGGTGGGTGATGGTGCTCCCCGACCCGGCCGAGGCCGTGACGCACCTGTGGGCCGAGGGGCCTGACGACGCGTCCGCCCAGGCGTTGCTGGACGAGTGGTCCGCGGTGGTGGACGGCGCGGGGCGCTAGCGGCCCCAAGCGGCCACCGGGGGCGTCGTCTTCCCTGTC
Organism: Streptomyces huiliensis; assembly: GCF_020037025.1. Taxonomy (GTDB): domain Bacteria; phylum Actinomycetota; class Actinomycetes; order Streptomycetales; family Streptomycetaceae; genus Streptomyces; species Streptomyces huiliensis. The sequence continues at coordinate 17,737 of NZ_JAIQLH010000084.1, read as the reverse complement.
CCGTTCCGGCACGCCGGTGGGGCCATTGGGAGACGGCGCCCCCGACGTGCGACGATGTGCGGCATGCCGCAGCAGCCCCCCGTTCGGAGGACCTCCGCACCGCCTTCGCGTCCCGACGCCTCCATGTCGCTGCTGACCAACGTGATGGACCACAGCCTGGACGACGGCTACGCGGAGGCGGCGGCCCGGCGGGCCGAGGGCGGCCAAGGGCTGCCCGGCAAGCTCCGGGCGAAGCTGGGGCTGGCCGCGGCGCTGCTGCTGGCCGCCGTGGTGGTGACGCTCGGAGCCGCGCAGGCGCGCATATCGGCACCGACGCTGGCCAAGGAGCGCGAGCAGCTCATCAGCCGCATCGAGAAGGAGACGGCGGCCGCGGACGCCCTGCAGAAGAACGTCAACGGGCTGCGGGAGACCGTAGGGGACAGGCAGCGCGAGGCCCTGGAGGAACACGGCGGGGACAAGGCCGAGTTGGTCTCCCTCCTCGCCGGGGCCACGTCGGTGCACGGCCCCGGGGTCAAGGTGGTCGTCGACGACGCCAAGCAGGCGAAGAGCAGCGGCGGCGGCCCCCGGGAGAGCAGCGGCTTCTCCGACACCGGCCGGGTGCGCGACCGCGACATGCAGCGCGTCGTCAACGGCCTCTGGCAGGCCGGTGCGGAGGCCGTCGCGATCAATGACCAGCGACTGACCTCGTTGTCGGCGATCAGGGCGGCCGGGGACGCCATACTGGTGGACAACAAGCCGCTGGCGCCGCCGTACACGGTGCTGGCGATCGGCGACGGCCGGCGGATGAGCACCGCGTTCCAGGACAGCGTGGACGGCCAGTACCTGCACGTCCTCCAGCAGAACTACGGGGTCAGGGCGAACATCTCCGTCGAGGACGACATCCGGCTGTCGGCCGCGCCGAGTCTGACCGTACGAACCGCACGGCCGCAGGGGGGCGGCGCGGCCGGCCGCGCCGCCGACACAGGGAAGGGCACATCGTGATCGCCGTATTGGGCCTCATCGTGGGAGTCGTGGTCGGGCTGGTGGTCCGCCCCGTGGTGCCGACGGCGGTCGAGCCCTACCTGCCCATCGCCGTCGTCGCGGCCCTGGACGCGGTGTTCGGCGGCCTCCGGGCGATGCTGGACGGCATCTTCGACGACAAGGTCTTCGTGGTGTCGTTCCTGTCGAACGTGGTCGTCGCGGCCCTCATCGTCTTCCTGGGCGACAAACTGGGCGTCGGGGCGCAGCTGTCCACCGGTGTGGTGGTCGTCCTGGGCATCCGCATCTTCTCCAACGCGGCCGCCATCCGGCGGCACGTCTTCCGGGCGTGAGGCCGATGAGCACCGACGACACGCCCGAGGGTCCGAAGAAGCCCGAGAAGACCCCGCCCGAGGAGACTCCGGTGGGGAAGACCCCGGCCGAGGAGACCCCGGAGAACTCGGGGGAGCAGCCCGGTCGGGAGGAGCGGGAGGACGCCGCGTCGGACGGTCCGGAGGGGAAGCCCTCCGAGGCGGCCGGAGAGCCCCCCGCGTCCCCCGCCCCGGAGCCCCCGGCGGAACCGCCCCTGACGGGCCGTCAGCGGCTGGTGAAGGGCCTGTGGCCGCCCCGGCTCACCCGGGCGCAGCTGACCGTCGCCCTGCTGCTGTGCGTGCTCGGCCTGGGGCTGGCGATCCAGGTCCGGTCCAACAGCGAGAGCAGCGTGCTGCGCGGTGCGCGCCAGGAGGACCTGGTGCGGATCCTGGACGAACTCGACAACCGCACCAAGCGGCTCGACGACGAGAAGCGGAAGCTGGAGAGCCAGCGGTCGGAGCTGGAGAGCAGCTCCAACCAGGCCGCGGAGGCCCGTAAGCAGACGGCGCAGAAGGAGCAGCAGCTCGGCATCCTGGCGGGCACGGTGGCCGCCCAGGGGCCCGGCATCGTCCTCACGGTGAGCGACGGCAAGGGGGCGGTGGAGCCGGACATGCTGCTGGACGCCGTCCAGGAGCTGCGGGCGGCCGGCGCCGAGGCGATCCAGCTCAACGATGTCCGGGTGGCCGCCGACACATATTTCTCCGGTACCGCGGGGAAGGTGGAGATCGACGGCAAGAAGGTGTCGCAGCCTTACAAGTTCAAGGTCATCGGCAAGCCCGACGATCTGAAGCCCGCTCTCAACATCCCCGGTGGTGTGGTGCAGACTCTGCAGAAGGAGCAGGCCGGGGTCGACATCTCCCGGTCTGAGAAGATCATTGTCGACGCCTTGCGTCCGGCGAAGCGGCCTGACTACGCTCGGTCGTCATCGAGGTGAGGCGGGCGAACGCAGGGGCTCTGCGGGGAGGGCGGGAAGTTGCGGGGGGTCGGCGCACCAAGACGGCGGTGCGTGATGGAAACTGTCTGTCGGCTCTGGACGTTGTAAGGATGTCCAGGTCGGACGGTGTGTGCAGCGAGGTTTTGTCCTGCCCCACGGGCGGGTCTGTTTCGGTCAAGGGGAATCGCCCGTGAAGTTGTTTGCGAAGTTGTTCGGCAAGAGCTCCCGCCAGAGCGGCGGCGGTTCCGCACGCCACCGGGCCCAGGGGCCGGTGGAGGGCGATGAGCGGGGTCAGGGAGGCCAGGAGGGCCGTCCGCTCTTCCGAGACCAGGCGGGGGTCCACGGCGGCGCTCCGGCCGATCCCACGGCGACCGCGCGCATAGGTCTCGGTACGCCGATGTCGGGTGCGGGGGAAGGGGCTGCCTTGCCGGTCTGTACGAGGTGTGGTCATCGGAACGGCGAGAACGGCCGGTTCTGCTCCAACTGCGGTGCGCCGCTGCGGCCGGGTGCCGTCGCCGAGCGCGCGTCGGAGACCACGTCCACGATCTCCATCTCCGGTCTGGAGGCGTACGACTCCGAGACCACGGGCCAGACGGCCATCCCGTCGCTCTCCCCGGAGGCCCAGGCCGCCGTGGAGGCGCTGCCGCTGGGCTCGGCGCTGCTGGTGGTCCGCCGCGGCCCCAACTCGGGCAGCCGCTTCCTGCTGGACGGCGAGGTGACCACGGCGGGCCGGCACCCGCAGAGCGACATCTTCCTCGACGACGTCACGGTGTCGCGCCGGCACGTGGAGTTCCGGCGGGGGCAGGACGGCGGCTTCAGCGTCACGGACGTCGGCAGCCTCAACGGCACGTACGTGAACCGGGAGCAGATCGACTCGGTGGTGCTGTCGAACGGCGACGAGGTGCAGATCGGCAAGTACCGCCTGGTCTTCTTCGGCAGCCAGCGGGGCATCTGACCCCTCCCGGGCCGCGTCCGGAAGGCGCGTCCCGGAGGACGGCAAGGGAAGGTCCATGCTTCAGACACCGTCGGGCGGTGCCGGCTCCTCCGGCACCGCCGGTGCGGAGGGCCGGCTGGTGAGCATCGGAACGGTGCTCAACCTGCTGCGCGAGGAGTTCCCCGAGGTCACCATCTCCAAGATCCGTTTCCTGGAGGCGGAGGGCCTGGTCGAGCCGCAGCGCACGCCGTCCGGCTACCGCAAGTTCAGTACGGCGGACGTGGAGCGGCTCGCCCAGGTGCTGCGGATGCAGCGCGACCACTACCTGCCGCTGAAGGTCATCCGCGAGCACCTGGACGCGCTGGCCCGCGGCGAGCGGCTGCCGCTGCCCGCCCCCGCCCAGCCCCGGGACGGTCTCGATCTCGGCGAGCCGGCCGAGGAACCCGAGGACCCGGTGGAGACCGGCCCCGAGCCCACGGGGCCCGGCGGGCGGGTCGGCCGGGCGGAGCTGCTGGAGCTCACCGGGGTGACCGAGGGCGAGCTCGTGGAATGGGAGTCGTACGGGCTGGTCGTCCCCCACCCGGACGGCGGATTCGGAGCCGATTCCGTGGCCGTCGCCCGCCTCGTCGCCGACCTGGGGCGATTCGGGCTGGAGCCGCGCCACCTGCGGGCCGTGAAGGCCGCGGCGGACCGCGAGGCAGGTCTGGTCGAACAGGTGGTCGCACCGCTGCGCAGGCACCGCAACCCGCAGACCAGGGCCCATGCCGAGGCCACGGCCCGGGAGCTCGCCGGACTGTCGGTCCGGCTGCACGCCGCCCTGGTGCGCTCCGCGCTCCGGCCGCACGGGCAGTGACCGCTCGGGGGCCGCTCCGGGACCGCCGCGGGGCCGCTCCGACGGTGCGGACGGTGACCGAGCACGGCCCCGACTACCCAAACCGGCCGAGCACGTCCTAGGGTTGCTGTGTGAACGAGCTCGATGTCGTGGGTGTCCGGGTGGAAATGCCCTCCAACCAACCGATCGTGCTCCTGCGCGAAGTGGGAGGCGACCGCTACCTCCCGATCTGGATCGGACCGGGGGAGGCGACGGCGATCGCCTTCGCGCAGCAGGGAATGGCTCCGGCCCGACCGCTGACCCACGACCTGTTCAAGGACGTGCTGGAGGCGGTGGGGCAGCAGCTCGCGGAGGTCCGCATCACGGACCTGCGCGAGGGCGTCTTCTACGCCGAGCTGGTCTTCGCCAGCGGAGTCGAGGTCAGCGCCAGGCCGTCCGACGCCATAGCGCTGGCCCTGCGCACCGGAACGCCGATCTACGGCAGTGACGGGGTGCTGGACGACGCGGGGATCGCCATCCCGGACGAGCAGGAGGACGAGGTGGAGAAGTTCCGCGAGTTCCTCGACCAGATCTCGCCGGAGGACTTCGGTACCAACAGCCAGTGAGGCGGCCGGCGGTCCCCCTGGGCGGGTCGCACCAGGGCCTTGACAGGGCCGCGGCAGGGTATTCGAGTAGCCTTTCCCCCGCGGGGACACGTAAAACCACTCTCAGGGTGATTATCACTCGGCGTGCCGAGTGTGGCGATCGTTGACGCACCCCGAGCGACTGCCTACCGTCGAGAAGGCAGGTCAAGGACGGAGGTCGGCGTGAGAAGCACGGGCGACGGTACAGCGGTCGGCAGTCCGTATCCGCTGCACGGGGGATCGGTCGAACCGGTGACCCTTCCCCCCAGCCTGAACGGCATCGGAGGGGCCCCCGCCCACGGTCGGAACGGTGTGGGGAGCACTCCCGCCCCCGCCGCCGCGGTCACCTCCCAGCGAGGGCCCCGGGCCGGCGGTCCCAGGGACGCGGAGACCGAGGCGAGCGCCCCGGCCGGCACGGAGGCCGTCGGCTACCGCGGGCCCACCGCCTGCGCGGCGGCGGGCATCACCTACCGGCAGCTCGACTACTGGGCCCGCACGGGGCTCGTGGAGCCGAGCGTGCGGCCCGCGTACGGGTCGGGGAGCCAGCGGCTCTACAGCTTCCGTGACGTCGTCGTCCTGAAGATCGTCAAGCGGCTGCTGGACACCGGCGTCTCGCTGCAGAACATCCGCACCGCCGTCCGGCACCTGCGCTCCCGCGGCATGGCCGACCTCGCGCAGATGACGCTGATGAGCGACGGCGCGACGGTCTACGAGTGCGCGTCCCCCGACGAGGTCGTGGGGCTCCTCCAGGGGGGCCAGGGCGTCTTCGGGATCGCCGTCGGCGTGGTCTGGCGGGACGTCGAGGGCGCGCTCGCCCAGCTGCACGGGGAGCGGGTCGACACGGGCGAGACCCTGATCGGCCACAATCCGGCGGACGAGCTGGCGCGGCGGCGGAACCGGGCGGGCTGAGGGCTTTCCTTTCACGGAGCGGGTCCGGGGTGATTCCCGGGCCCGCTTTCGTGCGGTCGGACGCGGCGCGGGCGGGCTCGTCGTCGCACGTCAGCGCGATTGTCAGTGGTATGCGGGACCATTTGTGGTGTGAGAGGTTCACCGACGATCCTGCATCTCGACATGGACGCCTTCTACGCCTCGGTGGAGCAGGCGGCCAAGCCCAGCCTGCGCGGAAAGCCGGTCGTCGTCGGCGGCATCGGCCCGCGGGGCGTGGTGGCCACCGCGTCGTACGAGGCGCGGGTCTTCGGTGTGCACTCGGCGATGGCGACGGCCCAGGCCCGACGGCTGTGCCCCAACGCGGCCTACCTGACCCCGCGCTTCAGCCTGTACCAGAAGGTGAGCGGGGTGGTCATGGGGCTGCTGGCCGAGCTGTCGCCGCTGGTCGAGCCGCTGAGCCTCGACGAGGCGTTCGTGGATCTGGAGGCGGGCGGCGTGGAGCCGGACCCGGCGGCCGTACGGGCGGTGGGGGAGCGGCTGCGCCGGGACATCCTCGCGGCGACGGGGGTCAGCGGGTCGGTGGGCCTCGCCGGTTCCAAGATGCTCGCCAAGATCGCCTCCGAGCAGGCGAAGCCGGACGGGCTGGTCCTCATCGAGCCGGGCACGGAGCTGGAGCTGCTGGGGCCCATGCCGGTACGGACGATCCCGGGCGTCGGGCCCGCCACCGCCGAGACGCTGCGGCGCGCCGGCATCCACACGGTCGCCGAGACCGCCGAGGCGGGCGAGGCGGAGCTGGTGCGGCTGCTGGGGAAGGCGCACGGGGCCGGTCTGCACGCCCTGGCGACGGGGCACGACGACCGTCCCGTGGTGGCCGAGCGGGACGCGAAATCCGTCTCCGTCGAGGACACCTTCGCCGAGGACCTGACCGACCGGACGCGGGTCCAGCTGGAGCTCGCCCGGCTCGCCGACCGCTGCGTCGGGCGGCTCAGGGCCGCCGGGCGGTCGGGGCGCACGGTCGTCATCAAGGTGCGGCGGTACGACTTCTCGACGCTGACCCGCTCCGAGACGCTTCGGGGGCCGACCGATGATCCTGCCGTCGTGCGGGAGGCTGCCGCGCGGCTGCTGGCGGGGGTCGATACGACGGAGGGGGTGCGGTTGCTGGGGGTGGGGGTGAGTGGGCTGGCGGATTACACGCAGGAGGATTTGTTCGCGCAGGCGGCGGCCGCTGAGACGGCTCCGGAAGCGGAAGGGAGCGCGGCTCCGGAGCGGACCGAGGACGACGGTGCGTCGTCGGTCCGGCGGTGGCTGCCGGGGCTGGACGTGGTCCATCGGGAGCTGGGGCGGGGGTGGGTGCAGGGGAGTGGGCTCGGGCGGGTCACGGTGCGGTTCGAGGAGCCTTGGTCGGTGGTGCCTGGGCGGGTGCGGACGTTCGGCGTCGATGATCCGGATTTGGAGCCGGCTGAGCCTGTGCCGTTGATACGGCCGGTGGTGGGGTCGGGGTGCTGAGGGTGCGCTGACGCGCTCGGGGTGCCCCTGCCCCGCCCTTTCACCGTTTCCTGCGGGGGCTCCGCCCCCGCACCCCCGAAGCGCGCTTCGCGCGCTGTCCTCAAACGCCGGACGGGCTGATTCAGGTCCCGGGCACGGTCATACGGTAGTGGTGGTACAGGCGCAGCTCCTGCTCCGGGGAGAGGTGGCGGCCTACGCCCAGGTCGGGGGCCGCCCTGATGAGCGTGCGGTCGTAGGGGATGCGGAGGGAGTCGTCCACGACTTCGCTCGGTTCCAGCGGGACGAAGGCGTCGCGGCCGAACAGGCCGGTGCGGACGGCCGCCCACTCGGGTTCGCCCGTGGCGTCGTCGAGGTAGACCTCGTCCACGGTGCCGATCTTCGCGCCGTCGCGGTCGTAGGCCTTGCGGCCGATCAGGGTACGAGGATCGATATCCGACTGCATCCGTCCTCCCGGGAGTCACTTCCGTCCCTCTCTGTCTGCTGGTTTCCCCGGGAGGCCGCTCGCAAAGCCAGGAAAAACCCTCCGGGGGCAGGAAATGCCGTCAAGCAGGAGTAATCGGGAGTGATGGGGGAGTCGGCGGAGAAGTGCGCTCTCGGGAGATCCGCCGTCGGCATCGCCGCTGGTAGGCTGGCGATTGGCTGTGGACCCCGCGCGGGAGAGTCCTCCGGAGTACCTGGACAGGCAGTGGCCTGACCGGTCCGACGGTGGCGCCGAAGGAGCAAATCCTCCCCGGAATCTCTCAGGCACCCGTACCGCGCGGACGAGGTCACTCTGGAAAGCAGGGCGGGCACCGGACCGGGCACCACGCCGAGCCCCTCCTCACCGACGGTGAAAGCCGGGTCGCGTCACGTCGGCCCGGTGAAGCTCTCAGGTCGAGATGACAGAGGGGGAGGCCGTCCGGGTACCCGCGCCGTGGTACCCCTCGCAGGTCGCAATGACCAGGAGGCCCCCGCAGATGACCGCCCACCGCATCGCCCTCTCCGACCTGGAGCGCGGCACTCCCTTCGCCGGCCGCCACATAGGCCCCGACAGTGAGGCGCAGGCGAAGATGCTCGCCCACGTCGGCTTCGGCTCGCTGGACGAACTCACCGCCGCCGCCGTGCCGGACGTGATCAAGAGCGCCGAGGCGCTCCGGCTGCCCGCGCCCCGCGGCGAGGCCGAGGTGATCGCCGAGCTGCGCGGCCTCGCGGACCGCAACCAGGTGCTGGTGCCCATGATCGGGCTCGGTTACCACGGCACGTTCACCCCGCCGGTGATCCTCCGCAACGTCATGGAGAACCCCGCCTGGTACACGGCGTACACCCCGTACCAGCCGGAGATCTCCCAGGGCCGTCTGGAGGCCCTGCTGAACTTCCAGACCGTCGTCGCCGACCTCACCGGGCTGCCCACCTCCGGTGCCTCCCTGCTGGACGAGGGCACCGCCGCCGCCGAGGCGATGGCGCTCTCCCGCCGGGTGGGCAAGGTCAAGGACGGGGTGTTCCTCGTCGACGCCGACACGCTGCCGCAGACCGTGGCCGTCATCGAGACGCGCGCCGAGCCCACCGGCGTCGAGGTCGTCGTTGCCGACCTCTCGGCCGGTATTCCGGACGAGATCGCCGAGCGCGGCGTCTTCGGCGTGCTGCTCCAGTACCCGGGCGCCTCCGGTGCCGTCCGCGACCTCCGCCCGGTCATCGAGCGGGCGCACGAGCTCGGTGCCGTCGTCACCGTGGCCGCCGACCTGCTGGCGCTGACGCTGCTCACGCCGCCCGGTGAGCTGGGCGCGGACATCGCTGTGGGCACCAGCCAGCGGTTCGGCGTGCCGATGGGCTTCGGCGGGCCGCACGCCGGCTTCATGGCCGTCCGTGAGCAGTTCGCGCGCAGCCTGCCCGGCCGCCTCGTCGGCGTCTCCGTCGACGCGGACGGCGACAAGGCGTACCGCCTGGCCCTCCAGACCCGCGAGCAGCACATCCGCCGCGAGAAGGCCACCAGCAACATCTGTACCGCGCAGGTGCTGCTCGCGGTGATGGCCGGCATGTACGCCGTGTACCACGGGCCCGACGGGCTCGCCGGCATCGCGCGCCGTGCCCACCGCTACGCGACACTGCTCGCCGAGGGGCTGCGCGCCGGCGGCGTCGAGGTCGTGCACGGCGCGTACTTCGACACCGTCACCGCGCGGGTGCCCGGCCGGGCCGACGAGATCGTCGCCGCCGCCCTGGAGCGGGGCGTCAACCTGCGCCGGACGGACGCCGACACCGTCGGCATCGCCTGCGACGAGACCACCACCCGCGAGCACCTGGCCGCCGTCTGGGCCGCGTTCGGGGTGGACGCCGACGTCGAGGCGCTGGACGCCGCCACCGCCGACGCGCTCCCCGAGGCGCTGCTGCGGAGCTCCGAGTTCCTCACCCACCCGGTCTTCCACCAGCACCGTTCCGAGACCGCGATGCTGCGCTACCTGCGCCGCCTCGCCGACCGGGACTACGCGCTGGACCGGGGCATGATCCCACTCGGCTCCTGCACCATGAAGCTCAACGCGACGACCGAGATGGAGCCGGTCACCTGGCCGGAGTTCGGCGCGCTGCACCCGTTCGCCCCGGCGGACCAGGCCGAGGGCTACCTCACGCTCATCCGCGAGCTGGAGGAGCGGCTGGCCGAGGTCACCGGCTACGACAAGGTCTCGCTCCAGCCGAACGCCGGGTCGCAGGGCGAGCTGGCCGGTCTGCTGGCCGTCCGCGCCTACCACCGCGCCAACGGCGACGAGCAGCGGACCGTGTGCCTCATCCCGTCCTCCGCGCACGGCACCAACGCGGCCAGTGCCGTGATGGCCGGCATGCGCGTCGTCGTGGTGAAGACGGGCGAGGACGGCGAGGTCGACGCCGACGACCTGCGCGGCAAGATCGAGAAGCACCGCGACGAGCTGGCCGTGCTCATGGTCACCTACCCGTCCACGCACGGGGTGTTCGAGGAGCACATCAGCGAGATCTGCGCCCTCGTCCACGAGGCCGGCGGCCAGGTGTACGTGGACGGCGCCAACCTCAACGCCCTGGTGGGGGTGGCGAAGCCGGGCGAGTTCGGGGGCGACGTCTCGCACCTGAACCTGCACAAGACCTTCTGCATCCCGCACGGCGGCGGTGGTCCGGGCGTCGGGCCCGTCGCCGTCCGCGGCCACCTCGCGCCGTACCTGCCCAACCACCCGCTCCAGCCCGCCGCGGGCCCGGAGACCGGGGTCGGCCCGATCTCGGCGGCGCCGTGGGGCTCGGCGGGCATCCTGCCGATCTCCTGGGCGTACGTCCGGCTGATGGGCGGCGAGGGCCTCAAGGCCGCGACCCAGGTCGCGGTGCTGAGCGCCAACTACATCGCCAAGCGCCTGGAACCGCACTACCCGGTGCTCTACACCGGCCCCAACGGCCTCGTCGCCCACGAGTGCATCGTGGACCTCCGGCCGCTCACCAAGGCGACCGGCGTCACCGTCGACGACGTCGCCAAGCGCCTGATCGACTACGGCTTCCACGCGCCGACGATGTCGTTCCCGGTGGCCGGCACGCTGATGATCGAGCCCACCGAGAGCGAGGACCTGGTCGAACTCGACCGGTTCTGCGAGGCGATGATCGCGATCCGCGCGGAGATCGAGAAGGTCGGCTCGGGCGAGTGGGACAAGGACGACAACCCGCTGCGCAACGCCCCGCACACCGCCGGGTCGATCGCCGGTGCGTGGGAGCACCCGTACGACCGGGAGACGGCGGTCTTCCCGGGCGGCGTCTCCCCGGCCGACAAGTACTGGCCGCCGGTGCGCCGCGTCGACGGCGCGTTCGGTGACCGCAACCTCGTCTGCTCCTGCCCGCCGCTGGACGAGTACGAGGGCTAGGCATAGGCCCGTCGTCGCATGAGGAAGGCCGGTCCGGCGAAGTCGCCGGGCCGGCCCTTTCGTTGCGTCGTGCGTGATCGCCGGTGCCGGTGGGCCCGTCAGGCCGCCGTCACCACATGCTCGGTGCCGAGCGGCCGGTGCGGGGCGATGATCTGCCCGTCCGGCAGCAGTTCGCCGGTGTCCTCGAAGCAGAGGACGCCGTTGCACAGCAGGCTCCAGCCCTGCTGCGGGAAGTGCGCCACGAGGTGGGCGGCCTCCCGGTCGGCGGAATCGGCTGACGGGCACGCGGGCTGGTGCTGGCACATGGAAGGGTTCTTTCGCTGGGATGTCTCTGCTGCTGTCGCTGTGCTGCGGCTCGATGCGGTGGTCATGCCGCCCCCCGTGACGATGTGGTCTGTCGGTCCCAGTGTTGCCCTACGGGCGTGATTCCGCAGGGATTTCGAAGCAGCGGTCCGCTATGGAGGAGGACGCGTCACCCATGCGGACGGTTGCTGTCAACAAGTCTGCCCCTTCGGTCGGTTCGGGTCGACCTCCGCGCGCTGAGCCGTGTGGGTGAACGGGGTCGGGAGGGGCGGGAACGGCGCGGTGCCCCGCGACCGGAGCGGGTCGCGGGGCGCCGTCGGGGCGTGTTGCATGGTCGGGACGCGTCACGCGGTCTTCAGCATCGGGGCCGTGAGGGGGGCCGGGGTCAGCCGGAGGGTGAGCACCGGCAGCAGGTCGGCGAAGCGGTGCGGGCGGTGGGCGGCGATGCCGGGCGGGGCGGGGGCGAGCGGCACCAGGAGGTCGCCGGGGGCGGGCAGGCCGGACTCGGCGTCGGCCGAGATGTCGCCGTGCAGCCAGAGGGTGAGCATGTAGAGGCCGGGCACGGTCAGCAGGCGCGGCTGGTACGGCGTCGACAGCGACTCCGCCTGCCGCAGGGCGAGTTCGGTGGAGACGACGTACGGTCCCTCGAAGAAGTGCGAGAACGTCCAGCCGTCGGCGGTCGGCCGGGCCTCGCCCGCGGCGATGGCGCGCTCGTCCTCCTTGATCAGGAAGCGCCAGCCGGTGAGCCGGGTGCGGGGGGCGCCGCCGGCCGGGGAGTGCTGCTCCAGGACGTGGACGGGAAGCGGGAGTTCGCAGCTGAGCGCTCCCTGCGCGGCCTTCAGGGACGGGGTGCGGGTCTCCCGGACCGCGGTGGGGGAGCCGAGGGCGGTGCGGACGCTACGGAGGGCAGGCGCGGGGGCAGGGGGGATGTGCAGCGGCATGATGGGTCGCCTCTCACTTCGGAGACACGCAGGTGCTGGCAGGTGACGACGCTGTCGGTGTGCGGGGTCAGAGGGGGGCCGGGACCGACTGCCGGGGCGCCTACTCTCTGCCTCACTCCGAGTTTATACGACACATGTTCACAGGATGTTTCGGCTAGCTGTCGCCGGTATTTCCGGCAAGGGGAAATCAGGGCCGCCTGCGAGGGTGTTTTCGGTGTTTTCGTTCCCGGCCGCGTACACCTGACCTCGGTTTCTTTCCCGGGAACGGTCGGCCGAAACTCGTCGGTGTTTATCACCAGCGCAATGCGACATGCCATGAGCTGCCGTCATGCCATCGGAATGTGCCGGAGTGCGCTTGGCTGCCAGCCTACCGGTTATACGGGGACGGGGTGAGGCGTTTCGATCGCCTCGTCTGGGCATCATCGACCGTGACGGGAGCGGGCCGGCGCCGAGGGCGACCGCTGGAGGAGGACGCGTCCATGGGTGAGAAGGTCGCCGCCGTGGAGTTCGGCCTGGACGACCGGCAGCGCCACCGGGACAAGCTCCGGCAGTGCCTCGAAGGGCTGGGGAGGTTACTGGAGGAGAAGCGTTTCGACCGGCCCCGGAACCTTATGGGGCTGGAGATCGAGTTGAATCTGGCGGGCTCCGACGGTATGCCGAGCATGATGAATGCGAAGGTGCTGGAGCGTATCGCGAGTCATGATTTCCAGACCGAACTCGGTCAATTCAACCTGGAAGTGAACATTGTCCCGCACCGCTTGTCGGGGCGGGTTCTGGACCAACTCGCCGAGGAACTGCGCACCGGGCTCTCCTATGCCGACCGGAAAGCCTGGGAAGTGGGCTCCCGAATAGTGATGATCGGCATTCTGCCGACGCTCGGCCAGTCCGACCTCGTCCCCGACAACTTCTCCGCCGCCGACCGCTACGCGCTGCTCAACGAGCAGGTCATGGCGGCCCGCGGGGAGGACGTCCGCATCGACATCGACGGCGTCGAACGGCTGACCTGCACCGCGCGCTCCATCTGCCCGGAGGCCGCCTGCACCTCGGTGCAACTGCACCTCCAGGTCACCCCCGGCCGGTTCGCCGCCGTGTGGAACGCGGCCCAGGCGGTGGCCGCCGCGCAGATCGCGATGGGCGCCAATTCCCCGTTCCTCTTCGGCCGCGAGCTCTGGCGCGAATCCCGGCCGCCGTTGTTCGTGCAGTCCACCGACACCCGCCCGCCCGAACTGCAGGCGCAGGGCGTTCGGCCGCGCACCTGGTTCGGGGAGCGCTGGATCGGCTCGGCGTACGAGCTCTTCGAGGAGAACCTGCGCTTCTTCCCGCCGCTGCTCCCCATCAGCGGCGACGAGGACCCGCTGCGGGTGCTGGACGCCGGCGGGGTGCCGCGGCTGGAGGAACTCGTCCTGCACAACGGCACGGTCTACCGCTGGAACCGGCCCGTCTACGGGATCGCCGACGGCGTCCCGCACCTGCGGGTGGAGAACCGCGTCCTGCCCGCCGGCCCGACCGTCACCGACGTGCTGGCCAACACGGCGTTCTACTACGGGCTGGTCCGGGCCCTCGCCGAGGAGCCGCGCCCGGTGTGGACGCGGCTGCCGTTCGCCGCCGCGGCCGACAACTTCGACGCCGCCTGCCGGCACGGCATCGACGCGGTGCTGCGGTGGCCCAAGGGGCGTACGGGAAGCGTGAGCCAGGTGTCGGCCGTCCGGCTGGTCCGCGACGAGCTGCTGCCGCTGGCCGCCGCCGGCCTCGACGCGTGGGGCGTCGAGCCCGCCGACCGCGACCGCTACCTCGGCGTCATCGAGGGGCGCTGCCGCCGGCGCACCAACGGGGCGTCCTGGCAGGCCGCCACCTACCACGCGGCCCGGGACCGGGGCCTGGACCGGCACGCCGCGCTGGCCGCCACCACGCGGCGCTACTGCGAGCTGATGGCCACGGGGGAGCCGGTGCACACGTGGCCGGTGGGGATCGCCTGACCCGGGCGCCGCCGCACCCCCGCTGTCGTCCGGGCCCGCGGTCGTCGGGCAAGCTGGGACGACGCGGCGGCGGCCACCGCCGCGGAGCCGTGCGCGACGACGCGCGGGCGGTACGCGAGGGGCGCAGGCGGGAGTGGACCACGAGTGAACAGAGCGACGCGACAGGACGCCCGTGACGCGGAGGAGCGCCCGGCCGGGCCGGCGGGCCCGGCCGTCGCCTCCGTCCCGTCGCGGCGGACGCTGGGCACCGAGACCCTCCTGGTGCTGGCCCTCTCGCTGGGCGCCAGCGGGGTCTCGGCGCTGATCAGCTTCATCGGCGCGCTCACCCGGCCGGGCGGGCTCAAGGACCAGGCGGCCCGGCTCAACACCTCGCACGCGCCCGGCCGGCCCTGGCTGGACCTGGCCTGGCAGCTGTTCGGCATCGCGACCGCGCTGGTCCCCGTCCTCCTCGTCGCCCACCTGCTCTCGCGCGAGGGCGCGGGGCTGCGCTCGATCGGTTTCGACCGCCGCAGGCCCGGCACCGACCTGGCCCGTGGCACCGCCGTCGCCGCGGTCGTGGGCGGCACCGGGCTGCTGCTCTACCTGGGGGCGCGGGCCGCCGGGTCCAACCTGACGGTGGTGCCCGAGTCGCTGCCGGACGTGTGGTGGAAGTTCCCGGTGCTGATCGCCTCCGCCGTGCAGAACGCGGTGCTGGAGGAGGTCGTGGTCGTCGGCTACCTGCTGCGCCGGCTCGGCCAGACGGGCTGGGGGCCCATGGCGGCGCTGGCCGCGAGCGCGGTGCTGCGCGGCTCGTACCACCTGTACCAGGGCATCGGCGGGTTCGTCGGGAACATGGCGATGGGCGTCCTCTTCGTCCTCCTCTACCGGCGCTGGGGGCGGGTGGGGCCGCTGGTGGCGGCGCACGCGCTGATCGACATCGTGGCGTTCGCCGGGTACGCGCTGCTCGCGGGGAAGGTCGGCTGGCTGCCGACGGCGTGAGCGGCCCGGCTCCCGTCAGACCAGGAACTCGCCGTCGATCACGGTCACGGCGCGGCCCGTCAGGAGCGTGCGGTCGCCGCGCAGTTCCGTGCGGACCCGCCCCCGCCGGGCGCCACCCTGGAGGCCCGTCAGTTCGGTGCGGCCGAGGCGGGCCGCCCAGAACGGGGCCAGCGCGGTGTGCGCGCTGCCGGTGACCGGGTCCTCGTCGATGCCCACGTTGGGGAAGAAGCCGCGGGAGACGAAGTCGTAGCCGAGGGACGGGTCCGCGGCCGGGGCGGTGACAATGATCCCCCGGCGGGAGCGGCCCGACAGCGCGTGCCAGTCGGGGGCCAGGGCGTGCACGGTCCGTTCGTCGGAGAGCTCGACGAGCAGGTCCCCGATGTGGCCGCTGGTGTCGTGGACGCTCAGCGGGGCGGCACCGAGCGCCTCGGCCAGCCCCTCGGGGGCGGCCAGCGGGGTGAGCGAGGACGTCGGGAAGTCCATGGTCACCGACCCGTCGTCATGTGCCGTCGTGGTGAGCACGCCGCAGCGGGCGGCGAAGCGGACGGTCCCGGTGGCGGCACCGGTGGTGTGCAGGACGTGTGCCGTGGCCAGGGTGGCGTGGCCGCACATGTCCACCTCGGTGGCCGGGGTGAACCAGCGCAGCGCCCAGTCCGCCTCCTCTTCGCCTGTGCCGTCCAGCGGCCGGGCGAACGCCGTCTCGGAGAGGTTGACCTCGGCGGCGATGGCCTGCAGCCGGTCGTCGTCGGGGAAGGGGCCGTCGAAGAGCATGACGCCGGCGGGGTTGCCGGCGAAGGGGCGGTCGGTGAACGCGTCGACGATTCGGATTCGCATGGCAGGACGGTAGGACGCGGGGGCGGTGCCGGACATGGCCAATCGCCGGGAGGTGGCCTCATTCGGTGCTCGCGACCGGGGCGCGTCCGTTCCGGCCCGGGCCGGCCGTTGTCGGAGCCCGGCCGGGTGGAACGGTTAGCGGGGCGTGGTGTCGTCGGCCCGGAACGGGGCGCCGTGGCCGGGCACGATCAGGTCCGCGGTGGCGATGACCCGGAGCCGGGAGGCGCGCAGCAGCTCGCGGTCGGGGGCCACCGGGTCGTCCGCCGGGCCGTTCGCGTGCCACCACAGGTCGCCGGCGAAGGCGACCACGCCCGAGTCGGTGCCCGCCAGCAGGGTGATGTCCTCCTGGCTGTGGCCAGGGGTGCGGATCAGCCGCAGCGACGGGGTGAGTTCGTACCCCTCCGCGTCCCGGTTCCGCCACTGGTCGCCGCGGTACTCCACCCGGTGGTCGTGCACCAGGGCCCGTCCGAAGAGGCCCACGTTCATGGTGTTGTCCGGGTGGTGGTGGCTGAGCACCACGTCGGTGATGTCGTCGGGGCCGAGCCCCAACTCGCGGAGCGGGCCGAGGATGTCGTCGTGGCTCGCCACCATGCCCGGGTCGAAGATCACGTGCCGGCCGGCGTCGGACATGTAGGAGACGGTGGCGGCGACGCCGGGCCCGGTGGAGCCGACGTAACCGGTGGTCAGGATCGTGTACACGGCGCTGCGGCCGAGCGGTGCGTCTGTCATGCCCTCGATCCTTCCGGGCGGGGCGTCCGCTCACGAGTGGCACATCTGCCGACGATCGCAGGATTGCTGCCACGGGTGCCACACTGCGCGGATGGCTCCCTTCACGACCGTCGCCGCGTACGCCCCGCCCGGCGTCGGCATGCTCGCCGTCGGCATCGTCACCGAGGTCTTCGGCCCGCACGGCGAGGCGCTGCCCGGCTTCGACTTCGCCCTGTGCGCCGACCGGCCCGGGCCGGTCCCCACCGACCTCGGCGTGCCGCTCGCCCTCACGCACGGCCTGGACCGGCTCGCCTCGGCCGACCTGGTGATCGCCCTGCCGTGGGCCGGCTTCCGGACACCGCCGGCACCCGCCGTGCTCGACGCGCTGACGGCGGCCCACGCGCGCGGCGCGCTCGTCGCGGCCCACTGCGTCGGCGCCTTCGCGCTCGCCGCCGCCGGACTGCTCGACGGCCGGCGGGCCACCACCCACTGGCGGTTCGCCGACCTGCTCACCCGCCGCCACCCCCGCGTCGCCGTCGAACCCGACGCCCTCTACGTCGACGAAGGGCGCGTCGTCACGGGCGCGGGAGCCGCCGCGGGCTTCGACCTCTGCCTGCACCTGCTGCGGCGGGAGCACGGAGCGGCGATGGCCAACGCCGTCGCCCGGGACGTGGTGCTGCCCTCCCACCGCGACGGCGGGCAGGCGCAGTACCTGGCCGCCCCCGTGCCCGAGGACTGCCGCGACGAGCGCCTCGCCGAGGTGCTCGCGTGGGCGCGCGAGAACCTCCACGAGCCGCTTCCCGTCGCGGAACTGGCCCGGCGGGCCCTGATGAGCAAGCGCTCCTTCGCCCGCCGCTTCGCCGCCGCGACCGGCACCACTCCCCACGCCTGGCTCCGGAGCCTGCGGCTGAGCGGCGCCGAGGAGCTCCTGGAGACCACGGACCTGCCGGTCGAGGAGGTCGCCCGGCGCGTCGGCTACGGGAGCGCGGCCGTCCTGCGCGAACAGTTCGTCCGCCGCCGGGGGGTGCCGCCCCGTTCGTACCGTCGCTCCTTCACGAACGCGCCGTAGCACAGCCGTTGGAGCGTCAGCCGCAGGTCATGTCGGCGGA
>NZ_JAIQLH010000083.1 GCF_020037025.1 Streptomyces huiliensis | reverse complement strand
TGGAGCGTCAGCCGCAGGTCATGTCGGCGGATGGGCGGTCCGGGTGGTTCCGGTGGCACAGGTGCTGCGGGGCCTTCAGGTCCTTGATGGAGCCCTGCCACACGGTGCCCTGCCACAGGGCCTGCGGGGAGCCGGAGTCCGCCAGCAGGCGCGGGTAGCGCAGGACCTCCCAGGACGGGTACCTGTCCTTGTTCGTGTCGGTGTCGAAGCCGGTGAAGCTCCTGTTCTTGTCGTCGTAGCCGTGCGGGTAGATGTGGAACGTCGCGTTGATCCGGCCGAGATCCGCCCACTGCGAGCCCGGGACGTCCACGAACGAGTTGACCGCCGACACGTCCACCCGGATGCCGCCGTTGCCGTAGGGCTCCACCCAGTACTCGTTCCGCGGGGTCCGGTCGTCCTGGACCACCTTGGCGTGCTCGGTGCGCACCAGGGGCTTGGCGTTACGGCAGGTCAGGTTCCCGACACAGGACTGGTCGACGTAGATCCCGACCTGGCCCGTGGCGGTGTCCCAGGCGATGGCCACCTTCGAGCTCGCTTCGGGTTCGGTGCTCCACAGGCGGTGGTTGCCCAGGGAGTGGTTGACCGGGTCGCCGTCGTCGCCGATGTAGCCGCGCACCACGACGATGCCCCGGTCGGGGCCCTTGGGCAGCAGCGTGGCACTCTCCTTCAGGTCGCCCGGGGTCGGACTGCCCTGGAAGAAATGGGCGTTCGTGCGCGGGATCAGCGGGTTCGCGGTTTCGTTCGGCGACCACCGGATGGGGCCGCGCTCGAACATCTGGGTGACGCCCTCCTGCTGGAGTTCGTCGGTGATGGGGTAGCCGTACACTCCGCCTTCCCAGCCCGCGTCTCCCCAGCGCCGGCCGATGACGCCCCAGACGGGGTGGACGCCGTTGGAGCGCGTGGGATGCCAGTAGAGCGAGCCGCCCTGGAACACCTGGCGCTTCCCGGCGCCGTCGGGGAGAGACAGCTCGTCGCTGGTGGGGTAGCCGAGGGAGCCCTTCTCCCAGCCCATGGCGGCCCACTTGTCGCGGATGAGGCCCCAGATGACGTGGGCGTCGGTGGAGGGGCTCCAGTAGATCGAGCCGCCGTCGAAGACACTGAACCGGCCCACCCCGTCGGGAGCGGTCTGCTCGTCGGTCTGGGGGCAGCCGAGCGTGTCCCGGTACTCCCGGTACTTGTCCAGGATGCGGCCCTGGACCGTGTGGCCGCAGATCTGCTCCGGGGGCTTGCCGACGGCGGAGGCCGTCGGCGGGAAGAGGGCGGAGCCGGCTAGGAGGGCGGTGAGCAGGAGCGAGATTCTCGCTCCTCGTCCGTGGGTTTGTCCGCGGGTTCGGCCGCGGGGCGTTTGACGTTCGCTCCCGCGGGGCGTTTGGCGTTCGCTGAGGATGTTCACCGGAATGATTTTCGTGCACATGTCAATGAGATGGACAGTGCCCGCCGAGCCAAGTGTCGTCGCGGGGCCTTGTCGTCCCGGTGTTACCGATATATCGTCGTAGCATCGCGAACGATCGATGAACTGGAGGAACGATATGCGGCATCCCCATGGACCCCATGGACCTCATGGACACGAGCACCCCGGCTTCGACCGGCGCGGTGGTGGCGAGCGGGGCGGGCGGCGTGCCTTCGGTCCGTTCGGTCCGTTCGGGCCGCCCTTCGGCGGGCCTCCGTTCGGGGGGCGGGGGCGCGGTGGTCCGGGCGGCCGGGCGCGGCGCGGTGACGTGCGGGCGTCGATCCTGGCGCTGCTCAAGGACCGGCCGATGCACGGCTACGAGATGATCCGCGAGATCGCGGAGCGCAGCGGCGGCGCGTGGCGGCCCAGCCCCGGGTCGGTGTACCCCACCCTGCAGCTGCTGGAGGACGAGGGGCTGATCAGCAGCGCGAGCGAGGGCGGCAAGAAGCTTTTCGCGCTCACCGACGACGGCCGCGCGGAGGCCGACGCCGGCTCCGCGGCCCCCTGGGAGCAGGTCGCGGGCGGCGTCGACCGCGAGACCGCGCAGGAGGTCAGGCAGGCCGGCTTCGCGCTGATGGAGGCGTTCGGGCAGGTCTGGCGCACCGGCAGTGCGGAGCAGCGGGAGCAGGCCCTGGACGTCGTCAACGAGACGCGCCGGAAGCTGTACCTCATCCTCGCCGAAGGGGACTGACACCCTGTGACGCCGCCCGCGCGTCTCCTCCTCAAGGAGGAGCGCGCGGGCGTTCGCGCCCAACCGGAGGGGGACGCGCGAATGCTTCCGTCCGGGGATGCTTCCGCCGCCCGGGACTGATGGGGTGGGAGGGTGCAAAGCCGTACACCTGACATCGGCGGGGCGGGCGAGGCGCCGCTGAGCACGGCGGTGGCCGCGGCGGTCGCCGGTGCCCGCAGGCGCGCCCAGCGTGACGGTGACCGGCAGATCGACACCGCGCACCTGCTGCACTCCCTGCTGGAAGCGGACCCCGAGACCAGGCTGGCGCTGCCCGGCGGCCCGGACCGGGTCGTACGGCTGCTCGGCTACCTCGTCCAGCGCAGCATCGGGTACGGCCTGCGCTGGCGCGGCTCCGTCGAGGACTCCCGGGCGCTGCCGCTGCTGCCGGAGGGCGGGGTTCCCGGCTGGTCGCCCGCCGCCGCCACCGCCATGGGCGAGGCGTCCGCGCGGGCCGCCGCCCGCGGGCCGGTCCCGGTCGAAGGGCTCGACCTGCTGGCCGCCCTGGTCCTCGACCCCCGCTGCCGGGCCGTGGAGGTGCTGGAACGCGCCGGGATCGACGTCGAGGGGCTGCGCGTCCCGCCCGCCGGACGATGGGTCAGGAGCCATACCGGTGACGGTCCTGTCGGAGCCTGACATGATGCGGCGATGCGAAAGGAACCGGTGTCCGGCGGAAGGGGGACGGGGCTCGGCCTCGCCCTGGTGTCCGCGCTCGCGTTCGGTGGCTCGGGGGTCGCGGCCAAGCCGCTGATCGAGGCGGGGCTCGACCCGCTCCACGTCGTCTGGCTGCGCGCCGCCGGCGCCGCCCTGGTGCTGCTGCCCGTCGCCTGGCGGCACCGCGCCCTGGTGACGCGCCGCCCCGCGCTGCTCGCGGGGTTCGGCCTGCTGGCCGTCGCGGGCGTCCAGGCTTGCTACTTCGCGGCCATCTCGCGGATCCCGGTCGGGGTCGCCCTGCTCGTCGAGTACCTGGCGCCCGCGCTGGTGCTGGGCTGGGTGCGGTTCGTCCGGCGGCGGGCGGTGTCGCGGGCCGCGACGGCCGGCGTGGTGCTGGCGGTCGGCGGGCTGGCCTGCGTGGTCGAGGTGTGGTCCGGGCTGCGCTTCGACGCCCTGGGGCTGCTGCTCGCCCTGGGCGGTGCCGTCTGCCAGGTCGGCTACTTCGTCCTGTCCGACCACGGGGGCGACGGCGCCGAGGCCGCCGACCCGGTGGGCGTCATCGCCTACGGCTTCCTCCTCGGCGCCCTCGTCCTCACCGCGGTGGCGCGGCCCTGGACCATGGACGCCGGCGTGCTCGCCGGGAGCGCCGGACTGCGCGGCGGGGACGTCCCGGCCGTCACCCTGCTGGCGTGGCTGGTGCTGGTCGCCACCGTGGCCGCCTACCTCACCGGCGTCGTGTCGGTGCGGCTGCTGTCCCCGCAGGTGGCCGGGGTCGTGGCCTGCCTGGAGGCGGTCGTCGCGACGGTGCTCGCGTGGGTGCTGCTGGACGAGCGGCTGTCCGTTCCGCAGCTGGTGGGCGGCGCCGTGGTGCTGCTCGGGGCGTTCGTCGCGCAGCGCTCGGCGCCGCGGGACGGCGGGGTGCGGGGCGGGGGTGACGGGCTCGGGGCCGGCCGTGCGGAGGAAGTGCGGGACGGCGGGGTGCGGGGCGGGGGTGACGGGCTCGGGGCCGGTCCTGCGGAGGAAGTGCGGGCCGGTGGGAAGGAGTTGTCCGGCGGGAGGGAGTTGTCCGGCGGGTCGCCCCGGTCCTAAGATGTGATCATGCCTACGAGTGCTGTTCTTCCGCCTCCCGCCGCCTAGCGCGGGCGGCTCTTTTCCTCTCTCCGGGAGACCGACCCGGTGCGCCATGACGCGCGCCCGGGCGACTGCCGCTGCCCGCGTCCGAAGACCACGCGATCTTTCACGTCTTCTGCGGGAGAACAGCCATGTCCGACACGTCCGTGTCGTCTTTTCCCTCCGTACGCCCCGACGCCCCGCGGATCCCGTCCGCCGGGCGCGGTCTGCTGTACGTCACCTTCACCGCCCTGACCTGGGGGACCACCGGGGCCACCGCGACCCTGGCGATCGACAGCAGCGGCCTCGGCCCCGTCGCGCTCACCTTCTGGCGCTGCGCCGGCGGCTTCGCGCTGCTGCTGGCCGTCCGGTTCCTGGTGCCCTCGCGGCGTGCGGCCGGGCGTCCGCGGCCGGCCGGGCCACGACGGCACCGGGTGACGGCCGCCCTGGTCAACGGGTTCGGCCTCACCGTCTTCAACGCGGCCTTCTTCGCGGCGGTCGACGCGACGGGCACAGCGGTCGGCACCGTCGTCACCCTGGGCGCCGCGCCCGTGCTGGCGGCGCTCGGCGGCCGGCTGCTGATGGGCGAACGGCTCGGCGCGGGCGGCCGGCTGGCCGTCGCCGGGGCCCTCGCCGGGCTGGCCGTCCTCGTGCTCGGCGGCGGCTCGGCCACCGTACGGCCGGCCGGGGTGGCGCTGGCGCTGCTGTCGGCGGCGGGGTACGCGCTGTTCGCCGTCCACGCCCGGCACCTCGGCCGGGCGGGCCGGGCGACGGACCCCTTCACCACGACACTGACCTCGTTCGGCGTCTGCACCGTGCTCCTGCTGCCGTTCGCGCTGGCGGGCGGGGTACTGCCGAGCGCCCAGGGACTGGGGCGCACGCTGCTGCTGATGGGCTACCTGGTGACCGTGCCGACGGCGCTGGCCTACGCGCTGTTCTTCACCGGGCTGCAGGCCGTACGCGCCACCACGGCCACCGTGATCACCCTGCTGGAGCCGGTCACCGCGGCGGTCATCGCGGTGACGGTGCTGGGGGAGCGGCTGACGGCCGCGACCGTCCTGGGCACGGTGGTGCTGATGGCGGCGGTGGCGGGGCTGGCCGTGGTGGAGACGCGCGGGGCCGGACGCACCGCACGGTCCGCGACGGCCGCGACGGCCGCGACGGCCGCGACGGCCGCGACGGCCGCGACGGCCGCGACGGCCGTTCCGGTCGTTCCGGTCGGGGCTCCGGAGGCCGGCGCGGACGTCGGGCCGGTCAGTCCTCGTGGCCGGGGCGGGGCGTGAGGTAGCCGGGGAGCGGGACGCCGGGGGCGAGGTCGTCCGCCGGGACCGGCGTCCCGCGCACGGTGGTCACGGGAACGACGCCCGTCCAGTACGGCAGGGCGAGGTCCTCCGGGTCGTCCCCGGGGCCGCCGGTGCGGACCTTGGCGGAGACCTCCGCGAGGTCGACGCGGAGCACCGCCGTGGCGGCCAGCTCCTTGGGCGAGCCCGGCCGGGAGTCCGCCGCCCGGCCGGGCACCGCCTGGTCCACCAGGGCGTCGAGCGCGGTGGCCAGCTCCTCCGGGTCGGTCACCCGGCGGGCGGTGCCGTGCACCACGACGCAGCGGTAGTTGACGGAGTGGTTGAACGCGCTGCGGGCCAGCACGAGGCCGTCGACGTGGGTGACGGTGACGCAGACGGGTATGCCCTCGGCGGCCTCCCCGGCGGCGCGCAGCGGGGCGGAGCCGGTGGACCCGTGCACGTACAGCCGCTCGCCGACGCGTCCGTAGAGCGTCGGCAGGACGACCGGCGCGCCGTCGCGGACGAAGCCGAGGTGGCACAGGTAGCCGTCGTCGAGGATGGCGTGGACCAGCTCGCGGTCGTAGGAGGCGCGGTCGCGGTAGCGGGTGGGGGTGGTGCGGGGGGTGCGCTCGTACGTCCCGCCGGGGGGCGGGGCGGGCATCGGGTCCGGAGCGGACGTCGGATCCGGATCGGGTGTCGGGGCCGGGGAAGCCGGAGACGCCGGAGAGGCTGAGGATGCCGGGGAAGCCATTGCGGACTCCATTGCACTAGTGCATAATCGGGTTTGTGCTAGGAGAGTATCGGATCACGGGCCGTCGTGCGGCGGAGATCTCGGAGAGCGTGGAGCGCGCCGTCGGCGACGGCCGCCTCCCTCCGGGGGAACTGCTGCCGCCGCTCAGGGAGTTGGCCGTCAGCCTGGGCGTCAACCACAACACGGTGGCGTCCGCCTACCGGATCCTGCGCGACCGCGGGGTGATCGAGACCGCGGGCCGACGCGGCAGCCGGGTGCGGCCCCGCCCGGCCAGCGCGCCCCGCGAGCTCATAGGGGTGGAGGTGGGGGCGGGGGTGTGCGACGCGGCGACGGGCAACCCCGACCCCGCTCTGCTGCCCCCGCTCGGCGCCGCGCTCGCGGCGGCGGCCGAGCGCTCGGCCCGGACGCCCGTGCTCTACGGTGACGCTCCGGTCGACACCGAGCTGGAGCGGATGGCGCGTGCCGCCTTCACCGCCGACGGTGTGCCGGACGGGCCGGTCGCGGTGGTCTCCGGCGCCCTCGACGGGCTGGAACGGGTGCTGACGGCCCATCTGCGCCCGGGCGACGCCGTCGCGGTCGAGGATCCGGGCTGGGGGAGCCTCCTCGACCTCGTCCCGGCGCTCGGCCTGCGGCCCGTCCCCGTCGCGGTGGACGACGACGGCCCGGAGCCGGAAGCCGTCGCCCGCGCCCTGGAGGGCGGAGCCCGGGCCCTCGTCGTCACCACCCGCGCGCAGAACCCCACGGGAGCCCTCGTCGGCGCGGACCGCGCACGCGAGCTGCGGAGCGTCCTCGCCGCGCACCCCGGGGCGCTGCTCGTCGAGGACGACCACGGGCACGGCATCGTCGACACGCCCCCGCATCCGCTCGGCGGGGCCACCGGGCACTGGGCGTTCATACGCTCCGTCGCCAAGGCGTACGGCCCCGACCTGCGGCTCGCCGTGCTCACCGGCGACGCCGTGACCGTGGACCGGGTGCGCGGCCGGCAGCGCCTCGGGCCAGGCTGGGTGAGCCACGTCCTCCAGGACGCGGTGCTGCACCTGTGGCGGACGGGCGCCGTCGACCCGGCGGCGACGGCCGCCGCGTACGGACGCCGGCGCGACGCGCTCGTCCGCGCCCTGCGGGAGCGGGGACTGGCGGCGCGCGGGCGCAGCGGGATGAACGTCTGGCTGCCGGTGCCGGACGAGACGGGCGCCGTGGCCCGGCTGCTGCGCGCCGGCTACGCGGTGGCACCCGGCGCCCGGTTCCGGCTGACCTCGCCGCCCGGGGTGCGGATCACGGTGTCGGCCCTGGGCCCGGACGACATAGAGCCGGTCGCGGACGTCCTGGCATCCGCGACCGCGCCGGGGCCGGCGGGGCGTTACGGCTGAGTGGGGAGGACGGTCGGGCTGGGGGGGTGAGGGCTGAGGGGGTGAGGGCTGCGAGGTGTCGGGGCCCGGCTGTCGGGGCGAGCGCGGCGGCGCGGTCGCGCGGTGCAGGGGAGCGCGGCGCCTCCGCGACGTCTCGGCCGGCAAGGGGGACGGCGAGCCGCTTCCCACCGTGCCGCTGCCCGGCGCCCTTGTGCGCCGCCGCAGTCCGGGCGCATCCGGCGAGGCGGTGTGCGTGACGCTGCGGTTCGGCCGCTCGCATCGCGAGCGCGGCGCCGCGGTTTTGGTGGGGGTGCCTCCGGTGAGCGGGTGGTGCGCGAGCCGCTTCCCGTCGTGCCTCTGCGCGCCGCCGCAGTCCGGGGGTCCGGCGAGGCGGGCATGCGTGACACTGCGACTCGGCCGCGCGCACTGCGAGCGCGGCCTTGCGGTTCCGGTGGGGGCGTTCCCGGCGAGTGGTGGTGCGCGAGCCGCTTCCCGTCGTGCCCCTGTGCGCCGTCACCGTTCGGCGCGTCGGGCGGGCGGGTGCGCGTGACGCTGCGGCTCGGCTGTGCGCACCGCGCGGTGGGGCCCGGCGAGTGGTGGCGCGGGCGGGCCGCCTCTTGTCGGGGGTCTGGCCGGTGCCGCTACGTGTCGTCGCCGTTCGGCGCGGTCCTCGCGGTCCTCGCGGCCGTCGGGGTGGCGCGGGCGGCCTTGGGTCGCGAGGTGCCCCGGGTTTCCCGAGCGCCCCGGGCCTGGGTCAGTGCCGCGCCGGCCAGCACGATCAGTGCGCCGACCGGGGTGTTCCAGGTCAGGTCCTCGCCGAGCAGCGCGGCTCCGGCCGCCGTCGCCACCACGGGGATGAAGTAGGTGCTGAGCGCCGCAGTGGTGGGGCCGACTTCGGCCACCAGCCCGTACTGGACGAGCATGGCGAGGCCGGTGCCCAGCGCCCCGAGCGCGGCGATCGCCAGCAGCGACACCGGGTGGAAGGCGGACGGCAGCGGCGCCGCCAGCGGGGCGACGACGGCGAGCTGCGCGGTGCCGATGAGCAACTGGCCGGTGGAGAGGGACAGATGGGAGTCGCCCGTGCCGGAGAGCATGCGCCGCACATAGATCCAGCCGATCGCGTAACTGGCCGACGCCGTCAGGGCCATGGCGGTGCCCCACGGGTCCTGACCGGAGAAGCCGTTCCACGCGCCGAGCACCACGAGGACCCCCGCGAAGCCGAGGAGGAGTCCCGCGAACCGGCGCCGGGTCGGACGGTCCTCCGACAGTGCCACCAGCGAGAAGACCATGCCCCACAGGGGCGTGGTGGCGTTGCAGATGCCCGCGAGCGAGGAGGGGATGCGGAGCTCGGAGTAGGCGAACAGGGAGAAGGGCAGCGCGTTGAGGAGGAACGCCGCCACCGTCAGGTGCGCCCAGGTCCGCGCCGAGCGGGGCAGCCGCTGCCGCTTGACGAGCAGGGCCGTGGCGAGCACCGCCGTACCGAACAGCATGCGTCCCAGGGAGACGAAGAGCGGGGCGTACCCGTCGGTCCCCAGCCGGATGAAGAGGAAGCTGAAGCCCCAGACGAGGGCGAGCATGCCGAACCGGACGCGCCAGTCGACGGCGGGGGCGGGGGAGGCGAGGGAGACGGGGGAAGCGGGAGTGGCCGGGACGGCCGTGGGGGGACGTGGGGTGACGGTGCTCATGCGGCTCAAGATGTCGGAACGGACCTCTTAGAACAAGCAAATTCTCGTACACGTGTTCACGTAGCATCGCTGAGATGTTGAATCTGGAGCGCCTGCGCACGCTCGACGCCGTCGCCCGACACGGATCCGTCAGCGCCGCCGCCGCGGAACTGCGGGTGACCACCTCCGCCGTCTCCCAGCAACTGGCCAAGCTGGAGCGCGAGACCGGCGAGCGGCTCCTCGCCCGGCAGGGCCGCGGCATCCGCCTCACCGACGCCGGTCGGCTGCTCGCCGCCCACGCCGAGCGCATCCTGTCGCAGGTCGCCCTCGCCCGGTCGGACCTGGAGGCGCAGCGCGGCCGGGCCGTCGGCCGGCTGCTGCTCGGCGCCTTCCCGACGGCCGTCCGCGGCATGCTTCCGGCCGTTCTGACCAGGCTCCGCGCCGACCACCCCCACCTCGTTGTGATCGCCGAGGAGATGCGCCCGGAGGAGGCCGTCCGGCGGGTCGACCGCGGCGACCTCGACGTCGCCGTCGTCCTCGACTGGACCAACCGGCCGCTTCCCCTGCCCGCCGGGCTGTCCAAGGCCGTGGTCCTGGACGACCCCGTGGACGTCGCCGTGCCCACCGGCCACCCGCTCGCCGGCCGCCGCGACGTCTCCCTGGAGGACTTCGCCGACGACGAGTGGGTCTCCTGGCCCAAGGGCGAGTTCTGCCACGAATGGCTGCTGGGCACCCTGCGCGCCCAGGGCGTCGAGCCCCGCATCGCGCACATGGCCGACGAGCACCACACCCAGCTCGTCCTCGTCGCCGCCGGCCTCGGCGTCGTCGTCTCCCCGCGCCTGGGCCGCGGGTCCGTTCCCGACGGGGTGCGCATGGTCCCGGTGCGACAGGCGATGCGCCGGCACGTCTTCGCCGTATGGCGCGCCGACGCTGACACCCGCCCGTCCGTCCGGGCCACGGTCGACGCGCTGCGCGCGACCGGCCGCGCACTCGCCGACCGCGAACCGGCCGGGGACGCCCCGGACCAGGAGCCGTCCGTGTGACGGGGGTGGACCCAATCAAGGTGATCAAGGGTGGTCACGCTCGGTTACTATGCTCACTTCGTGGCACGTCGAGAGAACCGCGGAGCCTGAGAACATGCTGACGGAAGTCACCGCCACCCGTTACGTCACGCCGTTGCGTGAGGGCGGGTCGCTGCCCGGGATCGTCGAGGCCGACGACCTCGGGACGTATGTCGTGAAGTTCAGCGGGGCGGGTCAGGGGCGCAAAACCCTTGTGGCCGAGGTGATCTGCGGGCAGCTCGCCCGGGCGCTGGGGCTGCGGGTTCCGGAGTTGGTGGGGGTCGACGTCGATCCGGTGATCGGGCGGGGGGAGCCGGACCAGGAGGTGCAGGCGCTGCTGAAGTCGAGTGGCGGCCTGAATCTGGGGATGGACTTCCTGCCCGGCGCGCTCGGCTTCGATCCGCTCGCCTTCGAGGTGGACGCAGCCGAGGCCGGGCGCGTGGTGTGGTTCGACGCGCTGGTGGGCAACGTCGACCGCTCCTGGCGCAACCCCAACCTGCTGGTCTGGCACGGCGCCCTGTGGCTCATCGACCACGGCGCCACCATGATCTGGCACCACAACTGGCCGTCCGCCGGCGCCGCCGCGGACAAGGGGTACGACGCCTCGGACCACGTCCTGGCCACCTTCGCCCCCGACCTCGCCGCCGCGACGGCCGAGCTCGCGCCGCTCGTCACCGAGGAGCTGCTGACCGGCGTGGTCGCCGACGTCCCCGACGTCTGGCTGGCGGACGAACCGGGCTTCGACGGGCCGGACGCGGTGCGCCGGGCCTACGTCGAGGTGCTGCTCGCCCGGGCGGCCGGCATCGGCGACCGCGTCACCCTCGGCGAGCGCAGCGCAGACAAGCCCTCGCAGGCGCCCGAGTGGGTGCGGGTCAGGCTGGACAACAGGAAGGCCGGGAAGTGACGGACCGTATGAAGGACGCCAAGGAGCGGGACGTCTTCGAGTACGCGCTGCTGCGGGTCGTGCCGCGCGTCGAGCGCGGGGAGCAGATCAACGCGGGCGTCGTCGTCTACTGCCAGGCGCGGGCGTTCGTCGAGGCCCGCGTCCACCTCGACGAGGCCCGGCTGCTCGCGCTCGACCCCGCGGCGGACGTCGCCGGGGTGCGGGCCGCGCTCCGCGCCGTCGAGGGCGTCTGCGCCGGTGGCGAGAGGGCCGGGCAGGCCGCCTGCGACGACGCCGGACGGCGCTTCCGCTGGCTGATCGCGCCGCGCAGCACGGTCGTCCAGCCGGGACCGGTGCACACCGGGCTCACCCTCGACCCGCGGGGCGAGCCGGAACGCCTGCTCGACCTGCTGGTCCGGTAGGGAGCGGGGCCGGTGCCGGGGCGTTGACAGCGGATGGCGGGGCTTCTAGCGTCTGATCGGCCGAAGCTACTGAGCGGTTGCTCACCCACCGTCCGAGGGGCCGCCCGGCCCGCTCCCGCCGGTCGGGGACGCCGCCCGAGGTGAGGAGAGTCCCCATGTTGACCAGCGAACGGCGGGTGGCCGTCGTCACGGGCGCCGCCCGCGGCATCGGCGCCGCGACCGCCCTGCGCCTCGCCGTGGAGGGCCGCGCGGTCGCCGTCCTTGACCTCGACGAGGCGGCCTGCGCGGACACCGTCGAGCAGATCTCCCGTGCCGGCGGCGAGGCCCTCGCCGTCGGCTGCGACGTCTCCGACGCGGAACAGGTGTCCGCCGCCGTCGCAAGGGTGGCCGAGGGGCTCGGCGCGCCGACCGTGCTCGTCAACAACGCCGGGGTGCTCCGCGACAACCTGCTGTTCAAGATGAGCGAGGGCGACTGGGACACCGTCATGAACGTGCACCTGCGGGGCGCGTTCCTGATGGCCCGCGCCTGCCAGAAGCACATGGTCGACGCCGGCTGGGGCCGCATCGTCAACCTCTCCAGCAGCTCCGCCCTCGGCAACCGGGGCCAGGCCAACTACTCGGCCGCCAAGGCCGGTCTCCAGGGCTTCACCAAGACCCTGGCCAAGGAGCTCGGCAAGTTCGGCGTCACCGTCAACGCCGTCGCCCCCGGGTTCATCGCCACCGACATGACGGCCGGCACCGCCGCCCGGATCGGCATCGGGTTCGAGGACCTCCAGGCCGCCGCGGCCGGCGAGATCCCCGTGGGACGGGTGGGGCAGCCGGAGGACGTCGCCCACGCCATCGCCTTCTTCACCGGCGAGAACGCCGGTTTCGTCTCCGGCCAGGTGCTGTACGTGGCCGGCGGGCCGCTCGACTGAACGGGGACGCGCAGCCATGACCACCTCTGACACCGCCGCCGGGAAGGTGACGCTGGTCACCGGGGCGAGCCGCGGCATCGGCTACGCCATCGCCGAGGCCCTGGTCGCCCGGGGCGACCGCGTCGTCGTCACCGGCCGCGACGCGACCGCCCTCGCCGAGGCCGTCGAACGGCTGGGCGGCGCCGACCGGGCGCTCGGCGTGCCCGGCAAGGCGCACGACGAGGCCCACCAGGCCACCGCCGTCGAACGGGCCATGGAGACCTTCGGCCGCGTCGACCACCTCGTCAACAACGCGGGAACCAACCCGGTGTTCGGCCCGATCACCGAGACCGACCTCGGCGTCGCCCGCAAGGTCTTCGAGACCAACGTCGTCTCCGCCCTCGGTTTCGCTCAGCAGACGTGGCGGGCGTGGCAGAAGGAGAACGGCGGGGCGATCGTCAACATCGGCTCCATCGCCGGACTTTCCGCGTCCCCCTTCGTCGGCGCCTACGGCATCAGCAAGGCCGCGATGGCCAACCTCACGCTCCAGCTCGCTCACGAGATGGCGCCCGGCGTCCGCGTCAACACCGTGGCGCCCGCCGTGGTCAAGACGAAGTTCGCCGCCGCCCTCTACGAGGGGCGCGAGGAGGAGGCCACGGCCGGTTACCCGCTCGGCCGGCTCGGCGCACCCGAGGACGTGGCGGGCGCGGTGGCGTTCCTGCTGTCCGACGCGGCGGCCTGGATCACCGGGCAGACGCTCGTCCTCGACGGCGGCCGCTTCCTCAACGCCGCGGTCTGAACGCTGCCGTCCGAGCGGGCGAACGTCGCTGTCCGAGCGGGCGGGGGCCGGGGACTGAGTAGGCGGGGACCGGGGTCCGCTGGGCCCCGGCACCCGCGCGGCGGGCGTTGTCAGTGGTCACCGGTAAGTTCTCGGACGAGAAAGAGAACCGATCCCGGAGGTTGCTGAAGTGACGGTCACCGACGTGCTGCCCGAGTCCTGGCGCGCAGTCCTCGGCGAGGAGCTGGAGAAGCCCTACTTCAAGGAGCTGACCGACTTCGTCGAGGAGGAGCGGACGAAGGCGCCGGTGTACCCGCCGCGCGGCGAGGTCTTCGCCGCCCTGGAGGCCACCCCCTACGACCGGGTCAAGGTCCTCGTCCTGGGCCAGGACCCCTACCACGGTGCCGGCCAGGGCCACGGCCTGTGCTTCTCCGTGCGCCCCGGTGTCAAGACGCCGCCCTCCCTGCGCAACATCTACAAGGAGATGCGCGAGGAGCTGGGCTACGACGTGCCGGACAACGGCTACCTCATGCCCTGGGCCGAGCAGGGCGTCCTGCTGCTCAACGCGGTGCTCACGGTCCGCG
This sequence comes from Streptomyces huiliensis, assembly GCF_020037025.1. Lineage (GTDB taxonomy): Bacteria > Actinomycetota > Actinomycetes > Streptomycetales > Streptomycetaceae > Streptomyces > Streptomyces huiliensis. Next base: position 27,449 of record NZ_JAIQLH010000083.1, on the reverse strand, counting down.
GCGGGGAGCCCAACTCCCACAAGGGCAAGGGCTGGGAGAAGTTCACCGACGCCGTGATCCGCGCCGTCGTCTCGCGGCCCGACCCGGCGGTCTTCGTGCTGTGGGGCAACTACGCGCAGAAGAAGCTCCCGTTGATCGACGAGTCGCGGCACATCGTCGTCAAGGGTGCCCACCCGTCGCCCCTGTCGGCCAAGCGCTTCTTCGGCAGCCGCCCCTTCACCCAGATCAACGAGGCCATCGCGGCGCAGGGACACGAGCCGATCGACTGGCGCATCCCGGACCTGGAGGTCTGAGCGGGGCCGGAGCCGGGGTCCGGCGGCGCGGCCTGACCCCGCCGCTGCCCGGCTCAGCCGGCGGTGTGCTCGAACCGGTAGGGGACGGCCTTGATCCCGTGCTCCGCCGTGTACCAGCCGCTGCCCGCGAGGCCGGCCAGCTCCCCGCTGCCCGAGCCGGGCACCACCTCGAACGAGCAGCGCACGGTGCCGCGTTCGTCGAAGGTACCCGTCTCGCGCACCGCGAAGCCGCCCTTCCGGCCGGCGACCGCGCCGTCGAACAGCTGGTAGCCGGAGAAGGTGCCGGTCCCGTCCGGGGCGTAGGCGATGGTGTACGCGCAGTGGGTGTCCGCCGCCTCGATGACGCCGGTGTAGGTGTTGCGGACGGTCGCCCGGGCGAGGCGGGTGCCGCCCTCCGTCCGACCGAGCTCGTGCTCGTCCCAGTCGAGGAAGGTGAACGTGGAGTCGGTGTGCGTGGTCATGCGGTGGTCCTCCGGATCGGGCCGCGGGGGGCGGCGTCGGACCGCCCGTACGGTCCGGGCGGCTCCCGCACAGCCTCCCGCCCGTACCTGACACCTTCCGTCAGGTACGGAAACGGGGGGTGGGACGATGCCGGGATGCGCGCCGACCGCCTCCTCTCCCTGCTCCTCCTGCTGCAAAACCGGGGGCGGATGACCGCCCCCGAGCTGGCGGCGGAGCTGGAGGTGTCGGTCCGTACCGTCTACCGGGACGTCGAGGCGCTCGGCGCCTCCGGCGTCCCGGTCCTCGCCGACCGCGGACCGGCGGGCGGCTACCGGCTGCTCGACGGCTACCGCACCCGCCTCACCGGCCTCACCGAGGACGAAGCGGGCTCCCTCGCCCTCGCCACCGTGCCCGGCGCCGCGGCCGAACTCGGCCTGGGCGCCGACCTCGCCGCGGCCCGGCTCAAGCTGGAGGCCGCCCTCCCGGCCGGCGCGGGGGAGCGGGCGCGGCGCGTCGCGGAGCGCTTCCACCTGGACGCGCCGGGCTGGTTCCGCGACGCCGAACCCGTGCCGCACCTCGCGGCCGTCGCCGACGCCGTGTGGCGGCAGCGCGCCCTGCGCGTGCACTACCGCCGCTGGAAGGGCGAAGTGCGGCGGGAACTGCACCCGTTGGGGCTCGTCCTCAAGGGTGGCATCTGGTACTTGGTCGCCCGCGCCGAGACGGACATCCGCACCTACCGGGTCTCCCGCGTCCTCGCCGCCGAGACGCTGCCAGGCCGCTTCGAGCGCCCGGCCGGCTTCGACCTGGCGGCCACCTGGGCGGCGACCTCCCGCCGGCTGGAGGAGATGCGCCACCAGGGCGAGGCCCGGCTGCGGGTGTCGCCCGGCGTCCTGCGGCTGCTGCCGGCGAAGTTCGGCGCCGCGGGCGCGCGAGCCGCGGCGGGGGCCGGGGCGCCGGACGCCGACGGGTGGACGGAGGTCGTGCTCCCGGTGGAGTCCCTGCCCGTGGCCGTCTGCGACCTGCTGGGGCTGGGCGCCGAAGCCGAGGTGCTGGGCCCGCCCGAACTGCGCGCCGCGGTCGCCACGGCGGTGGCGGCGCTGGCCGCGCGGTACGGGGGCGGGTGACGCGGTGGTGAGCGCGGCCGGCCGGGGGCGTCGGGCCGGGCCTGCCGGGCCTGTCGAGCCCGGGAGTCCGGCCGGGCTGGGTGGTCGGTGTGCCGGGGACGCCGTAGGGCCGCGTGGGCGCCGATTCGAGGGGTGTGAGTCGCGTGTCCCGGCCACGGCCTCCAGCGTGGGAGGCCGAGCAGTGCTGTCGGTGGGCCGGGGTTCCTCAAGGGGCCGACGCCTCGGAAGTTGTCAGGGGCCGCAACCGCCGTGCCGCGTGGCCATCGGGCCGCCGGGCCGAGGGCCGTCAACCGCCGTACACCTGACGGCAGATGCGTGAGGCATCGCTCCCCGGCTGCCAGCGGCCGTACTGTTCGCCCATCGCGCACGTGCCCATGCGGGCCCGGGGCGGGGGTGCCGGGTGTGGTCGCTCGGGGGCGGGGGCCGGGCGGGGGTGTTCCGGTTCGGGGTGGTGTCGGGGGCTTGCCGGGGGTGGGTCCGAGCGGGGCTCCGAGCGCGGTTCCGACCTGGGTGGGGGTGGCGGGGCGCGGTGCTCCGACGGCGGTGGGGCGGCAGGCGGCGGGGGTGCCTCGGTGCGGCGCTCCTCCGTCCGCGCTCCCGTGCTCGGCGAGGAGCGCCGGTGCTCCGGGGCGGAGGCGGAGCCCGAACCCGAGGGCGGGGCGGAGCCCGCCCCCTCGCGGTGGGGCGCCCGCCGTGCCGGTCCCGGCCCTGCGGTAGCGGCGACGGACGGCGGGCCCAGGACGTCGGAACCGGGCATACCCGGCATCCCGGGCAGCGCGGGAACGCTCGGCACTCCGGGCAGACCGGGAACGCCCGGCAACCCCGGCAGGCCGGGCACACTCGGCGACCCGGGAATCGCCGGTCTCCCGGGCGCCCCCGTACCGGGCACCCCCGGCACCCCGCCCGCCCCCGGCGGCTCCGCGCCCGTCCGCTCCAGGGACTCGCGGTCGCGCCCCTGCCGCACCTCCCAGCCGGCCTTGGCGGGGCCGTGCCGGGACGGGTGGTGGCCGGGCAGGGAGACGCAGCCGGAGGTGGCCGACAGCGCCACCGCCACCAGAACGGCGGTCGCGGGAATCCTGGACATCCGCCCAACCATGCCCGCTCCAGCCCGCGTTGGGGATTCCCCTCAAGGGTGACGCGGAGTGCCGGTCAGGCCCGCGCGCCCCCCTCGTCGTACGTCACACCCCCCGTCGTACGTCACACCCCGGTCGCGCCGTCGACGCGCTCACGGATGAGGTCCGCGTGACCGTTGTGCCGCGCGTACTCCTCGATCATGTGCAGGTGGATCCACCGCAGCCCCACCGGCTGCCCGGTCTTGTGGTGCCCGGCCGCGCTCAGCTCCTCCAGCGAGCGCCCGCGCACCGCCGCGCGGGCCGCCGCCACCTCCTCCCGCCAGGCGGCGAGGGCCTCCTCCCAGGTGGCCTCCGCGGGGAACTCGAAGTCGCCTTCGAGGTTCTCGTCGTCGTAGAACCGCGGCGGCGCGTCCTCGCCCGCGAACACCCGCCGGTACCAATGGCGTTCGACGTCGGCCAGGTGCCGGACGAGTCCCAGCAGCGTCATCGTGGACGGCGGCACGGAGGCGGTGCGCAGCCCCGCCTCGTCCAGGCCCGCGCACTTTTGCTCCAGGGTGGCCCGCTGGAACTCCAGGAACGCCTCCAGGGCGGTGGGTTCGTCGGCGATGTGGGGCGGCTTGCGCCGCTCGGGTTCGGTCATGGAGGTCATCTTCCCCGGGAGCCGGACGGGCCGCCACGCCATTTCGCCCCCGGGCCCACGGCGCCGGGAGCGCTCGGGGGGCGCCCGGAACTCCCCCGTATGCTGCATGGACGCACGCATCAAGGAGGCCACGTGAAGGTCGGCTGTATCGGACTCGGTGACATCGCGCGGAAGGCGTACCTGCCGGTGCTCGGCGCCCTGCCCGGACTGGAACTGCACCTGCAGACCAGAACCCCCGCCACCCTGGCCGCCGTCGGAGACGCCTACCGCATACCCGAGGCGCACCGCCACACCGACCTGGACGCGCTGCTCGCCGCAGGCCCGGACGCCGTCCTCGTGCACGCCCCCACCGCCGTCCACCCGGAGATCGTCGGCCGGCTGCTGGCGGCGGACGTGCCGGTCTTCGTCGACAAGCCGCTCGCCCGCGAACTCGCCGACTGCGAACGCCTCGTCGGCCTGGCCCAGGACCGCGGCGTACCGCTCACCGTCGGCTTCAACCGCCGGTACGCGCCCGGCTACGCGGACTGCCTCGACCACCCCCGCGACCTCGTCGTCCTCCAGAAGAACCGGGTGGACCTGGCCGAGGACGCGCGGTCGATGATCTACGACGACTTCATCCACGTCGTCGACACGCTCCGCTTCCTGGCACCCGGCCCGGTGGAGGACGTGGACGTCCGGGCCCGGGTCGCCGACGGCCTGCTGGAGCACCTCGTCCTCACGCTCGCGGGCGACGGGTTCACCGCCCTCGGCGTCATGAACCGCCGGAGCGGATCCGTCGAGGAGATCCTGGAGGTCTCCGGGCAGGACCGGAAACGGGAGGTCCGCGACCTCGCCGAGGTCGTCGACCACCACGGCGCGCGCACCGCGCGGCGGCGCGGCGACTGGACGCCGGTCGCCCGGCAGCGCGGTATCGAGCAGTGCGTGACGGCGTTCCTCGACGCGGTCCGGGAGGGCAGGACCCTCGACGCCGAGGACGCCCTGCGCACCCACGCGCTGTGCGAGCGGATCGTCAACGCCGTGGAGAAGCACGGCGCCTGACGAGGGCCCGCGCGCCCTCGGCGCCGCACCAGAGGACCAGGGCGGCCAGCGCCGCGTACACCGCCCAGTCCCCGGCCCGCACGTACGGGCTGGTGCCGCTCGCCAGCGGGACGTCGTACACGGCCGCCGCCGAGGTGCCGGTCCCCAGCCGGGGGCCGACCGTGCGGCCGTGCGCGTCGGCCACCGCGCTCACCCCGGTCAGCGTGGCGTGCACCATCGGCCGCCAGGTCTCGGCGGCCCGCAGCGCGGCCAGCGACGCGTGCTGCCCGGGCGCCCAGCCGTGCTGGAACGACGAGGTCGAGGACTGCGCGACGAGCACCCGGGCGCCGTCGGCGGCCAGGTGCCGGCTCATGTCGGGGAACGCCGTCTCGAAGCACACCAGCGGGCCGATCCGCAGCCCCGCGCCGCGCCCGGACGGCAGCCGCGTCACCACCTGCCGGTCCCCGCGCCTGCGGTCCTCGGTCGCCGCCTTGCCCACCGACGTGGCCCAGCCCAGCAGCGACCGGGCGGGCACGTACTCGCCGAAGGGGACCAGCCGCATCTTGTCGTAGCGGTCGCCGGTGGGGCCGTCCGGGCCGACCAGCACCGAGCTCTTGAAGATGCCGGGCCGGTCCGAGCGGCGCGCGTCCACGTTGACGAGCAGGTCGGCGCCGACCGTACGGGACAGCGCCGAGAGCCGGGCGCGCAGCGCGGGGTCGGCACCGAGGTCGGTGCCGACGCTGCTCTCGCCCCAGACCACCAGGTCCACGCCGCGGCCGGCCAGCGAGCGGGTGAGCTCCTCCTCGCGGTCCAGGCGGCGGCGTACGCTCCCGGGGCCGTCGACCACGCCCGGCTGCACGATCGCGATCCGCGCGGTGCCGGCCGCCCGGGGCTGCGGCGCCCACCACCACACCCCGGCCGTGACCGCGGCGCAGCCGGTCAGCCCGGCCAGGCCGGCGAGACGGGCGCGGGGCAGCGCGAGCACCGCGGCGAGCGCGGTGTTGACGGCCACCAGCAGCAGCCCGACGAGCCAGACACCCCCGACGGACGCCAGCCGCAGCGCCGCCGGGACCTGCCACTGGCTCGCGCCCAACAGCCCCCAGGGGCCGCCCAGATACTCCCAGGACCGGACGAGCTCGGCCAGCAGCCAGCCCGCGGGCACCAGCACCAGGGCCGCCGCCACCCGGCCGGGCCCCGGACGGCCGCCCAGCAGCCGGTGGACCAGCAGCCCCCAGGGCACCCACAGCAGGCCCAGCAGCGCCGCCAGCAACAGGATGAAGACATGGAGGCTGGGCAGCAGCCAATGATGGACGGCCAGCAGGAACCCCGCGCCCCCCAGCCAGGCCTCCCGCGCGGCCCGGCGCGGCGAGTCGGCCGAGCGGACCAGCAGCAGCCAGGGGACGAGGGCGACGTAGGCCAGCCACCACAGGGAGGGCGCGGGAAAGGCGAGGGCCGGGAGGGCACCCGCGACGACCGCGCCGGGCGCGCGCCACCGCCCGCCCGCGGCGGCCGGCCCGGACGCGGGTCCGAGCGCCCCCGCCGGCCCGGACGCCCGCGCCGGGAACCTCACCCTCATCACGTTCTCCCTCGTCGGGGCCGGGGTTCCGGCCGGAGACCAGTGTGCTCGGCGGGTGGCGGGCCCGGCCGAGGGGCGGCTGTGGCCCACCGCGTCGCCCCGGAAACAGGGGGACGCCGTGAAAGGGCGCACGTTCACAAGTGAGAGCGCCCCCTACGTTCGTCCGTACACCCTACGCACGAACGGGATCCGGCCATCTGCCGGGCGTCCGGATATCGGTTCCTGGCGAGGCCAAAACCCCGACAACAGCGTGCAAGTTTCAGCCTTTCTCATCGCAACGGGGTGGGGAAACGGCGCTATACGGTCCAAAGTGAAACGAAACGATCCTGGCCCGCGGCGTCAGAAAGGCGTACGCCGGTACGTATCACGGGTTATCGCCGACCCGCCCTGGGCAGGTAGCGGGCAAAACTGGACAGGAATGCTGGTCGCTTGTTGCTGGGGGGGCGGCGTGACTCGCGCATGTGATCGAACGGCAATCCAGTCGCCGCCGGGCGCGGCAACCACCCGCGGCCTGACTCCCCTTCCATCCGTCCACCGATCGTTGACGTCCCGGAGGGATCCCATGGACAACCTTGTCGCCGAGGTGACCGCAGCTGCCGAAGTGGCCGCAGCTTCGGATGCGGCGTGTGATGAGGCCCAGGTGCCGTCGTACTACTCCCGGAAGACCGCCGAGATCCTTCACAAGTACGGCCCCGGCCCCCGGATCCACTTTCACGTCGGCATGTTCGAGCCCGGCGTCCACCCCAACACCACCGTCTCGCAGCGCGTCCTGCGCAACCGGCTGCGCGCCTCGCAGGAGACCGTCCTCGACCACGCCGCCCGGCTGTGGGGCGTCCCGGAGAACCCGCCGCACCAGCTCTTCGACATCGGCTGCGGCATCGGCGGCGGCTCCATCTACTGGGCCCAGGAGTACGGCAGCAACGTCACCGCCATCACCGTCACCGCCAAGCACGTCCCGGTGATGGCCGACCTCGTCCGCGAGGCCGGCGTCGAGGACCTGGTCACCCCGGTCCTCGGCGACATCCACGACCTCTGCGAAGAGGCCGGCTACGACGCGGCCGTCGCCATCGAGAGCTCCGGCTACATGGACCGCGAACGCCTCTTCAGCGTCGTCGCCAAGGCCCTCCGCCCCGGCGGCTGGTTCGGCATCCAGGAGCACTTCCTCTGCCGGCCCGAGTGGACCACCTTCATCGACGGCTACTACAAGACCCGCCTCGGCACCCTCGCCGAGTACATCTCCGCCGCCCGCGCCGCCGGCTTCGAACTCGAACAGGACGAGGACATCACCGACCGCGTCGCCGAGTTCTGGGTCCAGTCCATGGCCTGGACCACCGCCGAACTCGACCGGGTGCAGCGGACGGAGGACGAACCGTCCCCCATCACCGTGGAGCGGCTGCACGAGTCCGCCCTCACTCACGGCAAGCTCTTCCGCGCCTGGCGCGACCACGCCGTCGAGACCCGCCTGCTCCTCTTCCGGATGGAGGGCAACTGAGCATGCTCGTCCCCTACGGACCCCCGCCGCGCGCCAGCGCCATCGGCTGGCGGCTGCCCCCCTTCTACTGCCCGATCCCCGATGCCGTCCACCCCCGCCGCGACGCACTGGAGAAACAGGCCGTCGCCTGGCTGGACGCCACCGGCATCTTCCGCGACGCCACCGACCGGGCCTGGAGCATCGCCACCCACAGCACCGACTTCAGCTGCCGGATGATCCCCCACGGCCGCGACGAACCCCTGCTCCTCTTCATCGAGTGGAACCACTGGGCGTTCGCCCTCGACGACATCTGGCACGACACCGGCGCCGCCGACGTCAACACCGCCCACATCGTCGACCTCAACGCCCGGATCTCCCGCTGCCTGGAGGCGCCCGGCTCCGCCATGCTCGGCGACTCGCCGTTCGACGCCGCCCTGGAAGACCTCGCCGCCAGGACCCGCGCCGTGGCCACCCCGGTCCAGCTCCGCCGGGTGGCCGAGGGCATGCGCGACTGGCTGTTCGGCGCCTCCTGGCAGGTCAGCAACATCGAACGCGGCGTCATGCCCACGCTCTCCGACTACGTGGCGCTGCGCCCCTCGATCAACGGCACCCGCTTCTCGCTCGCCTGGAGCGAGATCGCCAACGGCTTCGAGGTCCCCGCCACCGAACTGGCCTCCGCACCCGTCCAGGCGCTCACCGAGGCCGCCGGCTTCGTCGTCAGCTGCGACAACGACCTGTTCTCCTACGCCAAGGAGGACGACCACGAGACCACCGACCAGAACATCGTCAACGTCCTGGCCCACCACAACGGCACCTCCCACGAACAGGCCCTCACCGAGGCCCTCGCCACCCGGGACCGGGCCATGACCCTGTTCCTCAACCTCCGCGACCGGATCGCCCGCGACGCCGGACCCGACCTCAGGCGCTACCTCGAAGCGCTGGGCCACTACATCGCCGGCTGCATCCGCTGGATGAACGAGGCCCCCCGCTACGCCAGCCCCCGGAACCGGTACGACCTTCCGGTGCCGGGGGCCACGTACGGCATCACCTGGCGGGACACGCCCAGCGACCCGGCGACCGGCCCGCTGCCCATCCCCTCCGCCGCGTGGTGGTGGGACCAGCTCGACGCCCTCGCTCACACCCCCCGGAACCACCGGACCAGCGACCTCCACCACGAGCCGAGCCCCCGGCGCGCCCCGGCGGAGGAGCCGTCGGCCGGCGGGGCCGGGACGGCCGTCGAACGGTCGGCGGCCGAGGTCTGATCACCGGCACCGCCATCCCCCTCCCGCTCCCGGGGCCCGTCCTCCGGCGCGGGAGGGGCCTCCGGCAGCGGCGCCGCCGCCGTGAACTGCACCGGCAGCGCCTGGAGGTGACGGGACATCAGCGACGAGGACCAGCTCAGCTCCGACTCGGCCACCGCCAGCCGGACGTCCGGCAGCCGCGACATCAGCGCGTCGATGCCGGTGTCCGCGATGGCCCGGCCGATGTCCTGGCCGGGGCACTCGTGGGCGCCGCCGCTGAACGCCAGGTGCGAGCGGTTGCCGTGCACCGGCGTGGTGGGGTCCGGCCGGATCGCCGTGTCCACGTTGGCCGCTGCCAGTCCCAGGACCAGGGCGTCCCCGGCCTTGATCCGGTGCCCGGCCAGCTCGGTGTCCTGGGTCGCCCAGCGGCCCAGGATGGTGATGAACGGCGGCTCGTCCCACAGCGTCTGCTCGACCGCGTCCGGCAGCGTCATGTGCCCGCCGGCCAGGTTGGCCCGGCACCGCGGATCGGTGAGCACCATCCGCAGGGTGTTCGCGATCAGGTTCGCCGTGGACTCGAACGCGGCGATCAGCACCAGCCGCAGGTGCTGCTGCACCTCCTCGTCCGACAGCTTGGACTCGTGCTCCAGCAGCCAGCTGGTGAAGTCGGGCCCCGGCTCCCGGTGCTTGCGCTCCACCGTCCGGCGCAGCGCCGCCTGCACGAACGCGTTGCTGCGGACCGCCGTCTCGCTGGCCTTGATCATGTCGCGGGCGGCCTGCACCAGTTCCGGGCTGTACTCGTCGTGCATGCCGAGGAGCTGCGTCATCACCATCATGGGCAGCGGCTCGGCGAACGCGTGCACCAGGTCGGCGCGGCCCGTCGCGCAGAACTCGTCGATGAGCTCGTTGGCGAACCGGGTGATGTGCCGCCGCACGCCGCGCCGGTCGAAGCGGCCGATGGAGTCGTTGATGGCGCCGCGCCACCGCTCGTGCGCCTGCCCGTCGGCCATCGAGCAGATGGGCTGCCAGGTGGTGATGGGCGCCAGCTGGTGCTCCGGGCCGATCCGCCCCTCGCGCATGGCCCGCCAGACCCGCGAGTCGCGGGAGAACCGCGACGGCGTCCGGGTCACGTCGAGGTTCTCCCGGTAGCCCAGGATCAGCCAGGCCGGGACGTCCCCGCTGAGCAGCACGGGCGCCACCGCCCCGTGCCGCTCGCGCAGCTGCTCGTACAGGCCCATCGGGTCGTCCTCGGCGGTCGGCCCGTAGAGCCGGGCCACGCCGCCGTCCCCGTAGGCGTGGGCCGGGCACTGCGGCGGGGGGGCCGCCTGCGCGGCGTCGGCACGGGAGTGCTCGTCGGGAGGGGTCACTGTGGCTCCGGGGTGGTGTGAGCGAGGCTGTACAGGTACCGCATGAGGGTCATCAGGGCGTCGCGGCAGGAGGCGCGGTCCCGGGCGTCGCAGGCGAAGATCGGCACGGACTCGGGGAGGTCCATCGCCGCCCGCAGCTCGGACACCGGGTGGACGGGGGCGCCGGGGAAGGCGTTGACGGCGACCACGAAGGGCACGCCGCGCTCCTCCAGGATGCCCACGACCTCGTAACTCACCTCCAGCCGACGGGTGTCGAGCAGCACCACCGCGCCCAGGGCGCCCTCGAAGAGGCCGTCCCAGAGGAACCAGAACCGCTCCTGCCCGGGGGTGCCGAACAGGTACAGCACCAGCTGTTCGTTGATGCTGATGCGGCCGAAGTCCATGGCCACCGTGGTCTCGATCTTCTGCTCGATCCCCGCGATGTCGTCCACGCCGACGCCGGCCTGGGTCATCGTCTCCTCGGTGGTGAGCGGTCTGATCTCGCTCACCGAGCCGACGAGGGTGGTCTTGCCGACCCCGAAGCCGCCCACGATCACGACCTTCACCGCCGCCGCGGCGGTGGCCGGGAGGATGTCCTCCCTCCTGGGACCGGTGTGGGGGTCAGAGGTTTTGTAGTCCATGCATCACCGCCTCCAAGAGGCCTACGTCAGGAAGGGCAGCGACGGGGACCGGGGGCCTGGCTTCCACATGACCGCGGCTGAGCAGGTCGTTGAGCAGGACGGTCACCGTGCTGACGGGCAGCGTGAGGTAAGCGGATATCTCGGCGACGGACAGCGGGTAGTCGCACATGCGCACGATCGTCTCGTGCTCGGGCTGGAGACCGGGGTCGGTCTCCGTACGGGCGACGATCAGGGTCACCAGGTCCAGCCCGGTGGAGCTCTGCTTCGATTCGCCGCAGCCCTTGGTGACGATGTACAGCCGGTCCGGATTGCCGGGATCCCATGCCCTTTCGGGTTTGCTCATGCCACCGGCCCGGTGACGCGCGGAGGACTGGTGAGGTGCTCGCCGATCCGGGCCACGAGGTCGCGCATGCGGTGCCCCATCAGCCCGGCGTCCACGTCGTCGTCGGCGAGCACCGCCAGGAACGCGCCGGCCCCGGCGGCCATGAGGTAGAAGAATCCGCCGTCCACCTCGATCACCACCAGCCGCATCTGCCCGTCTCCGTGCGGGAATTCGGCGGCCACCGCCGTGGACAGGCTCTGCAGCCCGGCGCACGCGGCGGCCAGGCGGTCGGCGGCGTCGGTGTCCGTGCCGTGCTGAGCCATGCGCAGGCCGTCCGAGGACAGCACGATCACGTGCCGGATCTGGGGCACGCTGGATGCCAGATCCTTGAGCATCCAGTCCATGTTGAACCGCTGCTGCGTCACTTGGCTACTCTTTCTCGTCTGACGGGTCATCACTTGACTGGCCCCGGTCGCCCGCCGGAGCGTCGCCCTTGAGGGCGCTGGTGAACGCGGCCAGCCACAGGCCCGGCTGGGTGGGCTCGGACTCCGGCTCCGTACGCGGTGCGGTCTCGGCCGGGGCCGGGGCGACCGCCGCCGCGCGGGCGGCCATGCCGAGGGCGCGCCGACGGCGCTGCGGAAGGCCGTTGGCGGTGTGGGATCCCACGGCCGGGGTCTCCATCGCGGGCGGGGGGTCGGGCAGCGGACGGCCGGGCTTCTTGCGGACCTTGGGCGGCGGCAGCGTGGCGGCGCGGGCGATCTCGCCGCCCGGCGTGGCGCTGGCGGTGACCAGTTCGGCGGGGACGATGAGGACGGCGCGCACGCCGCCGTACGCCGAGGGCCGCAGCGACACCCGGAAGCCGTAGCTCTTCGCCAGCCGGCTGACGACGGCCAGGCCCAGCCGCGGGGTCTCCCCGAGGTCGTCGAGGTCGAAGCCGCGGTCGGCCATCGCCAGCACCCGGTCGGTGCGGCGGCGGTGTTCGTCGGTGAGGCCGACGCCCGCGTCCTCGATCTCGATGGCGACGCCGGACTGGATCTCGACGGCCGTCAGGTGCACCCGCGTCTCGGGCGGGGAGTACCGGGTGGCGTTGTCGAGGAGTTCGGCGGCGGCGTGGATGACGGGCTCGACGCCCGGTCCGGTGATGGCGACGTCGGCGACCGAGTGCAGGTCGACGCGGCGGTAGTCCATGATCCGGGACATCGCGCCGCGCAGCACGTTGTACAGCGGGATGGGGTTCTTCCACTGGCGGCCGGGGCGGGAGCCGCCGAGGACGGCGATGCTGTCCGCGAGCCGGCCGATCAGCGCGGTGCCGTGGTCGAGGTGGAGCAGGTCGCTGAAGACCTCGGGGGTGTTGCCGTGCCGGTCCTCCATCTCGCGGAGGTCGGTGGCCTGTTGGTGGACGATCGCCTGCACGCGGCGCGCGATGTTGACGAACGCCCGGTGGGCCGAGTCGCGCAGGCCCTCCTCGGCCTGGACCGTCTCCACCACGAACCGGATGATCTTGCGGTGCTCGGCCGCGTAGGGAGTGCTGTCCGAGGAGGGCGGCGCGACGGCGCGGACCACCTCGTCGGCGAAGGCGCCGCCCTGGAGCATCTCCATGGCCCGGGGGAGCAGTTCTTCCGCCAACCGCTTGGTGGCGGCGTCCTGTTCGGCCAGCTGCCGACGGAGGGTGGCCTCCTGTTCGGCGCAGCGGCGCCGCAGGGAGTTGATGACACGGCCCCGGCGGGCGGCCTCCGACGAGGTCAGGGCGACCGCCACGGTCGCGGCGGTCCCGCACCAGGCCGTCGGGGTGCGGACGGAGAGGGGGACGAGCAGGGCAGCGGTGGCGGTGCAGACCGCCAGCACCACAGGGGGGACCAGCCATATGAGGGAGGAGGCGGGCCGCCTGACTTGAGGTGACGATCCAGTACCAACCATCGAGTTCCTCGGGGCTTGGGGGAATGAGTCGGGGGCGACGTGGGACCACGGGGAGGCGCCGCCGCCGGTGCCCGACAGGGGGTGCTGACGGACGTGAACGGACATCGAGCGGATGCGAACCGGTGCGAACGGATACGGACAGGGGCCGAAGTTCCCGGATTCCCTGGGATCCCCCGGGTTCGCCGGGGGTTCTCCGGTCGCGTCGGCGCGACGGTCGGCGGCAGCGGGACGCAGTCGCCACGACCGCTGCGGGAATGGAGCGTAGCCTGTCGCGCGGAGTCCCGGCGCGAAGTTGTCATATTCGCGGAAAGCGCTGACGGGCGAATTCGAAAGGCATCACAATGGCCCCGGGGGCGGGTTGTCGAAAACGTTTTTGAGTGGCCTGGAAATACGTTCGGATGATCGGCGGATCATGCTCTCGGGGGATCTGTCCGACGAACCCTCCCCCCGGCGTCCGGACGTCCGGCTAGGCTCGCTCCACCACACTCATACGGGAGACACGTCATGACGCGGCAAGAGCACGAACGGCGCCCGTACACCGCCCTGTTCGAGCGCGAGCAGGAGGTGGCCGCCGTGGAGCGGGCCGTGGAGGCCCTGTGCGGCGGCGCGGACGGGAGCGGCCGGGCGTCCGGCGGACTCCTCCTCTTCAACGGCGAGGCGGGCGTGGGCAAGACGGCCCTGCTCGGGGAGATGCGGCGGCTGGCCGCCGAGCGGGGCGGCTGCACGGTGCTGGCCGCCCGCGGCGGCGAGCAGGCCCAGTCCGTCCCCTTCCACGTCGTACGGCAGTTGCTGCAACCCGCCCTGGCGTCGATGGAGGAGCCGCAGCGGCGGGAGATCCTCGGCGAGTGGTACGACATCGCCGGCCCCGCCCTCGGCATCGCGCCGCCCGTCGGCCCGCAGGCCGACCCGCAGGGCGTCCGCGACGGACTCGACTGGCTCGTCACGCGGTTCGCCTACACCAAGGAGCGGCTGGTCCTCGTCGTCGACGACGCCCACTGGGCCGACGCGGCGTCGCTCGCCTGGCTGACCTCCTTCACCGTCCGGCTGACGGAGGTGCCCGTCCTGCTGGCCGTCGCCTACCGGCCGGCCGAACTCCCCAAGCACTCACCGGCCTTCACCGAGCTGGTGAACGGCCGCGGCAACCGCCCGGTCACCCTGCACCCGCTGACCCCCGGCGCCGTCGCCGAGCTGGTGCGCACCGCCATGGGCCGGGAGGCAGACGACCCGTTCTGCCGCGAGGTCTGGGCCGTCACCGGCGGCAACCCCTACGAGGCCGTCGAGCTCGTCGCCAAGGCCCGGGACCGCAACCTGCGGCCCATGGAGGAGTCCGCCGCCCTGCTGCGCGAACTCGGCGCCGCCGCCCGCGGCAGCGGCCTGGTCGCCCGGCTGGAGCGGCTGGGCAACGCGACCACCCGGTTCGCCTGGGGCGCCTCGGTGCTCGGCACCGAGATCCAGGTACGGGTGGCGGCCATGCTCGCCGGCATGAGCCCGGCCGAGGGCGCCGTCTGCGCCGACCGGCTCCGCGAGGCCCGCATCCTCACCGGCGCGGCGGAGCTGGAGTTCGTCCACCCGCTCATCGCCACCGCCGTCTACCGGGCCATCCCGCCCGCCGCCCGCACGGCGATGCACGGCCTCGCCGCCTGGGCGGTCACCAACGCGGGCCACGGCCCGGCCGCCGCCTCCCGGCACCTGCTGGAGGTGCACCCGGACGGCGACCCCGACCTCGTCCGGCAGCTGCGCGACGCCGCCCGCGAGCACCTGGCCGTCGGCGCCCCCGAGGCGGCCCAGCGCTGCCTGGAGCGCGCGCTCGCCGAGCCGCCGCCGGAGGAGGAGCGCGCCGAGGTCCTGTACGAACTGGGCTGCTCCGCCCTGCTGACCTCGCCGCCCACCACCATCAACCACCTGCGCTCGGCCCTGGCCCTGTCCGGGCTGCCCAAGGAGCTGCGCGTCGACGCCACCTACCGGCTCTCCCAGGCGTACGCCCACAACAGCCAGCTGACCGAGGCCGCCGAGGTGGTGGCCGAGCACGCCGGCCTGACACCCGACGGCCCCGGCCGGATGCGCCTCCAGGCCGCCCACTACCTCTGGAAGGGCATCCAGCTGGAGGAGGAGGGCGCGCACGCCCGGTCCCGGGAGATCGCCGGCCTGACCGACCGGCTCAGCGGCCGGGACAACGCCGAACGGGCCCTGCTCGCCCTGCGGGCCTTCGACGCCATGATCCAGGGCGAGGACGTCCTCCAGGTCGTCGAGCTCGCCGACCGAGCCCTGGTCGACGGGCGGCTCGCCGACGGCATGGGCTGGACCAACACCGAGTGGGGCTTCGAACTCCCCAGCATCATCGGCATCACCTACGCCTTCTGCGACCGGCTGGACAAGGCGGAGGAGCTGTTCACCGAGGCCGTCCGGGAGTTCGAGATCTCCGGCTGGCGCGGCGGGCACCTGGCCTTCGCCCACGAGTTCCTCGGCCTCGTCCACCGCCGCCGCGGCGACCTGCGGAAGGCCGAGAGCTTCCTCCGCGACGGACTGCGGCTCGCCGACCGGCTCGGCCCCGGCGTCCCCATCCAGTGGGACGGCAGCTGCCTGCTCATCGACACCCTGCTCGCCAAGGGCGACCTCGCGGAGGCCCAGGCGGTCGCCGAGAAGTACTCCTTCGGACCGCCCTACCCGCCCGCCATGGTCATGCCCGACGCCGCCTGCGTCCTCGGCAGGCTGCTGCTCGCCCTCGGCCGCACCAAGGAGGCCGTCGCCGAACTGGAGGCGGCGGGCCGGCGGCTGGAGGAGCGCGGCCGGCACAACGTCCTCTGGGCGCCCTGGTCCCTCGACCTCGCCGCGGCGGTCGCGCCGGATGAGCCGGAGCGGGCTCGGGAGCTCACGGATCGGTCGCTGAAGTACGCGATGCGGTTCGGTAGTGATACGGCGATGGGGGAGGCGTTGCGCCGGGCGGCTTTCTTCGACGGGCCGGAGGAGGCGGTCGCCCGCCTGGAGCAGGCGGTGCGGCATCTTGGGGAGTCCCCGTGCCGGTATGAGCGCGCCTGCGCTCTGATCGATCTGGGCGTCGCCCTGCGCGGTGCCGGCCGGGCCCGGGAGGCGGCGGAGCCGCTTCGGGAAGGGCTCCGGATCGCGGAGGAGTGCGGGGCGGAGGGGATCGCGGCGACGGCGCGTGGGGAGCTGGCTGAGGTCGGAGTGGGGTAGGCCCCTGCCCCGCCCCTTCCCGTTTCTTGCGGGGGCTGCGCCCCCGCACCCCCGGGCGGGCTGGAATCAGCCCGTCCGGCGTTTGAGGACAACCGCGCGGAGCGCGGTTTCAGGGGGTCCGGGGGGGCTGGCCCCCGGGAATCGGCGAAGGGGCGGGACCGGGGCACCCCAACATGCGATCTCCGCCGCACCGGGGTGCCATGGAAACAAACCCCCGAGCCGGAGGACGTCATGGCACACGCGGTGTGGAGCGGAGCCCTCACCTTCGGACTGGTAGCCCTGCCAGTCCAGATGTTCTCGGCCACCGAAAGCCACACCATCCGCTTCAACCAGCTCCAACGCGGCACCTCCGACCGCGTCCGCAACAAACGCGTCAACGAGCGCACCGGCGAGGAAGTCCCCCTCGCGGAGATCGTCAAGGGGTACGACATGGGGGACGACTACGTCGTCGTCGAACCCGGTGAGCTGGAGGAGATCGCCCCGGGCCGCTCCAAGGCCCTGGAGATCACCGGGTTCGTGGACCTCGACACCGTCGATCCCATCTACTTCGACAAGACGTACTACCTGGGGCCCAAGAGCAAGGAGTACGCCAAGGTCTACGCGCTGTTGCACGAGGCGCTGAGCCGGTCCAACCGGGCCGGGATCGCCACGTTCGTGATGCGGAACCGGGAGTACCTGGTCGCGGTGAAGGCCGAGGGCGACATCCTGACCCTGCACACCCTCCACTGGGCCGACGAGATCCGCGACCCCCGCACCGAGATCGGGACGCTCCCGGAGCGGGCCAAGGTCGCCGAACGCGAACTGGCCACCGCCGTCCAGCTGGTGGAGGCGCTGAGCGTGGACTGGGACCCCGAGACGTACCACGACACCTTTCAGGAGAAGGTGCTCGAACTCGTCCAGACCAAGCGGGCCGGCGGCACGGTGGAGAAGAGCGAGCCGGCGCCGCGCTCGACCAACGTCATCGACCTCATGGGCGCCCTCCAGGCGAGCATCGAGAAGGCGAAGACCGGCGGGGGCAAGGCCGGCGAGGAGGAGGGGGAGGCCGAGCTCCGGCCGCCCGTGCGGCTCAAGGACGCGGCGGAGAAGCGGCGCACCCGGCAGGCGGCCGAGAAGCAGGCGGCCGAGAAGCAGGCGGCCGAGAAGCAGGCGGCCGAGAAGCAGGCGGCCGAGAAGCAGGCGGCCGAGAAGCAGGCGGGCAAGAAGCAGGCGGGCAAGAAGACGCCGAAGAAGTCCGCCGCCGCCGAACTGGAGGGGCTGAGCAAGGCCGAGCTCTACCAGCGGGCCACCGACGCCGGCGTCCCGGGCCGCTCGACGATGAGCCGCGAGGAGCTGGTGAAGGCCCTGGCCAAGAAGCGGGCGTCCTGAGGGGCCGGGGACTGCCGTGCCCGCCGCGTCCGGCCGTCAGACGGTGGAGATCGAGGGCCACCGGCTCTCCCTGTCGCACCTCGAACGGGTCCTCTTTCCCGCCACCGGCCACACCAAGGCCCACGTCCTGCACTACTACGCGCGCATCGCCCCCGCGATGCTCCCGCACATCAGCGGGCGCCCGGCCTCCTTCGTCCGGGCCCCGGAGGGCTCGGCCGGCGAGAGCTGGGTCGCCAAGAACCCGCCGCCCGGCGCGCCGGACTGGGTGCCGCGGGCCACGGTGCGGCACCGGGACGGCACCACGCAGCAGGTGGTGATCGACTCGGTCGCCGCCCTGGTCGCCATGGTCAACCTCGGCGCGTACGAGGTGCACGTACCCCAGTGGACGGCCGCGGCCGGGCGCGACGCCCACGACCGCGTCGTCCTCGACCTGGACCCCGGGCCCGGCACCGACCTCGTCGTCTGCTGCCGCGTCGCCGAACGGCTGCGGCAGTTGCTGGACGACGACGGGCTCACCGCCTCCCCGGTCGTCTCCGGCTCCAAGGGCCTCCACCTGTACGCCCCCATCCACCCCGCCTCCGGCCACGACGTCAGCGCCTACGCGAAGGGGCTCGCCACCCGGATGACGAACGAGCATCCGGGGCTGGTCGTCGTCTCCATGGCGAAGCTGGAGCGGCAGGGGAAGGTGCTCATCGACTGGTCCCAGAACGCCAGCGCGAAGACGACGGCCGCGCCGTACACGGTGCGGTTGCGGGGGGACGCGGCGGGGGTGGCGGCGCCGGTGACGTGGGACGAGGTGGGCTCGTGTCGGGAGCCCGGGGATTTGGTGTTCGGGTTGGAGGGGGTGGTGGGGCGGGTGGAGGAGTTCGGGGATCTGCTGGTGCCACTGGCGGGGGACGCGGTGCGGGGCTCGTTGCCGTGAGGGGTGCCCCGTCCCGCCCCGGGATGCTCGCGGCAGGTGATCAGGGAGCGAGTGCCGGAGCGGCCGCTGCTGCCGAGGCCGTCCGCTGAGCCGTCTCAGACATCCCGGCGCCGTACGACGAGCACGGCGACGGTCACCGAGACGAGCGCCCAGGCCGCGAGTGCGATCCAGGAGCCCGTGATCGTGGCCGGGTGTGCGCCGAGGCTGGTGTGGCCGCCGGGGTTCAGCGCCAGCCGGGCCTGCGCGGCCAGCGGCAGGTGGTTGCCGATCTCCTTCAAGAGGCGGTACCTCTCGCCCCCGAAGAGCATGGGCAGGATGAAGAGCATCCCCACGACGGCGACGATCGAGGCCGTGGCGTGTCGCAGAACGGCGCCGAACGCCAGGCCGATGAGCGCGCAGACCGGGATGACCAGCGCGTATGCCGCTACGGCCCGCAGGCAGCCGGGGTCGTGGAGGGAGAGTCCGACGTGGCGGGAGGCGAGCATCGCGTTGGTGGTGAAGAACGACGTCACGGAGACGATCACACCGAGGACGAGCGTGATCGCCGTGACGAGGGCCACCTTCGCCGTGATCACCGCGCGCCGGTCGGGGGTGGCGGCGAGGGTGGTGCGGATCATTCCGGTGGCGTACTCGCCGAAGACCGTGATGGCGCCGCAGCCGGCCGCGGCCAGTGCCAGGACGTCGAGCGCGATGCTGCCCAGACCGTGGAGCAGCGGGTCGTACCTGAAGGGAGGGACGCCGGGGAGAGGGGGATGAGGCCGGTCGATGTACGTCAGGTCCGAGTGGACGGCGTTGACGTTGATCGCGATGGCGACGACGGCGCTGAGGGCGAGCACCCAGTACGTCGACCGGAGGGATCGCATCTTGATCCACTCAGCGGCGAGCAGGTCGACGAACCGGGCCGCGGGCTCGGCGGCTCGCTCGGACGGACGGGCGCTGGAGAACATCATGGTGCTCATCGGGCTTCCCCTGCGAGATATTCGACGCTGTCGGCGGTGAGGGACATGAACGCCGATTCCAGGGACGAGGTGTGGGTGGCGAGTTCGTGCAGCATGATGCGGTGTCGGTGGGCCAGTTCGCCGATCCGGGCCGCGGTCAGGCCGGTGACCCGGCCCCTCTGGTCGCCCTTGCGGCGCACCGACGCACCCTCGGCGGTCAGCACGGCCTCCAGGGCCGCCAGGTCGGGCGTGTCCACGGTCACGCCCAGGGAGGCGTGGCGAGCCGAGAAGCCCTGCAGGCTCTCGTCCGCGATAAGCCGGCCCTGCCCGATGACGATGAGCCGGTCGGCCGTGTGCTCCATCTCGGCCATCATGTGGCTGGAGACGAACACGGTGCGGCCCTCGGACGCCAGACGGCGGAACAGGCCGCGCACCCACAGCACGCCCTCGGGGTCCAGACCGTTCAGGGGCTCGTCGAAGAGCAGCACCGGCGGATCGCCGAGCAGGGCGCCCGCGATGCCGAGACGCTGCTTCATCCCGAGGGAGAACCCTCCGATCCGGCGCCGCGCCGCCTTGGCCAGCCCGACCTCCTGGAGGACCTCGTCCACGCGGGCCGGCGGGATGCGGTTGCCGCGCGCCAAGGCGGTCAGGTGCGCCCTCGCGCTGCGTCCGCCGTGGACGTCCTGGGCGTCCAACAGCGCGCCGACGTGGCGCAGCCCGCGTGGGCGGTGCGAGAAGGGAACCCCGTCCACGGTGACGGACCCGCTGGTGGGGGTGTTCAGGCCCAGGATCATGCGCAGTGTGGTGGACTTGCCGGCGCCGTTCGGGCCGAGGAAGCCGGTGACCTTGCCGGGTTCCACCGTGAAGGTCAGGTTGTCGACGGCAACGGTGTCGCCGTACCGCTTGGTCAGCCGGGTGGATTCGATCATGGGTCCAAGCTGCCGGGGAGGGCGTAGAGCCGGCATCGGCCGGCGGTTCACACTTGTGAGCCCTCCTGGTAGCCCGGGGGATTACGTCTGTGGGCCAATGCCCCGGCGGGAGCGCGTCGATAGGATCGGCTGATGATCGCCACCGCTCGTACACCCCTGCTCAAACGCGTGCCACCGGGTGTGTGGGTGGCGGCCTTCTGGTCGGCCCTCATCCTGGTACGCACGTTCCAGCGGCCGGACGAACTGCACCATCTGCTCCGGTACGACGGCAACACCGAGGACGCGCCGTTGCTGGTCACCGCCGTCGTCACGACCCTGGGCACGTCGCTGCTGTTCCGCGCGCCGCTGGCGGCCGTGATCGTCGCGCTCGCGGGCGCCTCGTTCGCGATCGGGATGCCGGTGCGGGAGACACCGGTCGTCCTCTTCCTCCTGGCCGACGCGGGCGTGGGCTACACCGCGGCGACCCGCTCACGGCGTGTCTCGGTCCTCGCGGCCGTGCTCCCGGTCGGGGTGCTGGCCGCGTACACGGTCTGGCGGCTGGGACGCGGGTACTTCTTCAACCTCTCGGTGCCGGCCGCCCTGGCGTCGACTGTCGTCATCGCCTGGCTGATCGGCAACACGATCCGTCAGAACCGGGCGCACGCGGACACGGTTCGCGCCCAGAGCGTGCAGCAGGCGATCACGGACGAGCGGCTGCGGATCGCCCGGGAGCTGCACGACATGGTTGCCCACAACATCGGCATCATCACCATCCAGGCCGGCGTGGGCAGCCTGGTCCTGGACACCCAGCCCGCCGAGACGCGCAACGCGCTGGACGCCATCGAGGCCACCGGCAGGGAGACCCTCGCCGGCCTGCGGCGGATGCTCGGGGCGCTGCGCCGGAGTGAACCGGAGCCCGCGCCGCTGGATCCGCTCCCCGGTCTGGCCGCCCTCGGCCGGCTGGTCGGGAAGACCGCGGCCGCCGGGGTCCGCGTCGACGTCAGGTGGCGGGGAGAACCTCGCGATCTGCCCCCCGACGTCGATCTGGCGGCGTTCCGCATCATCCAGGAGGCGGTCACCAACGTCGTGCGGCATTCCGGCACCCGGGACTGCAGCGTCACGGTCGACTACCGCCCCGACGAACTGGCCGTCGACATCATCGACCTCGGCTCGGGCGGCACCGCCGCAGGCTCCGGATACGGCATCGCCGGAATGCGCGAACGGGTCGGTCTGCTGCACGGTGAGTTCACCGCCGGACCGCGCCCCGAAGGCGGATTCCGGGTGGCGGCCCGGCTTCCGGTGCCCGTGGAGGTGGGACGATGATCCGTGTCGTGCTGGTCGACGACCAGCCCCTGATCCGTTCCGGCCTGCGCGTCCTCATCACCGGCACCCCAGACCTGGAGGTGGCGGGGGAGGCAGGGGACGGTGCCGAGGCCGTGCGACTGATCCAACGGCTACGACCGGACGTCGCCATCATGGACATCCGCATGCCCGGTACGGACGGCATCGAGGCCACGCGCCAGATCAACGCCGATCCGGAATCGAAGACCCGCGTGCTCGTCCTCACCACCTTCGACGACGACGAATACGTCTATGGCGCGCTTCGCGCCGGAGCGAGCGGCTTCCTCGTCAAGGACACGCCGCTGAAGACCATTCTCGACGGGATCAGGGTCGTCGCCGCCGGAGACGCCCTCATGGCTCCGAGCGTCACCCGCCGTCTCATCGAGGAGTTCGTGGCGCGTCCCGAACCCACCACCACCCGCCCGGCGGTGGCCGACGGCATCACCGACCGGGAACGCGAGGTCCTGACCCTGGTCGGCCGCGGCCGGTCCAACGCCGAGATCGCCGAAGAGCTCAGCATCAGCGTGGCCACCGCCAAGGCCCACCTCGCACGGCTCTTCACCAAACTCGACGCACGCGACCGGGTCCACCTCGTCATCCTCGCCTACGAGATCGGCCTGGTAGCGCCTCCACGGTGAGGTTCGGCCGCGGATGACCGGGCCTGTGACGGGCCACTCCTCAACGGGTCGACGTGTGTGCCCACTTACTTCCCCCGCGCCCACTCCAGCAACGCGTCCCGCCCCCATGTCGTGATCACCCGCTCCGCCGGCACCCCGCACTCCTCCGCCCGCGCACACCCCAGCACCTGCCAGTCCAGCTGCCCCGGCGCGTGCGCGTCGCTGTCGATCGAGAACAGCACGCCCGTCTCCAGCGCCAGCTGGATCAGCCGCCGTGGCGGGTCCAGCCGGTCCGGACGGCTGTTGATCTCGACGGCGGTGCCGAAGCGTTCGCAGGCGGTGAAGACGAGTTCGGCGTCGAAGGCGGATTCGGGGCGCTTGCCGCCGACGAGGCGGCCGGTGCAGTGGCCGAGGACGTCGACGAGCGGGTTGGCGACGGCGGCGACGAGGCGGCGGGTCATGCTCTCCGCGTCCATGCGCAGCTTGGAGTGGACGGAGGCGACGACCACGTCGAGCCGGTCCAGGAGCTCGTCCTCCTGGTCGAGGGAGCCGTCGGTGAGGATGTCGCACTCGATGCCGGTGAGGAGCCGGAAGCCGTCGCCCATCCGCTCGTTGACCTCGGCGACCACGTCCAACTGCTCCCTGAGCCGGTCGGCGGACAGGCCGCGGGCGATGGTCAGGCGGGGGGAGTGGTCGGTGAGCACCGCCCACTCGTGGCCGAGGTCGCGGGCCGCGCGGGCCATGACGTCGATCGGGCTGCCGCCGTCGGACCAGTCGGAGTGCAGGTGGCAGTCGCCGCGCAGCGCCGCGCGCAGGGCCGCGCCGCCCTCGGTCAGCGGCCGGTCCGCCTCCTGTTCGAGGCGGGCCAGGTAGGCCGGTACCTCGCCGCGCAGCGCCTCGGCGACGACGGCCGCCGTCTTGGGGCCGATGCCCTTGCGGTCGGTGAGCGACCCGGCCTCCGAGCGGCGGCGGACGTCGTCGGCGGGCATCGCGGCGACCACGCCGGCCGCCGTCCGGAACGCCTGGACGCGGTAGGTCGGGGCCCCGTCGCGTTCCAGGAGGAAGGCGATCCGTTCGAGTGCCTCCACGGGGTCCATCGGGTTTCCCTTCCGTCTCGGGGTTCACGGGCGCCGCAGCGCCGCCGGCGGCAGGAACTCGCGCACCAGCTCGCGGTGCCACCACGCGCCGGTGGCGCGCAGCTCGCGCCAGGTGGTGAAGCGGTAGAGGTAGAGCCGGGCGCGGACGTGCGCGGGCGGGGCGTCGGGGAACGGGTTGTGGCGGAGGAGGCGCAGGGTGTCCCGGTCGTTGTCGAGCAGTCGTTCGACGAAGGGGCCGAACCAGTCCCGGGCGTAGGCCGGGGAGATGCCCGCGAACCACATCAGCCAGTCCAGCCGCAGATGCCACGGTGCGAACTGCCGGGGCAGGCGGCGCGGATCACCCGGCTTGCCCTTGAAGCCGTACTCCCGCCACTCCGTCTCCGGGCCGAGCACGGTGTCCGACGTCCCCTCGACCACCACCTCGTACCGGCTCCGGTTGACGCTCCCGAAGGCGCCGTACGTGTTGACCAGGTGGTACGCGTTGAAGGACATGTTCATGCGCTGCCCCCGCGAGAGCAGGTTCCGCACCGGCCACCAGCTCAGCACGGCGACGAGCACGGTCACCGCCACCACCAGGACCTCGTACCAGACCGGCGCCGAGGGGGCGGGGGAGTGGCCCGGCAGGCCGAACAGGTCCGCCATCGCGGCGCCGTCCACCGCCGCGAACGCCAGCACGATCGTCACCCAGTTCAGCCAGGCGAAGTTGCCCGAGGCGACCAGCCACAACTGGGTGACGATCACCAGCCCCGCCGCGACGCTCGCCACCGGCTGCGGCGCGAAGAGGCCGAAGGGCACCACCAGCTGGGCGACGTGGTTGGCCGCCGTCTCCACCCGGTGCAGCGGGCGCGGCAGCCGGTGGAAGAACCAGCTCAGCGGGCCGGGCATCGGCTGCGTCTCGTGGTGGTAGTACAGGCAGGTCAGATCGCGCCAGCAGCGGTCGCCGCGAATCTTGATCAGTCCGGCGCCGAACTCCACCCGGAAGAGCAGCCAGCGCAGCAGGAACAGCACCAGCACCGGCGGATCGGTCCGCTCGTTCCCCAGGAACACCGCCAGGAACCCGGTCTCCAGGAGCAGCGACTCCCACCCGAAGCCGTACCACGTTTGGCCGACGTTGACGATCGACAGGTACAGGCCCCACAGCACCAGCCACATCAGCATCGCCGCCCACAGCGGCACCAGGTCCGCCGCGCCCGCCGCCACCGCGGCGGCCAGCAGCGCCCCGCCCCAGGCACAGCCCGCGAAGAAGCGGTCCGAGTAGTGCCACCGGAAGAGGGTCGGGATCCGGCGCGCGGGGACGTACGCCAGGTAGCGCGGTACGGGCAGCATGCCGCGCTCCCCGATCAGCGCCCGGAACTGCAGCGCCGCCGAGGCGAACGCGACCAGGTAGAGGAGGGCGAGCCCGCGCTGGAAGACCAGGCGGCTCAGCCAGTACCCGGGCGCCGTGAACCACTCCATGGCGTCCGAGTACCCCGCCCGCCCCCGTCGACCGCCCAGTCGCATCGAAGAAACGGACAAAAGGTGGCAGAGTGAATCCATGGTTGATCGGGGAGCCACGCCTGCCTCCGGAGCGCTGCCGGACGACTGGCCCGCCCGCCCGGAGCGCTGCCTCGCCGTCAACCACGTCGGCACCTTCGACTGGGACCTGCTCAGCGGGCGGCTCCACCTCGACCCCGTCGCCCTCGGCATCCTCGGCGTGCCGCCCGGCGAGTTCCACGGCAACGTCACCGACCTCGCCGCCCGGGTGCCGCGCGCGGACGGCGCCCGGCTCGACGCCCTGGTGGCGCGGGCCCTGAAGGACGGCAGCGAGAGCTACGGCGCGTACCACCGGGTCCGCTGTTCCGACGGGCTCCGCTGGGCCTACACCCAGGGCCGCATCGAGCGGGACGCGGCGGGCCGGCCCCGCCGGATCCTCGGCGTCCTCCGCGAGGCGAACGAGGAGCTGCGGCTGCCCGACCGGCCGGGAGAGCAGAACGGCGACCGCCGCCACACGACCACCGTCGTCGAGACCACCACCGCGGCCCTCGCCCACGCCAGGACCGTCCAGGACGTCATCGACTTCTTCAAGGACGCCCGCGCCGTCGAACACCTCGGCTCCGACCTCCTCGTCCTCGGACTGGTCGAGTCCGGGCGCGTCCACCTCGTCGCCGAAGGCCCGTCCGAGCACTTCATCCCCGGCACCCGCTACACCCGGATCGACGACGACTTCCCGATGAGCGAGGTCATCCGCACCATGACCCCGCGCTTCATCGAGTCCCGCGAGGAGTGGGCCCGCTGCTACCCCTGGCTGTGGGAGCGGATCAAGGACATCGGCATCTCCTCCGCCGCCTACCTGCCGCTGATCGCCCAGGCCCGGCCCATCGGCGCGCTCGGCCTCCTCTACCGCGAGGCCCGCGGCTTCACCCGGCAGGAACGCGACCTCTTCATCGCCCTGAGCAGCAGCCTCGCCCAGAGCATCGCCCGCGCCATGCTCTTCGACCAGGAGCACGACCTCGCCGAGGGCCTCCAGCAGGCCATGCTGCCGCGCCGGATCCCCGAGGTGCCCGGCGCCCAGATCGCCGTCCGCTATCGCTCGGCCCGGATGGGCCGCGACATCGGCGGCGACTGGTACGACGTGGTCCCGCTGCCCGGCGGCCGGGTCGCCGCCGTCATCGGCGACGTCCAGGGCCACGACACCCACGCCTCCGCCGTCATGGGCCAGCTCCGTATCGTGCTGCGCGCCTACGCGGCCGAGGGGCACTCCCCGGGCACGGTCATGGCCCGCGCCTCGGCCTTCCTCCACGAGCTCGACACCGACCGCTTCGCCACCTGCGCCTACGCCGAGGCCGACCTGGCCACCGGCAGCGTGCAACTGGTCCGCGCCGGGCACATAGACCCGCTGCTGCGGCACGCCGACGGCACCTCCCGCCGGCTGCCCGTCGCCGGTGGCCTGCCGCTGGGCCTGTCCGCCGAGTTCGGGCGGCTCGACTACCCGGTGACCACCGTGGAACTCGAACCCGGCGAGACGCTGATGATGTTCACCGACGGCCTGGTCGAACAGCCCGGCGCCGACCTCGACGAGGGCATTCGGCAGCTCGCCGGGCTCGTCGAGGAGGGCCCCGAGGACCTGCACGACCTCGCCGACCGGCTGTGCGACGTGGTCGAGGAGCGCGTCGGCGAGGACGACATGGCCATCCTCCTGCTGCGCCGGCAGGGCAGCGTGGCCCGCCCGGGCGGTCGGCTCCAGCAGCACATCGCCCCCGCCGACCCCGAAGCGCTGTCCGCCGCCCGGCACATGATCCGCACGGCGGTCCGCGCCTGGGGGGTACGGGAGCGGGCCGACGACATCGAGCTCGCCGCCGACGAGCTGGCCACCAACGCCCTGCTGCACACGGACGGCGCTGCCGTGGTGACCATCCGCATGGTCCCCGGTGCCGAACGCCGCCTCCGCGTCGAGGTCGAGGACCGCTCCAGTGCCCTGCCCCGCCGCCGTGAACCGGGCGAGTCGGGCGTCTCCGGCCGCGGCCTGCTCCTCGTCGACCGGCTTGCGGACGTGTGGGGCGTGGAGTCGCGGGGGAGCGGCAAGTCGGTGTGGTGCGAGTTCGGCCTCGGGCCGGCGTCCCGGGAGGACTCCGGACCTGCGTCCCGGGAGGACTCCGGTCCCCCGCCCCGGCAGGGCTCCGGGGCGGGGGACCGGCGGAGTCCGTAGGGCCGCCGGAAGGGTGCCTGCCGGCCGGGTGCCTGCCGGCCGGCAGGTAGCGTGCGGCCATGGACACTTCCGGGGGAGACACCCCTCAGCCGGCCGTCATGTCAACGGCCCGTCAACTTCTCGCCACCACAGGGCCGGCCGGGCTCACACCCGACGCCGTGGCGCGGGCGAGCGGCCTGCCCGCCGCCGCGGTCGCGGGCGTCTTCCCGCACCGGGACGACCTGCTGACCGCCCTGCTGATCGACGCCTACGACACCTCCGCCGCCGCGCTGGAGGAGGCGG
>NZ_JAIQLH010000082.1 GCF_020037025.1 Streptomyces huiliensis | reverse complement strand
CGGCGGCCGCCGGCCGGGCGAGCGCCGTCGGATCCAGCGGCGCCCCCGGCACCCGGGTGAGCATCAGGTGGGCCGTCCCGTCGCCGTCGTCCTCGGTGGACAGCGGCGCCGGGACGGCGAACGGCAGGCCCGCCCGGCCGACCGCCCGCAGCGTCGCCGCCCGGGCGGGGAGCCGGGCCGCCGCGGCCGGGGTGCGCGGGAGGCACAGCACCCGGCGCGCACCGACCAGCACGCGGTGGAACTGGCCCTCATGCACGGCCGGTTCCGTACCGTCCTCACCCGTCAGCCGTGCCACGAGCGCCGCGTGCTTCCGGTGCGCCGCGTGGTCGTCGGTGGGGCGGGCCGTCATCCGTCACTCCTCCGCAAGGGCCCGAATCAGGGCTGGTTGAACCGTACTTCCGGGTTGTCGCGCGTCGGACCCGCGAGCAGCGGCTGTGGGATCCGCCGCAGGTGCCGGTCGAAGAAGGCGGCGACGTAGGACCGGGTGATGTCCACCGACCGCCGGCCGGAGAGACCGGATCCCGGGTACGGGGTCCCCGGCGGCAGCAACTGGTCGCCGAGGAAGGGGAAGTCGGAGAACGAGAAGTGGTCCGCGCCGGCCACCGTCAGCCACCGCTTCCAGCCGCCCAGCCGGGGCCACGCCTCGTCCCAGGACTTGTCCTTGCCGCCGGGGCGGTGGATCTCGTCGTCGGTGCCGAGCATCATGAACGGCCGGCCGCCGAGCCCGCCGGGAGGCACCGCGCCCTGGAAGGCGCCGTCCATGTTCACACCCGCCCGCACCCGGGGATCGGCCGCCATGACCGCCGCCGCGGTCGCGCCGCCGAGCGAGTGCCCGGCCATCCCGATGCGCTGACGGTCGATCAGATCCGCGTGCTTCCACGGCGACCGCGAACCCGTCAGCCGGTCCAGGACGAAGGAGGCATCCTTGGCACGGTTCACCACGGCCGCGTTGAAGTCCTTCTCCGTCCGTGCCTTCTCGCACGCCACGCAGGTCAGCATCCGGCCGCCGGGGAACAGCGTCCCCGCGGACTCGTAGGCGTGGTCGATCGAGGCCACCACGTACCCCCGGCTCGCCAGGTCCTCGGCCAGGGCGGTGATCGTGTAACGGGCGACGCTGAAGCCCGGGGAGAGGACCACCAGCGGGCGGCGCCCGGCCGCCGGGGGCGCGTCGACGCGGCTGTGCGTGCGCGTCGCGGCGAACCGCTCCGGCGGGATCACCTTGTCCAGTTCGCGGCTCTTCAGCAGCAGGCGCGCCTCCTCCGTGGTGGCGTACGGGGCGGTCGGGCCGGTGCCGGGGCGGGCGGGGTAGTGGACGTCGACCATCAGCTCGCGGCCGTCGGCCTCCGGGACCCAGAGGTCCTTGCGGCCGTGGTCGACGAGGTGG
This sequence comes from Streptomyces huiliensis, assembly GCF_020037025.1. GTDB lineage: Bacteria > Actinomycetota > Actinomycetes > Streptomycetales > Streptomycetaceae > Streptomyces > Streptomyces huiliensis. The sequence goes on along the minus strand of NZ_JAIQLH010000082.1, from coordinate 5,898 downwards.
AAGGTCGAACGGCCGACGGAATGCGGCCCGGTGGGGTCGGGCAGCCGGGCGGCGGCGGTGGCGGGGGCCGGCTGCGAGGGTGGCTCCGTCGCGGCGGAGGCGCCCACCGTCGCGGTCAGGGGAAGAAGACAGGCGAGTGCGGCGGCCGAGGCCGCCCTGCGGAGTCTCGTCATGGTCCGGACCCTAGGTCACCGGGCCGGGCGAGGGCAGCGATTTTCCGCCGCTCTCGGCCGCCCCCAGCTGGTCTCGGCGGGCGGCCGGACGGGCCGTCACAGGCCGCCCGGGAGACGGGCGGGACGGTTGCGGGGGCCAGCATTCCGGGTCTAGGGCACTCGTGCGAAGATTCCGTCCCCGGTCCGTGCGGACCGGGTGACAAGGGGAAACTTCGTGAAACCAACCACTCTCAGAGCGGCCGTCGGCGCCGTCCTGGCCCTGGCCGTCCCGGCGGTCCTGGTGCCCGCCTCCACCGCGAGCGCGGCGCCCCGGACCGGCGCGGTGGACAAGGCGACCGCGGCCTCCTTCGGCCGTGCCGCCGACACCCTGCTGACCGAGCGCACCTCGGCGCTGCTGGACTCGGTGAAGTCGCCGCGAATAGCCACGCAGCTCGACCGCAAGGTCAGCCTGGCCGCCGCCGCGGCCAAGACGGAGAAGGCCGGACTGGCCACCCTCCAGGCGCGCAAGAAGCGGCTCGCCGGCCTCCACGAGGCGTACACCAAGGCGGACACGCAGGTCACCGTCGACGGGACGCGGTCCTCCGGCGGCCGGGCGGTCGTGCGGCTCACCGAGACCACGACGCTCACGTACAAGAAGATCCGCGGCGACGAGCCGGTCACCACCGGCTTCAAGGCCCGGCACGAGGCCCGCTTCACCGCCCGCTCGGGCGGCACCTGGGAGCTCACGGCGCTGACGACCGACGACGACGGTCCCCTCGCCATCAACGACCCCACGGTGCGCAAGCGCGTCGCCTCCCTCGGCCCCACGCCCAGCGCCCCCCGCGCCTCCACCTCGTGGACGAGCCAGTCGGTGCCCAAGCGCGCCAAGGCCGGCGTCGACTACCAGGCCATGGCCGCGTACACCGAGAAGTACTGGCGGAACTACAACCCGTCGTACCGGAAGTTCAACGACGCCGGCGGTGACTGCACCAACTTCCTCAGCCAGGGCCTGAAGGCCGGCGGCTGGAAGCCCGAGACCGGCTCGGCGGACGACTACCGCAAGTGGTGGTACAGCGGCTCCGGCCAGTCCGACAGCTGGGTCGGCGTCAACGAGTGGTCGTGGTACGCGCTGAACTCCAAGCGCGTCACCAGCCTGGCCAACGTCTACCAGCTCGAGGTCGGCGACGTCATGCAGATGGACTTCGACGGTGACGGCTCGAAGGACCACTCCATGATGTCGACGTACCGCAGCCGGTACGGCGTCCCGTACCTCACGTACCACTCCACCAACACCTACCGGAAGTCGGTGGCGAGCATCATCGCGTCGTACCCGAACGCGGTCTACTACGCCTACCGCACCTGACCGGTGCCGCCGCGCGGCGGGCCCGGTCGTTTCGGTGAACCGGCCGGGCCCGTCGGCCTGTGTCCCCTTTTCTCTTGCGATTTGTCCGTGTCTGCGGGCTGATGTCCGCCCTTGGAGCGGGGCGGTGGAAAGCGGAGGTAACAGCCCCTGTGATACTGGGGCCGGAATGTGTGTTTTGGTGCCAGGGGGTACGAAGTTGTCGAAGAGGACCATGCAGGGTGCCACGGCCCTGGTCGCCGCGGCCACTGTCGCACTCGGGCTGTCCGCCTGCGACTCCGGAGGCGACTCCGGCGGTTCGGGCGACAAGTCCGGCGGAAAGGGCACGTCCGCGTCGCCCTCCCCGTCGTCCGACCCCGCCTCCGCCCGGAAGACCCGGCAGCAGAACCGCCGCAAGCCCGAGGAGAAGTGGGACGGCAAAGTCCGGGTGCTCGGCGACGGCTCCACGTCGTACACCGGCCCCCAGCCGAAGCAGCCGAAGCCCGAGAAGCTGAAGCCGGGGGAGAAGCCCCCGCAGTTCGTCGTCTTCTCCTGGGACGGCGCCCTGGAAGGCGACGACCACCTCTTCTCGCACTTCCGCGAGGTCGCCAAAGAGAACAACGCGAAGATGACGTTCTTCCTCACCGGCACCTACCTGCTGCCCAAGTCCAAGGCGTCCCTGTACAAGCCCCCGCAGCACAAGCCGGGCGAGTCCGCGATCTCCTACGCGACCGACGCGCACATCCGCGACACCGTCCGTGAGGTCCGCGCCGCCTGGCTCGACGGCAACGAGATCGGCACGCACTTCAACGGCCACTTCTGCGGCAAGAAGGGCGGCGGCGACTGGAGCGAGGCCGAGTGGAAGAGCGAGATCGAGCAGTCCTACTCGTTCGTCCAGCACTGGAAGACCAACACCGGCTACAAGGACCTGCCGCCGCTCCCCTTCGACTACGAGAAGGAACTGGCCGGCGGCCGGGCACCGTGCCTGGAGGGCCAAAAGAACCTGCTCAAGGCGGCGAAGCAGTTCGACTGGCGGTACGACGCGAGCTCGCCCGGCGACTTCCAGATATGGCCGTCCCAGATCGACGGCATATGGAACTTCCCGCTGCAGCTGCTGCCCTACCCCAAGAGCGAGAAGCAGGTCCTCTCCATGGACTTCAACTTCCTCTTCAACCAGTCCGGTGACGAGACCAAGGGCGACCCGAAGAAGTACGCGGAGTGGCGGAAGCTGACCCGGGACGGTTACCTCAACGGTTTCGAGCGCGTCTACCACGGCAGCCGCGCGCCGCTGTTCATCGGGAACCACTTCGAGGACTGGAACGGCGGCATATACATGAAGGCGATCGAGGACGTCATGACGTCCGTGTGCAAGCGCGACGGCGTCCGCTGCGTCTCCTTCAAGCAGCTGGCCGACTGGCTGGACGCCCAGGACCCCGCCGTCCTGGCCCGGTTCCGCGGCCTCGACCCGGCGCAGTCGCCGGACTGGAAGTCCCTGGTGAAGTAGGCCGGTCGCCGGGGCCGGCCGGCGGACCGCCCCCCCGTCCGGCCCGTGCCCGTCAGGAGGCGGTCATGTACCGCGTCCAGATGCCGAGCGGGACGGAGACGGGGGACGGGCCGGACGGGCCGCTCTTCCCCTTGTCCCTCCCGTTGTCCTTGCCCCTGTCCTTGTCCTTGCTCTTGCCGTCGCTGCCGTCCAGGGGCAGCAGCTCCTGGCTCTTCCGGTCGATGCGGGCGAGGGACACCGCCGTGGAGAGCTCGCCCCGGTACCCGACGAACCACGCCGACTTGGCGTCCTGCGCCGTGCCCGTCTTGCCCGCGGTGCCGGGCCCGGCGGCCTTTGCCGCGAGCGCGGTGCCGTGCCGGACGGCCTCCTTCAGCGCGTCGTCCACCGCCTTGGCCACGGAGGCCGGGAGCGCCTGCCGCGGCTTGGGCCGCTCCACGCGGACGTCCGCCCCGTTCCGCCGCAGCACGCTGACCGAGTACGGGTCGGTGTGCCGGCCCTGGGCCGCGAAGGTGGCGTAGGCGTCGGCCATGCGGATGGCGCTGGGGGTCGAGGTGCCGAGCGAGAACGACGGCAGCTTCTCGCCGAGGCTGCTCTCCAGCAGGCCCGTCTCCACGCCGACCTTGCCGACCCGGTCCAGGCCGACGTCCATGCCCAGCTGCATCATCGACGTGTTGACCGACTGCGCGACCGCGTTCTTGAGCGAGATCTTCCCCCAGGACTTCCCGTTGTCGTTCTCCGCCTTGACGATCTTCCCGGAGCGGTCCCAGTACGGGCCCTCCGGCGTGAGCAGCGAGATCTTGTCGTCGCCGTCGTAGAGCGTCGCCGGGGTCACGGGCGTCCGGGGCTTGCCGCGCTCGCGCTGGACGCCGTCGCGCAGCGCCGCCGCGTAGACGAACGGCGTGAAAGCGCTCCCGGCGGGAACCACCGAGGAGTTGGCGTCGTTGAAGCCCTGCTTCAGATAGCCCTCGCCGCCGTAGAGGGCGACGATGCGCCCGTCGGTGGTCACCGAGGCGACGCCGATGCGCAGGTCGCGGTCGTCGGGATGCGGCCCGAGGGCCGTGCGGGCCTTGCCCACGGACCGGGCCAGGGCCTCCACCCGCTTCCGGTCGAAGGTGGTGTGGATCTGGTAGCCGCCGCGGGCGAAGTCCTGGTCGGAGACGTCGCTGTGCGCGCTCACGTAGGCCCGCGCGGTCTCCACCAGGTACCCGGTCTGGCCCGCCAGCCCGGTGGGGTGCGGCGGAGGCACCGGCTCCGGGAAGCGGGTGTACTTGGCCCGCTCCGCCTTGGAGAGCTTGCCGATGCTCACCATGCGGTCCAGGACCCAGCCCCAGCGCTCGACCGCGCGCTCGTGGTTCTTGGCGCTCACGGCCGGGTCGTAGAGGGCCGCCCCCTTGAGCAGCGAGGCGAGGAAGGCGCCCTCGCTCGCGTTCAGCTCCGAGACGTCCTTGTCGTAGTACGCGTGGGCGGCCCGCGCGATGCCGTAGGTGCCCCGCCCGTACCAGCTCGTGTTGAGGTACTGCTCCAGGATCTCGTCCTTGGACAGCTTGCGGTCGAGCTTGATGGCGATGAACATCTCGCTGAGCTTGCGGTCGAACGTCTGCTCCTGGTTCAGGTAGGCGTTCTTCACGTACTGCTGCGTGATGGTGGACCCGCCCTGGGTGTTGCCGCCGGTGATCATCTTGGTGACGGCGCGGAGCATGCCGCTGGGGGAGACGCCGCTGTCGGAGTAGAAGGTCTCGTTCTCGGCGGCCAGCGCGGCCCAGCGGACCTTCTCCGGGACCTTGTCGAGGGGCAGGTCCTGCCGGTTGACCTCGCCGGTGCGGGCCATTTCGGTGCCGTCGGCCCAGTAGTAGACGTTGTCCTGCTGGGTGGCGAAGGCGTTGAGGTCGGCGGGTATCTCGGTGCGCGCGTACATGATCGCCAGCAGTCCGGTGATGACGCCGACGCAGCTGAACATCAGCCCCAGCGTCTGCCGCCAGGACGGAACCCAGCGCCGCCAGCCCGACCGTCCCGGCCGCGGATACGCCGGCCGCAACCACCGCCCGACGCGGCGCGCGGTCTCCTGCCGAGTGCCCAGCAGCCGCCGGAGCACGGCGGGCGCGGCGGCTTTCCGGGCATGTGCCCCTTTACGACGTTCGATCACTGCTCGACCCTATGGGATCGGCTCCCATGGATTTGTGTCGTTTTGTCGCAAAAGCGTTACGGTTCCCTGTGGATTCCCGCTGTGGCCGGAACGAGCCGCCGGGCGGAACGCGGTCCACCGCTTCGTCCCGATACGAAGGTTACGCCTGCGACCGGACGACGCTCGCGGGGGGCCTGGTGGTTCCCGGTACGGCAGGGGAACGCGATCACGGCCGAGGTGAACACTTCTCGGCCCTCGGTCATCCGTAATCCGTTGGCCGGAAACCGATCTGACCAGGCACACTTCCGTCATGCTCCCCACCGCCGACGAGTTGCTCGCCGCTCTCGACCCCCTCCCGCACCACCGCCGCCTGAGGCGGCTGGCCCGGAGCGTACCGGTCCTCGTCGAGCGGGGTACGCTCGCCGCGGTACTGGACGACCTGGACCGGCGCGGGGATTACGAGCGCCGGCTCGCGGCCCTGGCCGCCCTGGTCGGCCGGCAGGAGCGCTTCCTCGCCGAGCGCCTCGCCGACCCCGACCCCGTGGTCGCGGGGTACGCGCTCCGGGGCGCCCGGGCCCTTCCGCTGCCGGACGCCGCGATCGAGGCGGCGTACGAGGACGCGTCCGCCGCGACCCGCGACCGGATCGCCCGCTTCCTGTGGGCCGGCAACCGTCCGGCGCTCGCCGAGCGGCTCGTGACAAGCCTCCGCGAACGAGGGGACGATGCGGAGGCGGCCCGGCTGCTCCCCGGTTGCTCGACCCCCTTCGTGGCCACCGCGCTG
>NZ_JAIQLH010000081.1 GCF_020037025.1 Streptomyces huiliensis | reverse complement strand
CCCGGCTGCTCCCCGGTTGCTCGACCCCCTTCGTGGCCACCGCGCTGCCCGGGCTCGCGCACGCCCTCACCTCACCGGTCCGTCTGGCCCGCCGCCACCCTGGCCCCTTCCTCGACCAGGCCGAGCGGGACCTCGCCGAACGGCCCCGGGGCTCCGGGCACGCCGACTGGTGGCAGCGGCACGCCGGCGCCCTGGCCGTCGTCACGGCGACCCGGCCGGAGCGGGTGCTCGCCCTGCTGGAGCGGCACGGGCCCGGCACCCTGCCCCACTGCCTCCGCCGCTCGGCGGGCGCCCTCGTCGCCGCGGACGCCGAACGCTTCGTCCGCTGGCTCCTCGCGCCGGAGCGGGACCGCCCGCGTCACGAACCCGGCCTGCCGTCCGGGGTGTTCCGCGCGCTCGTGCGGGCCGACCCGCCGTCCCTCCCCATGCTGGGCCGGCACTGGCGGACGAGGACGACGCATCTGACGGCCCTGGTCAAGGCGGTGCCGCCGGGCCGCCGGGCCGCCGGGCCGCCGGGCCGCCGGGCCGCCGGGCCGCGTTCCTCGACGAGGTCACGGCGGCCGACGAGGCCGGGCGGGTACCCGTGTTGGACCTCGCCCTCCTCCCGCGCGAGCGCCGTTGGGCGGAGGTCCGGCGGGAGCTCACCGACCCCGACGCGCCGGTGTGGTTCTGGCGCGACCTGCTGGATATCCGCTCGCACGGTCCCTTCGACGAGGCGAGGCCCGAACTGCTCGCCGCGCTCGACCGCCCCGACGCGGGCGACCGCGCCGCCGTCTGGCCGCTGCTGATCGCCTGCGCGGGACGGGACGGGGGACGGGCCGCGGTGGCGGAGGTGCTGGAGCTCATGTCGCGGCGGCTGCGCAACGAGCGGGACCCCGTGCGCGCCGCGGCCCTCGACGCCCTCGCGGACCTGCACCCCGCCCGGTTCGCCGCCGAGGACGCCGGGCCGCTCGACCGGATCCTGCCGGACGCCCTCGGCGCCCGCGACACGTCGGCCGCCACCCGGGACGCCCTGCGCCGGCTCGCCGTCGGACTGCTCGTCGAGCACGGCACGACCGAGGACTCCCGGCCCGCTCTCCTCGACTGGGCGCTGCACGCCCTGGAGCGCGTCACCGGGCACATCGGCGACCGCGCCTTCGGGCCGCTGCACCGCACCCTGCGGCGGGGTCAGGAGCACCTGCTCTTCGAGGTGCTGCGCCCTTGGCTGGAGGCCGCTCAGGAAAAGGGGGACCACCGGCTGCTGTTCGCGTTCACCACCGCCCTCGGGCGGCGGGCCCACCGGATGCCCGCGCTGCAGCGCATGCTGGAGGACGCCCTCGGCACCGGTGACGACGAGGCGTTCACGACGGCGGTCCGGCTGTGGCTGGAACCGCCCGCGACGCGCGACGAACGCGCCGCCCGCGTTCTGGAACGCGAGCCCTCCGCCGCCGCCCTCCCGCCCGTCCTGGAAGTCCTCGCCGCGAGCCGGACGGACCTCCTCGACGTCCTCCTCGGCGACCGCCCGCCGTACGGGCGCTTCCTGCCCCCGGGCGCCGACCGGCCCCTGCCCGACGCGCGCCACAGCGACCGGCTGCTGCCCCGCCAGCAGGAGGCGGTCGTCAGGGTGGCCCGCGCGGTCGTCGACGACGTGTTCCGGCCGCTGCCCGAGCGCGTCGCCGCCCTGGACGCGGTCGCCGGACTGCCGGCCGGGCACCGGCTGGTGCTGGGGCAACTGGGCGCGCCCGACGTGCTCCTGGCCGAGGCCGCGCTGGCCGCGCTACCGCGCGGCGGCCGGCCCGCTGACACCCTCGGCACCCTGCTCGGCCACGCCGGTGACGACCGCGCCCGGGTGGCCGTGTACGCGGCCGGCCGGGCGGCCCGGTCCGTCGCGCCGTCCGAGCTGGCCCGCCGGCTGGAGGATGTGCTTCTCCGGCAGCCCGGCGCCAAGGTGACCAGCCGGAAGGAAGCCGTCCGGCTGGCGGCCCGGTTCCTGCCGGCGCCGCGCGCCGCGGCGCTGCTCGCCGCGGCGTACCGGATACCGGACCAGCACCCCGACGTCCGGGCCGCGGCCGTCACCGCGGCGGCCGGGCTGCCCGGCGCGGCGGACGCGTGGACCGTGCTCGACCACGCCGGGCGTGCGGAGCCACGCGTCCGGCGGGCGCTCCTGGCGACCGCGCCCCTGCGGCTGCCCGCGGCGCACCGACCCCGGTACGCGCGGCTGGTCGCCGACGTGTGCTCCACGGAGGACCCCGAGGTGCGCGAGGCGGCACTCGGAGCGCTGGCCGACTGGGCCCCTTACGCTCCCGGGGCCGCCGCCGTGCTCCGCGAGACCGTCACCGACTTCGACGTTCGTGTGGGCTGGCTCGAGGCGGCCCGGGCGCTGGGCTCCCTGGCCGTCTCCGGACTGCCCCACCCCGTCGGAGGCGCCGCGCCCGGCAGTCTGCTCCACGACACGATCGGCGAGCTCCTCGCCGCGGTCCGGCGCGCCGAGTACGACGCCTGCCCGGACCGCGACCTTCCCGCCCGCCAGCGGCTGCGCCGGCTGCTGCACGGCGTGCCCTCCCGCCCGGATCCCGGGCTCGTCCCCGTCCTGGAGGCGGTGGCCGCCCAGCTGGCCGGCGAGCCCGCGTTCGCCGAGGCCCGCGCCGACCTGCTGCGCGCGCTGATCGTCCCGGAACAGGAACTCCCGCTTCTTCGGGCCCGGTTGTCGGCCCTGGCCGAGGCGCTCCGGGGCCGGCCCGGGCTCGCCTGCCGTATGGCGGAGTACCTGCGGAACCAGTTCGCCGTCGGGGCACCGCCGCCGGATCCCGCCGTCGTCCTGGCCGCGGCGCGGCACTCGGCCGCCGCCGACGGGGTACCGGGCGGGCTGCTGGCCGTCGCCCTGGTGGCCGCCGAGGGGCAGCGGCTGGGGTGGCCGGAGGAGTGGCGGGTGCTGCTGCGTGAGCTGCGGCGGCATGAGGACGAGGAGGTGCGGGCGGCGGCGTTGGAGGCTGTGGTGCATTACGAGTGACGTCCGGCCTCGTCGGGTGTTCGCCCTGCCGGTGTGCGGGCCTGCCGGTGTGCGGGCCTGGGCGGTCGACCGGCGGCGCGGGAGCCGTCGTGCCCCCCATGGCTCGGGTGGCGGGCCGGTGGGTGTGAAGTGCCCCGGTCCCTCCCCCAGAGGGGGCACCCCCATTCACCGTTTCCTGGGGGCTCCGCCCCCAGACCTCCGAAGCGTGCTGTTCTCACGCGCCGGACGGGCTGGGCCGGGGTGCCCCTTCAGCGGCTCACCGGTGGCACGGGAGCCGTCGCGCCCTCCGTCTCGCCCGCCGTCGTGCGGCGGACGATGAGGAGCGCGCAGGCGAGGGCGGCCGTCGCCGCGGCGACGGCGAGGGCGTAGCGGGCGCCGGTGGGGGAGTCGGTGAGGCCCCAGGTGGCGGAGGCGAGGGCGGGGCCGAAGGTGAAGCCGAGGTTGCGGGAGAGCTGGACGGCGGAGCCGGCCGTGCCGGCGGCCCTCGGGGGTGCCGCGTTCATCACCAGGGCCTGCGTGGGCCCGCCGTACAGGCCCATGCCGGCCCCGGCTATCGCGAGCCGCCAGACGATGTCGCCCGTGGACCAGTCGTGGTCGCCGAGGAGGGTGAGCAGGAAGAGGCCCAGGGTGGTGAGGGCGGCGCCCGCGACGGCGGTCGGGCGGTGGCCGTACCGGTCGGCGAGGCGCCCGCCCAGCGGCCCCGCCACGCCCATCGCCAGCGGGAAGGCGAGCACGGTCAGGCCGGTGGCCGTCGCCGACAGCCCGCTGTCGTCCTGCAGCCGCAGGGCGACGACGTAGTGCATGGCGCCGAAGCCGCAGGCCAGTGCGAACACCGCGCCGTAGACACCCTGCGTACCCGAGGCCCGGACGACGTCCAGGACCGGCCGGGCGCCCGGCCCGCGCAGCCACCGCACCGCGGGCGGCAGGCCGGCGAGCGCCAGCAGGAGCCAGGCGGGGGAGGAGGGGGCGAGGGTCAGGGCGAGCAACAGCGCCGTGATCGCGCCGCCGACGAGCGCGGCGTCCGCCAGCAGCCGGCGGTCCGGGGCGACGAGGCGGCCGCGGGCGGGCAGCGCGCGGCGCGCCACCAGCAGGGCCCCGAGGCAGAACGGCAGCTTGACGAGGAAGACCGCGCGCCACCCGAAGGCGTCGAGGAGGACGCCGCCCACGGCGGGCCCGGTGACGGCGCCGAGGGGGCCCAGGGTCGCCGGGACGCTCATGGCCCGGCCGCGCAGGTGCGGCGGTACGGACCGGGCCGCCAGGACGGGCATGAGGACGAACAGCACGGCGGCGAACGCCCCTTGGAGCACGCGCGCCGTCGCCAGCATCGGCATCCACGGCGACGCCGCGGAGAGCAGGCCGCACAGCGCGAACCCGGACGTGGCCGTCAGGACGGCCGGCCGCAGCCCCGTGCCCGTACCGCCGCCGCTCACGTCCAGCCACCGCCCGGCGGGCAAGAGGAGGGCGACGACGGCGAGTTGGTATCCCAGGACCGTCCACTGCGCCATGGAGGGGGAGACCCGGAGATCGTGCGCGATGTCGGCCAGTGAGACGTTGACGATGTTCATGTCGAGCATGGCCACGAACGAGAGCACTCCGGCGATGCCGACCAGCACCCACCGGGGCCGTCCGTCCTCGGCCGGCGGGCGCGTCCGCTCGGGCCCCACCGGCCCTACCGGCCCCTCCGGCCCCACCGGCCGTTCTTCCGCACCGTGTTGCATCGTGTCCCCTCCGAGGCCGTGAGGCCGCCGTCGTCCGGTTCCGGAGGGCGAGGGCGCTCGCCTCCGTGCCGTGCCACCGGCGCGGCCCGCGCCCCGGTGACCGGAAGAGTTCGCGGTGGGGTTCCCCGGCCCGGACGGATTCCGTGGCTCCCGGTGTCGTTCAGGGGAAGAGCGCCGCCCCGAGGAAGTCGGCCGCGGGAGGCCGCTGGTTCCCGGGACGGATCGGAAAGCGGTTCGGCCCCGAAGGCCAGGATGGCACGCGGGAGTTCACCGGGGGCGCCCGGATACGGCCTCTTCCCGTCGCCTTCCCGCCTCCTGTCACCTCCCGTCGCCTTCCGCTTGCCGTCCCGCGCGCCCCCGGGCGGCGTCGGCGGATGACCGGTTCCACGTCTTGCTTTTCGGCCGTCCGGCACGTTGGTTGAGCTTGTCGCCGGGGCGAGCGGGGAAGGCCCGGTCGGGGGAGCGGCCGCGCCGGCGGCACCGGGGGCCGTTCAACCGGGCACGGTACGCGGTTGAACACCTGCGGCTCGGGCCCGGGCCGGTCCGCGCCGGTTTCTCCGCGGGCCGGAACACCGTACCGCTCCCGGCCCCCGTCGGCGGTCCAGGGCACGCGGCACCGGCGCCGGTGGGGCGTCGGGCTCGAACGCCGCTTTCCTTGAACGGCCCCGCTGGAGCATCGTTTCGGTGACCGGGCGGCAGGGGGACGGCAGGGAGCGCCCGTGCTGCCTGCCCCGACAACCCCGTTGCCGGTCCGGTTCGCCGGGAACCGGCCACGGAGCGCCTTCGCGCCGTCGGCTCTCCCCTTCCGTCTTCCGTCGACGACTCCCGCCGGGCGGGCAGTGGAGGTGACCGCTGGTGACCGACGAGGACGCGGGCGCGCCGCCCGCCGCCCGGACGACGGCCGTCCCGGCTCCCCCACGGTCCCCATCGGCCCCTCCCCAACGGCACCCACACCGAAAGGCCCCTTCATGGACGTACGTGAACTGAGGATCGCCGGCGCCTTCCACTGCGTCCCCGACAACTTCCCCGACGAACGCGGCCACCTCGCCTCGCCCTTCCAGGAAGAAGCCTTCGCCAAGGCCACCGGGCACGGCCTGTTCCCCGTCCGGCAGACCAACCACAGCCGTTCGCGCCGCGGGGTCGTGCGGGGCGTCCACTACACCACGACGCCGCCGGGCGGGGCCAAGTACGTCCACTGCTCCCACGGCAGGGCGCTGGACATCGTGGTGGACGTACGCGTCGGGTCGCCCACCTTCGGGGTGTGGGAGTCGGTCGTGCTCACCGCCGAACACCCCAGCGCCGTCTACCTCCCCGTCGGGCTCGGCCACGCCTTCGTCGCCCTGGAGGACGCCGTCATGACGTACCTCCTCTCCGTCCCCTACGACCCCGCGCACGAGCAGGCCGTCTCCGTCCACGACCCCGCACTGAACCTCCCCGTCCCCCACGAGGACGTCATCCTGTCCGACCGCGACAGCGTGGCCCTCACCCTGGAGGAGTCCGCCGAGCGGGGGATGCTGCCGGACTACGAGAAGTCGCTGGAGATCGAGGCCGCCCTGTACGGCGCGCACCCGGGGGAGATCCGGACGGGGGGCCGCGCGTGAACGCCGAGGAGAAGCGCCCGTTGGTGACCGTGCTCGGCGCCTCGGGGTTCATCGGCTCCGCCGTCGCGGCCGAACTCGTCCGGCGGCCGGTCCGCCTGCGCCTCGTCACCCGGGGCCACCGCCCGCCGGCGGCCGTCGCCGACGCCAAGGACGTCGAGCTGCGCACCGCCGACGCCACCGACCCGGCGGCCCTCGCCGCCGCCGTGGCCGGCTCGGACGTCGTCGTCCATCTGCTGGCCCACCTGTCCGGCGACATCAACTGGCGGGGCGCGGACCCGGTCGCCGAACGCGTCAACGTGGGCACCATGCGGCACCTCACCGAAGCCCTGCGCCCGGGGCCCGGCGGTCGGCCGGTCACGGTGATCTACGCCGGGGCGGCGAGCCAGGTCGGCCTGTCGGCCTCCCCGCGCATCGACGGCTCCGAGCCCGACGAGCCGCAGGGCGCCTACGACCGGCAGAAGCTCGCCGCGCAGCGGCTGCTGGAGCAGGCGACGCGGGCGGGCGACGTCCACGGGATCACCCTGCGCCTGCCCACCGTCATCGGCTGCGCACCCGGCCGCACCACCTCCAAGGGCGTCGTGGCGGCCATGGCCAAACGGGCCCTGGCCGGCGAACCCATCACCATGTGGCACGACGGCACCGTCCGCCGCGACATGCTGCACGTCGACGACATCGCCCGCGCCTTCGCCGCCGCCCTCGACCACGGGCACGAACTCGTCGGCCGGCACTGGCTGCTGGGCAGCGGCCACGGCGAACCGCTGGGCGACGTCTTCCGCCGGATCGCCGACCTGGTCGCGGAGCGCACCGGCCGGCCCCCCGTCCCCGTCCGCACCGTCGACCCGCCCGAGTACGCCGAACTGGGCGACTTCCACAGCATCGAGATCGACGCGTCCGCGTTCCGCGGCGTCACCGGCTGGCAGCCGCGCCTGACGCTCGACGAGGCCCTGGAACGCACCGTGGACGCCCTGTACCGGCACACCGTGGACGCGCCGGAGGCACCGGAACCGCGGTCCTGAGCGGCACCCGCCCGCCGGCACCGCCTGCCGGCACCGCCCCGCCGGCACCCGCCCGCCGGCACCCGCCCGCCGGCACCCGCCCGCCGGCACCCGCCCGCCGGCACCCGCCCCGCCGCCCGCCCTTCGCCCGCCTGAGGAGAAGAGAATGCCCGAACCACGCACCGCCTCCGCCACCGCTCCCGAGGCCCCCGCGCGGGAGCATCCGCCGGCCCCCGAACCGGCCGCCACCACCGGCCGGTGGCGCATCGAGGTCGACCGCAACGTCTGCGCGGGCACGGGACTGTGCCTGGGCACCGCCCGCCGTCACATGCGCCTGGACAACGGCAGGGCCCGCCCGGTCGAGGAGGTCGTCGACCCCGACCTCAGCGTGACCGACGCCGCCGACACCTGCCCGATGGAGGCGATCACCGTCCGCGACGCCGAGACGGGCGAGGTGCTCGCGCCCGAGCGCTAGCCACCCGTCCGCACCTGACGGATCGTCACCTGACCGTTCCCTTCTGCTGTTTCCTCCGACCCGAGGTGGTTTGTGCATGAGCGTGCTGGTATGGGCCTACGGCGATGAGTACGAGGCCGAACGCGCGGAGATCCTCGACGCCGTGGACACGGTGTTCTCCTCCGGACGCCTGGTGCTGGGGCCGAGCGTGCGGGACTTCGAGACGGAGTTCGCCGCGTACCACGGCATCGGCCACTGCGTCGGCGTCGACAACGGGACGAACGCCGTGAAACTCGCCCTCCAAGCGCTCGGCATCGGCCCCGGCGACGAGGTGATCACCGTCTCGAACACCGCCGCGCCCACCGTCGTCGCCATCCACGGCACCGGCGCGGACGTGCGGTTCGTCGACATCGACCCGACGACCTACCTCATGGACCCGGCGGGCCTGGCCGCCGCCGTGACCCCGCGCACCCGCTGCATCGTCCCCGTCCACCTGTACGGCCAGTGTGCCGACATGGACGCCATCGGGGAGATCGCCCGCGAGCATGGCCTGGCGGTCGTCGAGGACTGCGCCCAGGCCCACGGCGCCCGGCAGAACGGACGGCTCGCCGGCACGTTCGGGGACGCCGCCGCCTACTCCTTCTACCCGACCAAGGTGCTCGGCGCCTACGGCGACGGCGGCGCCGTCCTCACCGGCCGGCAGGACACCGACCGCGCGCTGCGCCGCCTGCGCTACTACGGCATGGAGGAGCGCTACTACGTCGACTCCCTGCCCGGCCACAACAGCCGGCTCGACGAGGTGCAGGCGGAGATCCTGCGCCGCAAGCTGCGCCGGCTCGACGACTACATCGCCCGCCGGCGCGCCGTCGCCGACCGCTACCAGGAGGCACTGAAGGACACCTCGCTCACCCTGCCGCGGCTCGCTCCCGGCAACGACCACGTCTACTACCTCTACGTCGTGAGCCACCCCCGGCGCGACCCCATCCTGGAGCGCCTGCGCGCCCACGACATCGAGCTGAACGTCAGCTACCGCTGGCCCGTCCACACCATGCGGGGCTTCGCCGGCACCCCGGCCGCCGACGCCCGCCTCCCCGTCACCGAGCGCCGCGCCGAGGAGATCTTCTCGCTGCCCATGTACCCGTCGCTGCGCCCGGACGTCCAGGAGCGGGTGATCGAGGCCCTGCTCAAGGTGGTGTCCGGCGTGGACTGAGGTGGAGGGGAGAGCGCGTCTTCGGGCTGGTTGACGCGCTTTCGGGGCGATGGCGCCTGGTGATGCCCGATAGTGCCTGATGGGTCGTTTTGCGCTGGTGTGGTTCGGTGTGGTGGTGTTGGGGGCGGTTGTTGCGTTGAGGGGAAAGGTGTGGCGAGAGTGGCTCTCGAGCTGTTGCGCCGTTGGAAGGGTTCGTCGGGGCAGGGGGGCGTCCGGCTGCCGGACGGCGCGGGAGGGCTGGACTGCCGGGTCCTGGACCCGGTGCAACTGCCGCTGTACCGCGCGGACGTGTCGGTCCGCGACGCGTCCGGCCGGGAGGTGCTGACCGGTCAGACGGACCCGCACGGCCGGTTCGCGGCCACCCTGGCGCCGGGTGACTACGTGCTCGCGGTGACGTGCGAGGGCTTCCGCCCGGTCCGCCACCCCGTCACCTGTGCCGCCGGTGCCCACACCACCGTAGAGCCGTTCGCGATGGAGCCGGCCCCGGCGCCGGTCATGCCCACGCCCGGTGCCTGGCGCATCGACCCGGACCACACCGCCGTGCGCTTCGCCGCCCGACACATCGGCCTCGCCCAGGTGCACGGCCGCTTCAACGGGTTCGAGGGGACCCTGTGGGTCGGCGAGCGGATGGAGGAGTCGCGCCTGGACGTCGTGATCGAGACGGCCAGCATCGACACGGGCGTCCGGCAGCGGGACGAGCACCTGCGGTCGGCCGAGTTCCTGGGCGTCGACCAGTACCCGTACATGCAGTTCACCAGCCACCGTTTCGTCCACCGCGGCGGCCCCCGCTGGTCGGTGCAGGGCGTCCTCAACCTGCACGGCGTCAGCCGCAACGTCGCCCTCGACACCCGCTACCTGGGCATCGGCACCGGCATCATGGGCGAGACCCGCGCCGCCTGCTCGGCCGTGACCGAGCTGCACCGCGAGGACTTCACGCTGAACTGGAAGTCGATGATCCAGCGGGGCATCGCCATGATCGGCGCGACGATCCGCGTGGAACTCGACATCCAGGCGGTGCCGCAGGGCTGAGGCCGGCCTCAGGACGCCGGCACGAGCCGGAACCCGTCACCGTCGGCGGTGACGCGGCCCGCCGTCGGGGGCGGGAAGTGGGTGCCCAGCAGCAGCGTGCCCGTCCCGGCGAGGGAGGCGAGGAGCGCGCGGCGGGTGCGTACGGCCTGGGCGGGGTCGGTGTCCACGCAGCTGGTGATGGCCGGGTGCGCCAGCTGGACGGGGTGGTGGACGCAGTCTCCGGTGATGACGGCCGCCCCGCCGGCGGCACGGAGTTCGACGGCGACGTGGCCCGGGGTGTGCCCGGGGGTCGGGAGCAGCCGGAGGCCGGGGGCCAGGTCGACGGGGCCGTCGTGGACGTCGACGAGGTCGAGGAGTCCGGCGTCGCGGACCGGGTGGACGGAGTCGCGGAACATCTGCCGGCGGCTCTCCTCCATGCCCTCCGCTCGGGCCGCCCAGTGGTCCCACTCGGTGTGCGAGGCGATGTAGCGGGCGTTGGGGAAGGTGGGGATCCACGAACCGCCGCCCGCGGCGCGGGTGTTCCAGCCGACGTGGTCGGTGTGGAGGTGCGTCAGGACGACCAGGTCGACGGAGTCCGGCGGGAAGCCGGCGGCGGTGAGCCGGGTCAGGTAGTCGGTGTCCAGGTGGTCCCAGGCCGGGTTGGCGCGGGACTTGCCGTTGCCGATGCCGGTGTCGACGAGCACGCGCAGGCCGCCGGCCTCGAAGGCGAAGGTGTGGCTGGCCAGCAGGGGAGCGCCGTCGGGCGCGGTGAAGTCGGGGCGCAGCCAGGGCACTTCGGCGACGACGTCCGGTGTGGCGGCCGGCAGCAGCCACGCGCCGGTCTCCGGTGGCAGGGCGGTCTCGTCGACGCGGTGGACGCGGACGTCGCCGACCTGCCACGACGTGGGGGCGGGAGTGGCGGCGGGATCGGCGTGTGGGGGGCGCATGGGCCGGAGATCCTTCCTGCGGAATCAAAAGCAGAATCTTTGCGTTAAGTGATCGTAGGTCGTAGGGTCCCACTAACGCAAAGATTCTGCTTTTGCTTGGGAAGGTGGACGCCATGACCATTCCGGACCCCGGCCCGCACGAGGCGGCCGACCGGCGCGCCGCCGTGGCGGCCACGGCCGACCACGTCCGGTCCGTCCTCGGCACCCTGCGCGAGCTCGACCTCGACGGCGTCGCGCCCGCCGCCGCGTACCACCCCGCGGCCGCCGCGGGCCGGCCGGAAGGGGGGCGCGCCGATGCGACCGTATGAGCTGACGCTCGCCGAGGCGGCCGACGCCGTCGCGGCGCGGGACCTCTCACCGGTGGAGCTCACCGACTCCGTCCTCGGCCGGATCGAGGCCGTGGAGCCGGAACTGAACGCCTACGCCGAGGTCTTCGCCGACTCCGCGCGCCGCGCCGCCGCCCTGGCGGAACGCGAGATCGTCGCCGGGCGGCGGCGCGGACCGCTGCACGGCGTGCCGATGGCGCTCAAGGACCTCATCGACGTGGCCGGCACGCCGACCCGGGCGGGCTCCCGGGTCCGCGAGCACCACATGGCGGACCGGGACAGCACCGTCGCCGCGCGCCTGGCGGAGGCCGGCGCGGTGCTGCTGGGCAAGGCCCAGACGCACGAGTTCGCCTACGGGCTGACCACCCCGCAGACCCGCAACGCCTGGGATCCGGACCGGGTGGCGGGCGGTTCCAGCGGCGGCTCGGCGGTGGCCGTCGCCGCCGGGACGGCCACCTTCGCGCTGGGCACCGACACCGGCGGCTCCATCCGCGTCCCCGCCGCGCTGAACGGCGTCGTCGGCCTCAAGCCCACGTACGGGCTCGTGCCCGCCGACGGGGTGTTCCCGCTCTCCTGGTCGCTGGACCACGTCGGCCCCCTGACCCGTACCAGCCGGGACGCCGGCCTCGTCCTGGCCGCCCTCACGGGACGTCAGATGCCGGACGTGGAACCGGACTTCGGCACGCTGCGCGTCGGCGTCCCGCGCAACCACTACTTCGACCGGACCGCCCCCGCCGTGGCGGAGGCCGTCGCGGCGGCGACCGGCCGGCTGCGGGACCTCGGGGCGCGCCTCGTCGACGTCGAGATCCCGTTCGCCGAGCACACCCAGGCCACGCTGTGGGGGCTGATGGTGCCCGAGGCCAGCGACGTGCACGACGAGGCCCTCCGCTCGTCCCCCGAGCTGTACGGACCCGACGTCCACGCGCTGCTGGAGGCCGGCCGGCTCGTCTCCGCCGGCGACTACCTGCGCGCCCAGCGCGTCCGCACCCTCATGCGGCAGGCGTGGACGCGCCTCTTCGACGACGTGGACGTCGTCGCCGCGCCGACCGTCCCCGTCACCGCCGTCCCCCGGGACGCGGAGACCGTGCGGTGGCCCGGCGGTGGCGCCGAGCCCGTCGCCGACGCCTACGTCCGGCTGTGCGCCCCGGCGAACATCACCGGCCTGCCGTCCCTCTCCCTCCCCGTCGGCCTCGACGGCGCGGGGCTGCCCATCGGCATGCAGCTCATCGGGCGGCCGTTCGACGAGGCGACGCTGCTGGGGATCGGGCACGCCCTCGAACAGACCGGACCGCGAACCGGGACGGGCCGGCCGGGCCTGGCGCCGGACCGGGCCACCGTGCGCCCGCCCGTCCCGCTCCTCGCGCAATGACGTTGCGTTAAGCTGGGTTGTCATGAGCCCCAGACCCGCCGTGCGCCCCGGGGGCCGCAGTGCCCGCGTCCAGGAGTCCGTCCACTGGGCCGTGCGCGAACTCCAGGCCGAGGGGGCCGCCCTGACCGTGCCGCTCGTCGCGGCCCGGGCCGGCGTGACCCCCTCGACCGTCTACCGCCGCTGGGGCGACCTCCAGGAACTGCTCTCCGACGTCGCCGTGGAACGGCTGCGTCCGGACGCGCCCCCGGCGGACCACGGCGACCTGCGGGCCGACCTGGAGCACTGGGCCGTCGTCTTCCTGGAGGAGATGGCGTCCCCGCCCGGCCGCTCGTACCTCCGCGACGCCCTCGCCGGCGACCCGGACGGTTCCAACGCCGGGGTGTGCTCCGGCTTCGCGCGGGATCAGGTCGAGCTGATCCTGACCCGCGCCGCGGAGCGCGGCGAGCACGTGCCGGACGTCGAGACCGTGATGGACCACCTGGTGGCGCCGATGATCTACCGCGTCCTCTTCCGGCCCGGACCGCTCGACGCCGGTTTCGCCCGCGACCTCGTCGCGACCGTCTTCTACCGGCTGATGCCGCTGCCCTGAGGCGCGCTGCCCTTGGACGTCGTGGGGTCCGCCGGCAGCGCGGCGGCACGGAGGATCTGCCGGACCCCGAACCGGAACCGCCCCTCGAAGTCGGCGGACACGAAGTCCTCCAGGACCGCCCCCAGCCCGGGGAACCGCCGCGCGTCCACGGCGGCGCGCAGCCGGTCGCGGGCGCCGGCGGCGGGCTCGGCCTGCTCCTCCTGGACCAGGCCCAGGGTGAAGTAGAAGAGGTTCCAGGCCGTCCACGCCGCCGTCCTGCGGTCGGGGCAGCCGAGCAGCAGGGCGGTCAGCAGGCGGTCGGCGAAGGCCAGCGTCCGCGGCTCGGGGGAGGCCGTGCCGGCGACGAGCGCGGCGCCGTCGCGGTGCCGGAGCATCGCCCCGCGCAGCCGTCCCATCAGTTCGGCCGCCCGCTCGTCCCACGCCTCCGGCAGGTCCGCCAGGTCGATCTCCCCGAGGAGCGCCTCGGCCATCGTGTCCAGCAGCCGGTCCTTGTTGCGGATGTGCCACATGACGGTGTTCATGCTGACACCGAGCTCCGCCGCGATCGCGCGGGTGGAGAGCTTGCCGAGGCCGCCCCGGTCGAGGACGTCGAACGCCGCGCCGACCACCTGGTCGAGCGTGATGCCGACCCGGGATCGGTCGGCCGCTTGCTTCTTGGTCACTGATCGATTATATCTTGGGCGCATCCGGTCTTGGTCAGTGATAGAGAGGCGGAGTCATGGCACAGAGCGTCGTCATCGTCGGCAGTGGGCCCACGGGGTCCTGGCTGGCCTGCGAACTGCGGCTGGCCGGCGTCCCCGTGGTGGTCCTGGAACGGGAGACGGACGTCGACCCGCACTCCCGCGCGCTGACGGTCCACCCCCAGACGATCGAGACCTTCGCACTCCGCGACGCCCACCACGACCTGCTGACCGAGGGGGGCCGGATCCCCAGCGGACACTTCGCCGTGCTCGACGAACGCCTCGACTTCCGCGGGCTGGACACCGACTTCCCGTTCACCCTCACCATCCCGCAGGCGCGCACCACGGAACTGCTCCGGCGGCGCGCCCGGGTCCTGGGGGCGGACCTGCGGAGCGGACACCGGGTGACGGACTGCGCGGAGACCGACGGCGCGGTGCGCGTGTCGGCCGAGGGACCGGACGGCGCGTACACCCTCGAAGCCGCCTACGTGGTCGGCTGCGACGGGACGCGCAGCACCGTACGCCGGTGCGCGGGCGTCGAGTTCGACGGCACCCCGCACACCGCGCTCGGCACCCTCGGCGACGTGGTGCTCGACGACCCGCCGCCGGGCGCGGTCGCGAGCGCGTGGACGACGGAGGGCACGCTCATGGTCGTCCCGCTGCCCGACGGCCGGCACCGGATCGCCATGCACTCGCCCGAGGACGTCCGCACCGACCGGTCGGGCGAACTCACCTTCGAGGACTTCCGCGCGCGCGTCCGGCGCGTCACGGGCACGGACTACGGGATGCACAGCCCGTCCTGGCTCTCCCGCTACGGCAACACCAGCCGCCTGGCCCGACGTTACCGCCGGGGCCGCTTCCTGCTGGCCGGCGACGCGGCGCACCAGCACATGCCGGCGGGCGGCGTCGGGCTGAACGTGGGTGTGCAGGACGCGATGAACCTCGGCTGGAAGCTGGCCGCCGTCGTCCGGGGCCGGGCGCCGGAGGAACTGCTCGACACTTACCACGCCGAACGGCACCCCGTGGGTGCCGACACCATCGAGCACACCCAGGCCCAGACGGCGCTCATGATGGGCTTCTCGCCGCAGGGCGTCGCCCTGCGGTCCCTGCTGGGGAAGCTGATCGCCGAACAGCCCGGCCTCAGGGACGCGCTCGCCGAACGCCTCTCCGGGCTGTCCGTGCGGTACGCGCCGCCCGGCCCGGCGCATCCGCTCGCGGGCCACCGGGCGCCGAACCTGCGCCTGTCGGACACCCGCTCCCTGCACGATCTCCTGCGGGACGGCCGCCCCGCGCTCGTCGACTTCGGGCGCGCCGGCGGCTTCGACGTCGAGGCCGTCGCGGGGCGGATCGACCGGTACCGGTGCCCGCACCCCGTCGGACAGACCCGTCCGGCCTGGGCCGGCGTCAGCGCGGCGCTGATCCGGCCGGACGGGTACGTGGGATGGGCGACGGACGAGACCGACGCGGCCGTCCTCGCGGCCGGGGCCCCCGACGCGCTCGCGGCCGTGTACGACCCGCGGCGCGTGGCGCAGCCGGCATGACGGACGCGCCGGACGCTCTGGACGCACCGGACCGGCCGGATTGTCAGTGCCGCCCTCTACCGTTGCGCCCATGAGAACGGATCGCGGGGGAACGACGGACATCGCCTACGTACGGGGTGACGCGACGACACCGCTCGGCAAGGGGCCCAGGATCATCGCCCACGTCAGCAACGACCTGGGCGGCTGGGGCAAGGGCTTCGTCCTGGCCCTCTCGCGGCGCTGGCCGGAGCCCGAGCGGGAGTACCGGCGCTGGCACCGGGCGCGCGCCGAGAACGACTTCGGGCTCGGCGCCGTCCAAGTGGTGCGGGTGGAGCGGTGGTTGTGGGTCGCCAACATGGTCGGGCAGCGCGGCATACGCACCGGCAGCGGCGGGGTGCCCGTCCGCTACGAGGCGATCGACGCGGCCCTGGCGAAGCTCGCGGACGAGGCGGCCCGGCTCGGCGCCTCGGTGCACATGCCCCGCATCGGCTGCGGCCTGGCGGGCGGCCGCTGGGAGCGGGTGGAGCCGCTGATACGGGCGCGGCTGACGGACCGGGGGATACCGGTGACCGTGTACGACCACGGCTGAGCCCGCGCGCGGCCGCACCCCTGCCTCGTACGGGGACGGCGGCCGCCTCCAGCCCGCCGGGGCGTGTCCGGAACGGCACCCTTGCCACCACCCCGAGCGTACGCTGACGCCCAGGTATCACAGAGCACGAAAGGGATCATCGTGCGCACACCTCTCTCCTGGCTCGCGGACCGCTATACGCTCGGGCCTCGCAGTATCCGACAGGCAACGTTCGTTTCGGTCGTGGCCAGTATCGGCATCATCATCACCGGGGGCGTCGTCCGCGTCACAGGCTCCGGCCTCGGCTGCACGGACTGGCCGGCCTGCACCGGGGAAACCCTCGCCCCGACCGCCGAGATGGGGATGCACGGTGCCATCGAGTTCGGCAACCGCCTGCTCACGGGCGTGCTCTGCGCCGTCGTCGGCTGGGTGATCATCGCGGCGCGGCTCCAGCGCACCCCGATGCCCTCGGTCCTGCGCGGCGGCTGGGCGCAGTTCTGGATCGTCGTCCTGAACGCGGTGGTCGGCGGCGCCACCGTCTGGTTCAAGCTGAGCCCGTACATCGTCGCCGCGCACTTCCTCGCCGCGATGCTGCTGCTCACGGCCGCGGTAGTCACCTGGCACCGGGCCCGGCGCGAGGACGGGGAGCAGGCCTCGTCCGTACCGCTGCCGCCGGCGGCCCGCACCGCCACGGTGGCGCTGCTCGCCGTCAACGCCCTCCTCATCCTGGTGGGCACCCTCGCCACGGGCACCGGCCCGCACGCCGGCGACTCCTCCGACGTCCCCCGCATGCCCCTGAACTGGCGATTCGTCACCACACTGCACGGGCTGCTGGGCGCCGCCGTCCTCGGCCTGCTGATCTACCTGCTGTCCGTCCTGCCCAAGCGCGGCTGCGCCCTGGCCCGCCAGAAGACCGTCCTCCTGCTGATCACCGTCGTGGCGCAGGGCGGCGTCGGGCTGATGCAGTCCCTGAGCGGCCTGCCCGCCCTGGCGGTCGTCCTCCACCTCTTCGGTTCCGCGCTCGCCTGGGCCGGCGCCCTGCAGGTGTACCTAACGGTCGGTATGGCGAATTCGAGCCGTCCGGCACCGGCCGCCGAGGCCGAAAACGACGCGACCAACGACGCGACCAACGACGCGGCCGAAGGCCGGCCCGAGCGCCTGAGCACGCTTTCCGGCCGCTGACGCTCCGGCCCCCGCGCACACCAGGGTGGCGATCCCCTCCACGGAGGGCGGTCGCCACCCTTTCGTCTGCCCGGATCCGCCATGAAGTGACCGAGACAGATTTATTACTCGGTTGCATTTTCGCGGTCCGGTGGGCTTTCATGGTCTGGCGAGCGCACGCGGCAGCGCGCGCCGCCTTACCGACGCAAGGGGGAAGCAGACACATGACCCGCACCACCACCGTCCCGCCGGACACCGCGGTACTGATCGTCGGCGCCGGGCCCGCGGGCCTGACGCTCGCCTGCGTGCTGGCGCGCGCCGGCGTGGCCGTCCGCGTCGTCGACAAGGCGCCGGAGTTCCACCGGGAATCCCGGGGCAAGGGGCTCAACCAGCGCGGCCGGGAGATCTTCGAGGACCTGGACGTGGGCGACGCGGCCACGGCCTCGGGCATCGAGCACATCACCCTGCGCAAGTACCGCGGCGGCGTCGCGGTCAGCGACCACGTCAGCTTCGGCGACAAGGCTCCGACGGCCGACGCGCCGTACGCGAGCGGGTTGATCATCCCGCAGTGGCGGACCGAGGAGATCCTCCGCGACCGCCTGGCCGGGCTGGGCGTCGAGGTCGAACTCCGCAGCGAGCTCACCGGGTTCGACCAGGACGAGCACGGGGTCACCGCCACCCTCGCCGACGGCCGGCGGATCCGGGCCGACTGGCTCGTCGGCTGCGACGGCGGACGCGGATCCGTCCGCAAGCTCCTCGGCCTGTCCTTCGAGGGCGCCACGGAGGCCGAGGAGTGCATGGTCATCGGCGACGTGCGCGCCGACGGGCTCGACCCCGCCTACTGGCACCAGTGGTTCGACGAGGACGGCGGCATCATGCTGTGCCCCTTCCGCGGCAGCGACCACTGGCAGCTCCAGGCCGCGCCCGAGCGCGACGCCGACGGCGCGGTGCTGCCGCCCTCCCCGGAGTCCTTCCAGCGGATCTTCGACCGGCACGCCCGTGTGCCCGGCGTCCGGCTGACGGACGTGCGGTGGACGTCCGTCTACCGCATCAACGTCCGCATGGCCGACCGGTTCCGCGTCGGCCGTGTCCTCCTCGCCGGCGACGCCGCGCACGTCCACTCGATCGCCGGCGGCCTGGGCATGAACACCGGCATCCAGGACGCCTTCAACCTCGGCTGGAAGCTGGCCTTCGTGGCCCGCGGCGAGGCCGCCGAGCCGCTGCTCGACACCTACGAGGAGGAGCGGCTGCCGGTCGCGGCGTGGACGCTGCGCCTGACGGACGAGCGCCTCGGCGCGGTCCGCGAGGGCGTGCGCAGGGCCGGCGTCGGCACCGAGGCGGTCGTCACCGACGACACCACCACGCTGCGCGTCGCCTACCCGTGGAGCTCCCTGGCGTGGGGCGGCGCCGACGCGGGCCACCGGGCGGGCGGGGTGCGGCGCGGCGAGGGCGGCCCGTGGTTCACGCTGCGCGGCCCGGCCGGCCCGGAACTCCGTCGACTGGCCGGGAAATACGGTCCGTTGGTCCGCGTCCAGGAGGACCCGGCGGCGCGGGACCTGCTGCTGGTGCGGCCCGACCACCACGTCGCGCTGCGCGTCGCGCCGTCGGACGCGGGGGAGGTGGCGAAGCGGCTGGACGGGCTGCGTCCCAGCCCGTCCGGCGTCTGAGGGCCTCGCGACGGAGCCGCGATGCCGAGGCTTGGGGCCGAACCCCGGCGGACATGGTGGGGAACTCAGCGCCCGCCGGCCAGGACCTCCGCCGCGGCCACTCCGGACGCCGTGCTCGCGCCGTGGGTGAAGATCTGCACCGCGCCGGGCGCCGCGGCCCCCGGCAGGCCCATCTCGACGACGATCGCGTCGGGCCGCGCCGCCGTGAGGTCCGCGAGGGCGCGGCTCATCCACGCGTGGCGCGGGGCGTCCCGGGTGACGACGACGAGCGGGCGGCCCACCGCCGCCCCCAGCGCACGCGTCTCCAGCGCGGCGTCCGGCGCGCCCAGGTCCTGCGGGCGCAACCGGACGGACGTCGTCCCGGGCAGCCGCTCGCTCAGCGGCCCGGCGACGCCCCACGGCGTCTCCTTGCCGATGGCCAGGTTCGTGGCGGGCACCAGCTCCACCACGTGGGGCGGCGCGGACAGCGGCAGCGCGGTGCCCACGGCCCCGGTCAGCCGGAGGGCGCGGCGGGCGGCGGCGAACCCGATGCCGTCGTCGGCCGCGCCGGCGGCGGCGTCCCGGCGCAGGCCGGCCGACCAGCCCGCGAACGACCGTACGCGGCCCGCCGATTCGGCGAGTCGCTCCTCGGCGAGGTCCCCGCGGACCACGGCGTCCGCCAGGGCGTCGGTCAGCAGGCGGGCGGTCGCCTCCTCGGCGCTCTCGCCGCCCACGCAGACGGCGTCGACGCCCGCGGCCACCGCCTTCACCGCGGCTCCGCCGATCCCGTACGGGCCGGAGACCGCGCCCATCTCGATGGCGTCGCTCACGATCAGACCGTCGAACCCGAGCTCCCCGCGCAGCAGGTCGACGAGGATCCGCCGGCTGAGGGTGGCGGGCAGCGCGGCGTCGTACGCGGGCACCAGCAGGTGGCCGCTCATGACGGCGCGGACGCCCGCGTCCACTGCGGCCCGGAACGGCGGCAGCGCCTGCGCGGCGATCTCCTCGCGCGTGGCGCCGTAGACCGGCAGGTCGTGATGGGAGTCGACGGCGACGTCGCCGTGCCCGGGGAAGTGCTTCGCGCAGGCCGCCACGCCGGACGACTGGAGGCCGCGGACCCACGCGGCCGTGTGCCGGGAGACCACCGCCGGGTCGGAGCCGAAGGACCGGACGCCGATGATCGGGTTGTCCGGGTTGGAGTTGACGTCCGCGCTGGGCGCGTAGTCGAAGCTCACCCCGGCGGCGCGGAGCTGGCGGCCCAGGTCGGCGGCGACGGACTCGGTCAGCCCGGTGTCGTCGACCGTGCCGAGGGCGAGGTTGCCCGGCCGGGTGGAGCCGGTCCCGGACTCGATGCGGGTGACGTCCCCGGCCTCCTCGTCGATGGCGACGACCAGCTCGGGATTCTCCGCCCGCAGCCGCTCGGTCAGCCGGGCGACCTGCTCTGGGGAGGCGATGTTGCGCGAGAAGAGGACGACGGAGGCCAGCCCGTCGGCGATGTCCCGCAGCACCCAGTCCGGCGCCTCGGTACCCACGAAACCCGGCTGCAGGACGGAGAGTGCGAGCCGCCGCAACGCGGTGCTGTGCTTGCTGGAGGACATCGGCCGGTGCCTTTCGGAGGGGGGCGGCCGGCGCGGGCGTCGGCGGAACGGCGGCGACACCCCTCGCCGGAGTTGGTATAGACCAACAAGGGTGCGCCTAGGGTAACCGCATCTGTCAAGAGGTCGACCGGCGGCGTTTGGGCGTGCAACGTCCGCGTATGGGAAGATGATCCGCGGTCTGACGCGGCCTCACCACGTCCGCCCAGAGCGGGCGAATGGATCACTCGCGAGTGAATGATCTCAATTCGGATGTTGACATTCTGAGTTGGTCTAGTCCACCTTGATCGGGTGCACATACAGCGTGGGGCGCGTGAGGCGCGCGGCCCGGAAGAACCGACACGGACTCACCCGTCCCCGGACGCCGCCCGGGATCACGGCCCGAGGCGGACGCCGCTCCCGGAGCGGTAGCCGAGCCGCGACCCACCACCACCCGTACCCACCGCGCGCGAAGGCCTGCCCCGGCACGTCCCGGCACCGGCCGCGCGCCCCCGCCGTGCACCGTTGGCGTTCCCAGATCCGGGGGGCGACAGAAAGGATCCGGAGTACCGCATGCCGACCGCCGAGCCCTACCTCCACCGAGCCGTCACCGACGTCCCCTACTTCAGCGCGGACGGCGAAACCTACCTGGCCCGCACCCAGTTGAGGGACCTTCAGAAGAGACGTCCCCTCAGAGTGCTGTCCGAGGAGGACTTCGTCTTCTGGCAGACCTACGGCTACGTCGTCGTCCGCGAGGCGATCCCCGCGGCCGCCGCCCGGCGCCTCCTCGACTTCGCCTGGGACTTCCAGGGCATGGACCCCGACCGCCCCGACACCTGGTACCAGGACCGCGCGTGGCGCTCCGACCTGGACCGGGAACTCCACGTCTACGGCTTCGTCGAGGCCTACCACCACCAGCTCATCTGGGACAGCCGGCAGACCCGGCGGGTCTACGACGCCTTCGTCGACGTGTGGGACTGCGAAGAGCTGTGGGTCACCCTGGACCGGCTCAACCTCAACCCACCCAACGTCCGCAACCGCTCCCGGTCCCTGATCGAGCACCGTGAACGCGGCTTCGACATCGAACTGCACTGGGACGTCGACACCACCCAGGGCATCCTCCCGCAGCGCGTCCAGGGCATCATCGCCCTCGACGACACCCGGCCCGACGTCGGCGGCTTCCAGTGCTGCCCCGAACTCTTCCGCCGGTTCGACCGCTGGAAGGCCCTCCAGCCCGACGGCCGTGACCCCATCCGGCCCCGCATCGACCGCGACGACATGCCCGTCGTCCGCCCCGAACTGCGCGCCGGTGACCTCCTCATCTGGAACGGCCTGCTGGCCCACGGGGTGGCGCCCAACACCTCCGAGGACGGGGTGCGCGCCGTCCAGTACCTGTCCATGATGCCCGCGCTGGAGAACCACCGCGCCCTGCGCGCGTCCCGGATCACCTCCTGGCGCGACCTCGCCACCCCGGAGTGGAACGCCACCCTCCTCGGCGACGCGCACCGGCACGAGTCCCTGCGGTACGGGCGGGCCGAACTGAACGACCTGGGCGCCAGATTGCTGGGCCTGCGGTCCTGGCACGGCGGGCCGGCCGGGGAGGCCGGGCCGGCCGGGTCGGCCACCGCCGGCGCCGACCCCGTCGACGCCACGACCGCCGACGCCGTGACGGCCGCCGAGTCGGGCCGGTCCAACGAGGAAGAGATATGCGCGGAATCTGTCTGACCCTGCCCACCAACCGGCCCTGCGCCGAGACCATCGCCGCCCTCGGCCGCGAAGCCGCCTACGCCGTCGAGCACTTCGACGTCGAGGTCCACCTCCTCGTCCTCGACTCCTGCGCACCCGCCGACGCC
Source organism: Streptomyces huiliensis (assembly GCF_020037025.1). Classification (GTDB taxonomy): domain Bacteria; phylum Actinomycetota; class Actinomycetes; order Streptomycetales; family Streptomycetaceae; genus Streptomyces; species Streptomyces huiliensis. The sequence goes on along the minus strand of NZ_JAIQLH010000081.1, from coordinate 34,170 downwards.
GCCGCGCACGCCGAGGCCGTCCGCCGGCTCCCCGCGCACCCCCGCATCACGGCCCACCACCTCGACGAGGCCGCGCAGCGGGACTTCCTCCACCGCGTCGTCACGGACGCCGGCGGGCCCAAGCCCGAGCTGCTGCTCGACCTGATGCTCCCGGACCGCCTCTCCTACGGCGCCTGCACCAACCGCGCGTTCCTCCTCGCCGCCGCGCTCGGCTGCGCGTCCGTCCACCGCAGGGACTCCGACAGCCGCTACCAGACCCTCGACGGCGAACCGGTGTACCCGATCCACCACGAGCTCACGTCCCTGGGCCGGCGTGCCGCGGACGCCGGCGCCGACGTCACCGCGACGGCCCTCGCCCCGGAGCACCTGGATCGCCGGATCGCCATGGTCGGCGCCTCGTTCATCGGCGAACTCTCCGTCGACATAAGCGAGATCGAGACCCTCGACCCCGCCGCCTACCACGACGTGGTCAGCCTCTGGGCGCCCGAGGACTGGACCGACGAGCAGAAGCGCGACCTCGTCGCCGAGTCCTTCCGCGGCGCCGGCACGGAGCCCTTCCGCGGCGACCGCTCCCTGCTCACCCTCGTCGACCCGATGCGCGTCGACATGTGCAACATCGCCTTCCACGACGTCCACGAACGCGTACCGCTGCCGCCCGCCACCGACACCATCGGCAGCGACTACTTCCTCATCCACCTCGTCCACGACGCCGGACTCCCCGGTGTCCTGCACAACCGACACATCGTCAACTACTACACCGGCGAGCGCCGCACCGACACCGGCTTCGCGGCCTACCAGCTGCGCTACGCCAAGTTCCTGCTCTCCATGCTCTACTTCAACGCCGTCTACGCCCGCATGGCCGAGGCCGGCGACGCGCTCCTCGACGACCGGGGGCGGGTCCGGGCGTCCGCCGTCGCCGCGCTCGCCCGCGAGAGCGCCGGCCTCGACCGGGCCGGGAGCGTCCGACGGCTCGACGCCCTCGGCGCCGCCTACCGCCGCCTCGGCGGCCGGTACGCCGAGGTCGCCGACCTGCTGGCCGGCCGCCGCGAACGCCTCCTCGACGAGGCCCGGCGCGACATCGAGGACTTCGCCCTGCTCACCGAGGCGTGGGAGGCCCTGGTCCGCGCCGCCCGCACCACCCCCGTCGTCCGCACCACCCCCGTCGTCCGGACCCCGTCGGGACGGCCCCGATGAGCACCACGACGACTCTGTGCGACAGCCCTGCCGCCACCCCGCTCTTCGCCGCGCTCGCCGCCGCCGACGAGGACCGGATCGTCTTCGACCTCGACGGCATCCGCGCCCGCTACGCCGAGCTGTGCCGCCAACTCCCGGGCGTGGAAATCCGGTTCGCCATGAAGGCGTGCCCGGTCGACGAGGTGCTCGCCACCCTGGCCCGCGCGGGCGCCGGAGCCGACGCCGCGAGCCCGCCGGAGATGGAACAGGCACTCCGGGCGGGCGTACCGGTAAACCGGATCCACTACGGCAACACCGTCAAGTCCGACCGGGACATCGCCCACGCCCACCGGCTCGGCATCCGCGACTTCGCCACCGACAGCCTGGAGGACGTCGCCGCCATCGCCCGGCACGCCCCCGGCGCCCGCGTCTTCTGCCGCGTGGCGACCAGCGGGGAAGGGGCGCTGTGGGGCCTCACCCACAAGTTCGGCTGCCCGCCCGGCCAGGCCGTCCGCGTACTGGAACGCGCCCGCGAGCTCGGCCTGACCCCGTCCGGCCTCTCCGTGCACGTCGGCTCCCAGCAGATGACGGCCGAGGCGTGGCGCGAGGCGCTGAGGGTCCTCGGCGCGGTACTGGCGGCCCTGCGCGGGCGCGGCATCACCCTGGACCACGTCAACCTCGGCGGCGGCCTGCCCGCCCTCGGCTACCTCGACCGCCAGGGCATGCCCCTCGACCCGCCGCTGGACGCCATCTTCGCGGCCGTCCGCGAGGGCACGGCCGCGCTGCGGCGGAGCCACGGCGCGCCGCTGGACTTCGTCATCGAACCCGGACGCCACCTCGTCGCCGACCACGGCGCCGTCCGGGCCCACGTCGTCCGCCTCGCCGAACGCCCCCGGCCGGACGGCACCCGGCAGCACTGGCTGTACCTGAGCGTCGGCAAGTTCAACGGCCTGTACGAGATGGACGCGCTCCAGTACCGGCTGGTCTTCCCCGGGCGGCGCGACGCCGGGTACGTCCGCGCCGTCCTCGCCGGACCCACCTGCGACAGCGACGACGCCCACACGCCCGGGCACGCGCCCGTCGAGGTGCCACGCGACCTGGCCTCCGGCGACCCCGTCTGGGTGCTGTCCTGCGGCGCCTACGCGACCAGCTACATGACCCAGGGCTTCAACGGGATCGCCCCGCTGCCGTACACCTGCGCCGGCGCCCCGGACGGCGGAGCGGAGTGGGCGCGGTGAGCGGCGGCATCCGCGTCCGCGGCATCGCCGAACGCGACTGGGACGCCGTCGTGGCGCTTGAGGCCGACGCCTACACCGCGCTCGGCCTCTCCGAGGGGCGCGCCGCGCTGCGGTCCCGCGCGGACGCCTCCCCGGACACCTGCTTCGTCCTGGACGTCGACTCCCGGCCGGCCGGCTACCTGCTGGCCCTGCCCTACCCGGCCTTCCGCTGCCCGGACCTGACCCGGCCCGAGGCGCCGGACGGCCCTGCGGACCCGTCCGCCAACCTGCACTTGCACGACATCGTCGTCGCCCCCCACCTGCGCCGCAGGGGACTGGCCCGGCACCTGCTGCTGCACCTCACCCGCACCGCCCGGGCGCGGGAGCACGAGCGGATCTCGCTCGTCTCCGTCGGCGGCAGCGAGGCGTTCTGGTCGGCCCGTGGCTTCACCGCCCACCCCGACGTGGCCCTGCCCGACGGCTACGGCCCCCACGCCGTCTACATGTCCCGGCCGGTGCCCGCCGACGGCGCCGGGGACCCCGAACCGGGCGGGACGGCGCCGCACGGCGGCCCGTCCGTGCACCACGAAGCGAGCTGATGTACGTGTTCCGTCTCCACGACCCCTTCCAGCGCGCCCAGTTGGCGATCGTCGCGCTGTTCTGCTCCCTCGGCTTCCAGTACGCCACCTGGGCCGCGCGGATCCCGGCCCTCAAGACGGACCTCGGCCTGTCCGCGGCCGAGGTCGGCGTCCTGCTCATGGCCGCCGGGATCGGCGCGGCGGTGTCGTTCCCCCTGGTGGCGCTGCTGATGAAGCGACTGGGCTCGCGGCGGCTCGCCCTGCTGTCACAACTCGCCTTGGCCCTGCTCCTCCCGGCCCTGGCCGCGGCTCCGAACTACCCGGTCGCGCTGCTGGTCCTGGGCGTGGACGGGGTCTGCGTCGGCTGCCTGAACGTCGCCATGAACGCCCAAGGCGCGGCCCTCGAAGTGAAGTTCGAGCGCACGGCCATGGCCCGGTTGCACGCGACGTTCAGCGGCGGCTCGCTGCTCGCCGCCCTCCTCGCCTCCGGCATGACCGCCGTGACCTCTTCGGTGATGGCGCACTTCGGCGTGGCCGCCGCCCTCCTCGTCCTGCTCAACGCGTCCGCGTGGAACGGACTCCTCACGGAGGAGCAGCCGCAGGAGGCCGCCGAGAAGAGGACGCGCGGCGGACGGCGGTCCCTGCCGTCCCGGGTCACCCTCTGGATGTGCTGCGCCATGGCCTTCGGCACCGTCACCGAGGGCGCCATGAACGACTGGTCCACCCTCTACATGAAGGACGTCGCCGACGCGTCCGCCGGCCTCGCGCCCCTCGGCATCGCCGTCGTCTCCGGCATGATGGTCGTCGCCCGCCTCTTCGCCGACGGCTGGCGCGACCGCTGGGGCGACGGCCGCGTCGTCCTCCTCGGCAGCGCCCTCGCCGCCGCCGGGCTCGCCTTCGCACTGCTGAGCGGCGGCGTGGCGGCTGCCCTCGCCGGCTTCGCCTGCGTCGGCCTGGGCATCGCCGCCGTCACCCCCTGCGTCTACGCGGCGGCGGCCCGGCAGGGCTCCGACTCCCTGACCCTGGTCGCCGCCATGGGCACCACCGGCCTGCTCGCCGGACCGCCCCTCATCGGCTTCATCGCCGGCGCGAGCGGTCTCGTCTGGGGGTTCGCCGCTGTCGCGGTGGCGGCGGGTGTGGTGGCCTTGTGCAGCACGCGCATCCGGTGGACGCCGGTGGGTGGCTGAGGGGTCGCAGACCCCCGAAGCGCCCTTCGGGCGCTGTCCTCAAACGCCGGACGGGCTGGTAATCCAGCCCGTCCGGCGTTTGAGGACAAGGGGTCTGGGGCGCAGCCCCAGGAATCGGCGAAGGGGCGGGACCGGGGCACAGCCCGCCGCAGGCGCCGCCTACGGCGCCATCTCGTACGCCCCGGACAGCGCCTCGACCCGCTCCCACACCCGCGCGGAGCGCCCCTCATCGACGACCGGACGCCGCACCGCACCAAGCGCCCACCGCTGCTGCGCCTCAGTCGCCGAGTCCTTACCGTGCAACTCGACCGCATGCGCCGAGAAGTCGCGCACAAGCACCGCGCACAACTCGTCGAGCACGTCCTCGTCCAGCTCCGTCAGCCGCGCCTGCTCCAGGATCAGCTGGCCGTGCACGACGAGCGCGAACAACTGGCCCACGGACAGCAGGAGATCGAGGTCGCGGCTCTGCGCCTCGTCCGGCGCGGCGGTGGTGACGAACGCGCACAGCGCGTCCGCCTGCTCGCGGAGGCGGCCGACGTTCGGCAGGTGGGCGTACGCGTCGAAGGCCGTCCGCCAGTCGTGGAAGCGGATCGATCCGAGGCCGCGCGCCGGGCCCTGGCGGAAGAGGAAGGCGTCGTCGGCCGCGTCGAGGCGGGTGGGGACGGGCTCGTAACCGGCGGGCTCCAGCAGGTGGTTGCGCAGGAACTTGAGGATGAGCGCCAGGTTGACGTGGACCGTTCCCTCCAGCTTCGGCAGGCTGCGGATCTCGACGGCGGCCTGGCCGAAGTAGTTGTCCTTCTCGAAGCCCTTGGCCGCGATGACGTCCCACATCAGGTCGACGACCTTCTCGCCCTCCGTGGTCACCTTCATCTTCGTCATCGGGTTGAAGAGGAGGTAGCGGCGGTCGTCGGGTCCCGCGGACCGGAAGTAGTCGACCGCGCGGTCGCTGAACAGCTTCATCCCGACCAGGCGGACGTACGCGTCGGTCAGCTCGCGGCGGACGTGCGGGAACGCGGTGACCGGACGGCCGTACAGGATGCGGTTGTGCGCGTGGGTGACGGCCTCGTACATCGCGTGCTCGCAGATGCCGATCGAGGCGGTGCAGAGGTTGAACTTGCCGACGTTGACCGTGTTGAGCGCCGCGTCGAAGGCGGCGCGACCGGTGTGCAGCACGTCCTCGGCGCGGACCGGATAGTCCGCCAGCCGGAACTCGCTGACGAACTTCGAGGAGTCGACGACGTTCTTCACCAGGTGGTACGCCGGGTGGCGGCTGTCCGCGGCGAAGAAGACGTAGCCGTCGGGGCCCTCGATGTCGGTACGGCGGCCGAAGACCGAGACAAGGCCCGCGGCGTTGCCGTTGCCGATGTAGTACTTGGAGCCGGTGGCCCGGAAGCCGCCCTCGCCGTCGGGGGTCAGCAGCATGTCGGTGGAGTAGATGTCCGCGCCGTGCGTCTTCTCGGAGAGGCCGAAGGCGAACACCTCGCCCTGGTCGAGGAGTTCGGCCGCACGGGTGCGGGCGGCGGCGTTCTCGCTCTGCCACACCGGGCCGAGGCCGAGGATGGTGACCTGCCACGCGTACCAGTAGTCGAGCCCGTAGAAGCCGAGGATCTCGTTGAGCGCGGCGATCCGGGCGGTGTCCCACCGCTTGTCCGCGTGCCCGTCCCCGTCGGCGGCCGGGGTGAGGAACGTCGCGAACAGGCCCTCCTTGCCGGCGAAGGCGAGGAAGTCCGCGAGCCAGGCGCGGGAACGGTAGTCCTCGATCAGCCGGCGCTTGCCGCGCTCCTCGAACCAGTCGACCGTGGCGCGCAGCAGCCGGCGGGTCTCGGGGTCGAAGTGCGCCGGGTCGTAGGTGCGCGGGTTGAACAGCAGGGGGTCGGCCTTGGCCATGGGGAAACGCCTTTCCGGCTCGGAGGATGAGAGAACGAGGGCTAGCTGGCGCCGATGCGGTGCAGGGTGGCGAGGACGTCGTCCAGCCAGGCGAGCGTCATCCGCTCGTAGGCGATGCCGCCGCGCAGGACGGCGTGCTGGAGCTCCTGGCCGGTGTCGAGCGCCGGGGGCGCTTCGGGGCCGGTGAAGTCGCGCAGCTCGCCCGCGAGGTAGTGGGCGAGCCGCTCGGAGTGGACCCGGCGGTGCCGCTCCACCTCGTCGATCAGCTCGGCCGGATCGCCGAAGGCCACGCCGCGGATCTTCACCGCCAAATCGTGCCGGAGCGCCTCCGGCTCCACCGGCTCCCGCAGCCACCGGGCGAGGACCTCGCGGCCCGGGCCGGCCACCGAGTACTCCTTCTTGTCCGGCCGGCCCTGCTGGGCCACCTCCCGGACGTCGATCCAGCCGTCGCCCACCATCCGCTTCAGGACCCGGTAGATCTGCTGGTGGGTGGCGGTCCAGAAGTACCCGATGGACCGTTCGAACCGCCGGGCCAGCTCATAGCCGGAGCCCGGCTTCTCCAGCAGGGAAACGAGGATCGCGTGCTCGAGCGCCATGCCCTGGATCATCTATGCAACTCGTTTCATAGGAAAGAGCCGCCGGGCGAGTGAGACCGGGCTCACCCTCCGCTACGGCCGCCGACCCATGAGACGGAGGAGGCGGCCCTGCCCGGATCCGTCGGCCGGCGAGGGCTCCGCCGGCCGTCCGTAGTAGACCGAGCCGGACGTGAGGGGGCTCTCGGAGACGCCCTCGTAGATCCAGGCGAAGTGGTCCAGGACCCAGCGGACCGTGTCCGCGTCGAGCCGCTCGTCGAGGCCGACCGCGCGGGCGAGGTCCCAGGTGTGCGTGACCGCGTCCACCACGTACAGGCCCAGCAGCCGGCGGCCGGGAACCGGCCCGAAGGGGTAGTCGACGGTCCGGTCGAGCGCCCCGGGCGCACGGAACGCAGCCCGGCACTCGGCCGCCGCCTCTTCGAAGCCGGCCACCGGATCTCCCTCGACCGCGTCCGGATCCAGGTTCGCCAGGAACTCCGCGCTCCCGCCGCCACGGAGGAGCGCGGTGTACAGCCGGCCGCCCTGGATCATGTGGTTCGCGAGTTGCCGCACGTTCCACTCCGTGCACGGCGTCGGCGCCTCCCAGGCCGCGCCGGGCACCGCGCGCAGCCGGGTGCCGAAGCCTTCCACGGCGGCGTCGAAGCGGGTGAGGAGTGTGTTGTCCGTGTCGTCCATGAGACCGAGGTTCTTCATGGGGCCGAGTCTGTCCGTCGCGCGCCACCGCTTCCGGCGGGAATCGGACCTCCAGGCGGGGAGGTCCTGTGGCCTGCGTCAGGGCGGATCAGTTTCCGAGGTCGAGTCCACTGGCTTCTCGGTTGAAGACGGGATTGGTGAACAGCAGCTTCTCCGTTCCGTCCGCCCGCTGGACCTTGGCGCTCATGACGACCGATGCGGGGATCGTGCTGGCTTCGTCCTTGTAGATGGGCGTCACCAGGTAGTAGACCGCGTCATAGTCTCCCAGGGGGAAGTCCTTCATCTCCTTCTGTACTTCCATCTCAAAAGTGCGCATGCTGGCCGGTCCGGTGTTCATCCCCACCTGCCAGCAGGGGACGAGGTTGTCCAGTCCGCCGTCCCCCACCAGCCCCTTCCCGCCGAAGACTTTGGCGATCAGGTGACACCGCGCGAGCGTGGATTTGGCCGGGTGCGTGGCGGCGAACTGCTGCGCGTCCTGCCAGCCGGTGATGTTCTCCGCGGGATCGCTGCCGTTGCCGAGCGTCTTCCCCAGGCAGGCCTGCGCCCCGGTCGCCCGGGTGCCGGCCGGACTGGCCGGGTCGGTCCGGTTGCGGTGCGGGACCGGTTGGTTGCTGTTCAGGATCCACCCGTTGCCGGAATTGGCCTGCATCATCTTCAGGCATGCGGCCTTCGGCTTGGTGAGGTGTTGCCTGTCGTGTGCCTCGATGTTGAGGCAGAGCTCGCCGGACAAGAGCCGGACGTAGGACGCGCCCGGGTCGACGACGGCGGAGTAGGACCCCTCGGCCTGGTCCTTGTCGCTGCGGTAACCGCCCTGCCAGGTGTCACGCAAGGCGAGGTTGCCGTGCTTGGAGTACTGGTGGGTGTAGTTGTCCGGCCCCGTGATGGTGACGAGCCACTCGTAACCGGTGGCCTTCGCGTTCAGCACGAACCCGGTCTCCATGGCGACCGGGTGGTGGTTGGGCTTCTCTTTGAGCTTGACCCAGGAGGTGCCGCACGGTCTGGGCTCGGGGGGCTTGAGCCGGGTCCTGGCCTGCTGGGCGGCGCGGCGCATCACGAGGTCCTTGTCGGCCGCCGGGATGGGAAGGGTCCTCCCGTCGGCCAGCCGCACGGTGACGTTGCCCGCTCGGTCCGGAGTTCCGGAGACCAGACCGGTCACGCGCATGGTGGTCATCCGCGACGTGACGGTACGTTCCGCCGGACTCTTCGTGACGGTGTTCCCGCGGTCGGCCGGAGGCGCGGTGGCGGCCGTCGCCGTGCCGCCGAAGGCGACGGCGGCCGCCGTCGCGGCCACCGTCGCCCCGGACAGGACACGGCGCAGCCGGTTCGGCTTGCGGTCCCGCTCTCTGCGGCGGCGACGTAAACCGGGTATGGACATTTCGTTCCTCCCCTTGTTTCCGGATCGGTACGGTCGTCCGTCGTTCATAGAGTCGTTCGGGCGGGCGCGCAAATATCCGGGCCGTGATGGCCTGACTGGGGAACTCGGTTTCGGAATAGGCAAGTTGGCCGGATGTCGCCACTGTTTGACAGGGGACGGACGTGCCGGCGGGTGACGAAGGGCCGGTGTCCGGCAGTCGTTGCCCGGAGGAGCGACGGCAGTGGATGCGCGGCCGAGCAGCCCGTTCGCCCGACGGTGGACGGCAGATAGTGCCGCCGCGTGGGAACCGATGAGTCAGGACAGAGCAAGGCTGTCGGGCGGCCCATGAAGTGCCCGTGGTGTCAGCCGGGACCGGCCGATTCCGCCATCGTCACCGCGTCGCCGCCGACGCTAAGTTCCCCTTGACTGAGCACCGCCCCTCCCACACCACTGGCAGGGCTCCGGCCAGGTCCGGACCGGCAGGGCGCCCGGCCAAGGAAAGGGCATCGTGAATCCTTTGAGATCCTCCGGTCGCTGGGGCAGAGGGCTGGTCGCCCTCGCCGTGACCGCCACGTCGACGCTCGCCGCCCTCGACGTCATGGCCGGCTCCGCCGCCGCGGCGGGGCACCCGAAGCCCGCGACGGCCGCCGACCAGCCGAAGCTCGGTGACGCCTGTACCTCCACCGACCTCGGGAAGCGGTACCCGTTCATCAAGACCGCCCAAGTGCAGCCGACCATCACCCACTTCAAGGGCTGGTACGTCACCGACGGGTCGACGGGCTCCCAGACGGTCGAGACCCGCACGCAGACCGTGGTCACGGTCCAGGTCGGCCTCACCGCCAACATCCAGGGCAGCTTCCAGGTCGGAGTGCTCGGCCAGGTGGGCGGGAGCCTGGGCCTGACCGTGCAGATGTCGTCCTCCACCACCAGCAGCCAGTCCAAGTCCATCTCCTGGGACTTCCGCAGGCCCGGCTACTACGGCCTCTACGAGGGGACCCGCAAGGTCACCGGGCAGTACGGCAGCCTGAACTGCAACCGTGTCGACCAGGGCAACGGCACCTACGCCACCAAGTGGATCGAAGGCCCGGAGAGCGGCAGCTTCACGACCTACACCACGCTGGAGGAGGGCGCGGTCCGCTGCGAGGACACCGTGCCCGTCAACAGCATCATGAGGAGGGCCCAGGACCTGCTCGGCTGCGGCAACCCCGCCCGGGCGGCCGGGCGGACGGCCGTGGAGCGGAAGACGCCCGCGACGGCGCCGAGGGCGGACGCGACGGCGCCGAGGGCGGCCAAGAGCCCCGAGTGGCCCCCCGCGCCCAAGGTTCCCGCCGGCTTCACCTGCGACCAGGGCTACTCCAAGATCGCCACGCCCGAGCGTTCGCTGTTCTGGTCGGCTCCCGACTTCCTCGGCGGTGACAACGTCAAACTGGGCGCCGGCCCCGGCATGTTCGGCAACCAGGACCAGTGGCAGCTCTGTCGCGGTCCGGAGAACACCCGCGGCTTCGTGGAGTACGTCTTCCTCAACAAGGCCAGCGGAAAGTGCCTGACCGTCACCGAGGCCACCGCGGCCGAAGAAGGCGCCCCGCTCCGGCAGGCCGACTGCAAGACGGACGACCTCCAGCGCTTCTACGTCTACCGGGACGTTCCCGGCTCGGACAGGATCGGCGTCCAGAACAAGTTCACCGGATACATGATCGGCCACGAACGCACCGCCGACGGCCAGCCGCTGCGCCAGTACAGCATGGGCAAGCCCGACGGCACCGGGACGTACGTGCAGGTGAAGGTGTAGCCGCCCCCGGTCACGCCCGGCCCCGCGCCGTCGGCCAGGGCCGGGAGCAGGCACCCGGGCCGCCGGCCGACGGCGAGTACCGCGAACCCGGCCCCCAGCGGGCGTACCGGCCGATCAGACCGCCGACGGAACCACCCGCACCGCTCACGCGTCGGTGACGGATGTGACTGAAGTGACGCCTGAACTGCCCGCCGACCACCGCGAGCTGATGATCGCCCTGTCCGGGATCGTCAACGACTACCCCTCCGTGGACCCGGAGGAGGCCCTCGCCGCACTCGCGGACGAGGCGGCGGAGGCGCTCGGCCGCCACGGGACCCCGCAGGGCCGCCGGGAGCGGACCGGGTACACGATCCTCCTCTACGCCACCTGCTGGTACGCCTCCGCGCGCGTCTACGGCAAGTCCCTCCTCACGTCGTACACGGAGGCCCTGGACGGGATCCTCGCCACGCTGGGGCCGGACCCCTGCACCTGTCCGGCCGACGGCGGCGGTCACCCCGCGCACCTGGACTCCGAGTACGGCGTCGAGGCGGGGGCGAGCATGCTGACCGAGGCCGGCCGGGCCGCGTTCGCCGAGGACAGGGGTCTTGCGGGCGAGGCGATGGCGGTGTTCGACTGCGAGGCGTTCCTCGCGGAACTCGCCGGCCGGGCCGCGGACCGGGTACGCGAGGCGTACCGGCGGAACTTCGGCGGCATCGACGTCTCCCACCTCGACGCGCGCTTCGTCCGCGACGACGGCGGCGTCGACGTCGTCGCCCTCCAGGAGGCGATCCGCCGTACCTGGGAGAACAACACCGGCCCGGTCGCCCTGTGGTCCGCCCGCCGCTGGCTCTCCGGGCAGGTCCGGGACGACGAGCGGATCGGCCTGTTCCTGTGCCTGTGGATGGGCGTCGCCCAGACGTACGCGGGGCTGCCGCCCTCGTACACCCGCGACCTGGCCGCCGCCCTCGCCACCGTCGACCAGGACGTCACCTGCGAGCACCCCCGGCACCCCTGGTCCACCGCCACCGCCAACACGCGGTCCCGGTACCTCGCGGTGGTCCACCTGTACGCACCGGAGGACCACCCGGACACCCCCGTGCCCGCCGAACTCTCCTCCCGCGAGCTGTGGGAATGCCCGGTGCAGTATGCCGAGCTGGCGCGCACGGCGCTGAAGGACGTCCAGGACTGGCGCGTCATGCGCGGCGGCGACGAGGAGGATTGGGAGGGCTGAGCGGGAGCCGGGCGCGCCACCACTCGCTCGGCCACGCGCCCGGCCGTCCGCCGGCGGGTCGGGGAAGGCGGGCCGGAGACCCGGAATCCGGCCGGGTGGAGCACCCGGGCCACGACGTCGACGGTGCGCGGCGCGAAGCGGGGGACGGGCAGGCGGAACGCGTGCCCGTCCCGGCGGGCCATGACGACCGGGAGGGCGTCCCGGATCCGCGGGTACGCGCGGGGCCGGCGAGCGCCGCGCGCGGGAGCCCGGCGAGCCCGGCGAGCCCCGGGCGGCCCGGATACCGCGCCAGGGCGTGGCGCGGCAGCGCCGGCTACGCCCCCCCGTGCCGCGGCCGGTCGGCCGGCTGCTTCCGGGGCCCGGCCGGCGGCGGCAGCCGTGCCGCCGCCGTACGATCGCCGCAGGTCAGGCCCCCGCACAAGGGCAATCCCGACGCGTGACGGCACCACCCCGGCGGCGAGCGGGCGACAACCGCGACCCGCGGCCCGATCCTGGAACCGTGAACGGCGAGCACGGCCGGAGCGGACCCACGGTCGGCGTCGAGGAGGAGTTCCTCCTCGTGGACCCCGCGACCCGCGGCGTCGTCGCGGCCGGATCCCGGGTCGTCGCACGCGCCGCGCCCGCGCTCGGCGCGTGTGTCTCCGGGGAGTTCACCGAATGCCAGGTCGAGGGGAAGACCCCGCCGTGCGCCCGGATGGACGAGCTGCGCGCGGAGCTGCTCCGCGTCCGTACCGGCCTGGCCGCCGCCGCCCGTGCCGAGGGCCTGCGCCTGTGCGCCTCGGGTACCCCCGTCATCGGCGGCGACGGCTGCCGCACGGAGATCGGCGGCCACCCGCGCTACCGCGCCGGGCTCCTGCAGTACCGCCGGATGCTCGACGACTTCGCCGTCTGCGCCCTCCACGTCCACGTGCACCTCCCCGACCGGGAGACCGCCGTCCTGGTCGGGAACCACCTGCGGCCGTGGCTGCCGCTGCTGGTGGCGATGAGTGCCAACTCGCCCTTCCACGAAGGCCGGGACACCGGTTACGCCGCCTGGCGCCCGGTCATCCGCGGGCGCTTCCCGTGCCTGGGGCCGCCCCCGTACGCCGAGTCGCTCGCCGACCACCTGCGGCAGGCCGAGGCCATGGCCGCCACCGAGGCCGTCCTGGAGCCCGGCATGCCGTTCTGGGACGTCCGGCCCAACCCCGCCCTCCCGACGCTGGAGGTCCGCACCATGGACGTCCAGCCCGACGTGGACGGGACGGTGGCGCTCACCGCCCTGATCCGGGCGCTGGTCGTCACGGCCGCCCGGCGGGTCGTGGACGGCGACCCGGGCCCCCGCACCGGCGCCGAACTGCTGCGCGCCGCGTACTGGCGCGCCGCCCGCGACGGCTGGTCCGGTGACGGCTTCGACGCCCCGACCGGCCGCCGCCTGCCCCCGTCCGCCCAGGCCGGACGGCTGTTCCGGCACCTCCGTCCCGTCCTGCGCGCGTACGGCGACGAGGAGCGGGCCGCGGCCTTCCTCCGCCGCCTGGACGCGCACGGCTCCGCGGCCGAGCGGCAGCGGGCCCTCCTCGCGGCCCGGCCGCGGCTCGAAGCGGTGGTGGACGACCTCGTCCGGCGGACGTGCCCGGACGACGACACCGCCGCGCCGCCCGAGGAGTGAACGCGGCTCGGGATTGCCCCGCCCGAAAAAATGAGAGTACGCTCCGAAAAGAGATTGGACTCTTATCAGGGGGTGGACTCTCGTGTCAGTGGATCCGAGTGCGCGCAGGTGGTGGGCCGTCGGGGCCCTCGTGCTCGCCTCCCTGGTCGTGGGCTTCGACGTGACGATCCTGAGCCTGGCCCTGCCGGCCATGGCCGACGACCTGGGTGCCGACAACGTCCGACTGCAGTGGTTCGTCACGTCGTACACGCTGGTCTTCGCCGCCGGAATGATCCCGGCCGGCGTCCTCGGGGACCGCTACGGGCGCAAGAAGGTGTTGCTCGCCGCCCTGGTGATCTTCGGCCTGGCGTCGCTGGCCTGCGCCTACTCCACGTCGTCGGGTACGTTCATCGCCGCCCGCGCGGCACTCGGCCTGGGCGCCGCCCTGATCATGCCGACGACACTGTCGCTGCTGCCGGTGATGTTCTCCGACGAGGAACGGCCCAAGGCGATCGGCGCCGTGGCCGGCGCGGCGATGCTGGCCTACCCGCTCGGCCCGATCCTGGGCGGCTACCTCCTCGACCACTTCTGGTGGGGAGCGGTGTTCCTGATCAACGTGCCGGTGGTGGTCCTCGCCTTTCTCGCGGTCTCCGCCTGGCTGCCGGAGTCGAAGGCCGCGCGGGCCAAGCGGTTCGACGTGGGCGGCCTGGTGTTCTCCAGTACGGGCCTGGCCGCGATGACCTACGGCGTGATCCAGGGCGGCGAGAAGGGCTGGACGGACGCCGGCACCCTGGCACCGCTGCTCGGCGGCCTGCTCGCCGTCGTCGTCTTCGTGCTCTGGGAGAAGCGGGTGGCCGATCCGCTGGTCGACCTGTCGCTGTTCCGCTCCGCCCGGTTCACCTCGGGCACCCTGCTCGGCACCGTCGTCAACTTCACCATGTTCGGCGTGCTGTTCACGATGCCGCAGTACTACCAGGCGATCCTGGGCACCGACGCGACGGGCAGCGGATTCCGGCTGCTGCCGATGGTCGGCGGCCTGCTCGTGGGCGTCTCGGCCGCCGGGCGGATCGCCAAGGCCGTCGGGCCGAAGGCCGCGGTCGGCCTGGGCTTCGCCCTCCTCGCCGCCGCCCTGTTCTGCGGCGCCACCACGGACACCGGCAGCGGCACCGGCCTCGCGGCCGCCTGGACCGCCGCCTACGGGCTGGGCCTCGGCTTCGCCCTCCCCACCGCCATGGACGCCGCGCTCGGCGAACTGTCCACGGAGAGCGCGGGCGTCGGCTCGGCGGTCAACCAGTCGATCCGCACCCTCGGCGGCAGCTTCGGCGCGGCCATCCTGGGATCCGTCCTCAACTCCCGCTACCGCGGCGGCCTCGACGTCGGCAGCCTGCCCGAACGCGCGCAGGGCGCGGCCCGGGACTCCGTCTTCGGCGGCCTGGCCACGGCCCGCGCGGTGCGGTCCACCGAGCTCGCCGACAGGGTGAGCTCGGCCTTCGTCCACGGCCTGGACGTCGTCCTGGTGGTCTCCGGCGGCCTCGGCCTGCTCGGCGCCCTGGTCGCCGCGGTCATGCTCCCGCGCCGTGTTGGTGCTCGCGCCGCCCAGCCCGCAGAATCTGAGCATGAAGCCGCAGACGCAGCCTGACCAGGCCAAACCGGTGCCCGGCCTGAGAGAACGCAAGAAGGCCAGGACCAAGGCCGCGATCCAGCGGGAGGCGGTGCGGCTGTTCAGGGAGCAGGGCTACACGGCCACGACCATCGAGCAGATCGCCGAGGCCGCCGAGGTCGCCCCCAGCACCGTCTTCCGCTACTTCCCGACCAAACCCGACCTGGTCTTCTCCCACGACTACGAACTGCCCTTCGCGATGCTGCTCCAGGCGCAGGCTCCCGACCTCACACCGGTCCAGGCGGAGCGCCGGACGATCGGCTCGATGCTCAAGGACATCCCCGCCGAGGAACTGGCCCTCCAGCGCGAGCGCTGGGTCCTCATCACCTCCGAGCCCGAGCTGTGGGGAGCCGGCCTCGGCAACATGAGCCGGACCATGGAGATCATGTCCGAGCAGGTGGCCAAACGCGCGGGCCGCGACCCGGGCGACGCCTCCGTCCGCGCCTACAGCGGGGCCGTCTTCGGCGTGCTGCTCCAGGTCTCCCTGGAGTGGGCGAAGAACCCGGAGCTGGACTTCGCCGCCGCCCTCGACGAAGCCCTGCTGTTCCTGGAGGACCTGCGGCCCTGACCGCGGTCCTCCGCCACGGGGCGGGCCGCCCCCCCCGCCCCGTCCGGCGACCGCGGGTACGTCAGGATGCCGCCGGCCGCCAAGCAAAGGGCGCGAACCGGCCCTGCAACCGGGCGAGTTCAGGCGGTGTGCCGCTCCCGTCCCTACCCCGGACGCCCGAGCCCCCTCCCAGGCGAGGGGAGCATCCGCGACATGACGGTCCTTGGCGACCAAGTAATACAGATCACACCAGTCGTACACGACGGATAAACCCATTGATCGGAGAATGCGTCTAGCAATGGCACGGATCCCCAGGAAAGGACCTCCCCGCGCATGCTGGTCGGACGAGAACGCGAACAGAGCGAACTGGCCGCCGTCATCGCCGCGGTCCGGGAAGGACGCAGCGACTGCCTGGTGCTGCGCGGGCCCGCCGGTATCGGCAAGAGCGTTCTCCTGGACCACGCGGCCGAGCAGGCCGGCAGCGGCGTACGCGTCCTGCGGGCGATCGGCGTCGAGAGCGAGGCGGAGTTACCGTACGCCGCCCTCCACCAGATCCTGCGTCCCCTCACCGCCGGAGAGGCGGACCTCCCGGCCCCCCAAGCCGCCGCACTCCGCTCCGCGTTCGGCATGGACACCGCTCCCGCCGACCGGTTCCTCGTCGCCCTCGCCGCCCTCGCGCTGCTCTCGGAGTCCTCCCGCAGCAGACCCCTGCTCCTGCTCGTCGACGACGCCCAATGGCTCGACACCCCCTCCTCCGACGCCCTGCAGTTCGTCGCCCGCCGCCTCGGAGCCGAAGGCGTCGCCGTGATCTTCGCCGTGCGCGACGCGGCCACCGGCGGATCCCCGGCCTTCCCCGCCCCCGGCGTACGCGAACTCCGCGTCGGCCCGCTGGAACCCGACGCCGCCCGGGCGCTGCTCGCCCGCCGGCTGCCCACCGCCGCCGCGGCCACCCGGGAACGCGTCCTGAACGAGGCCAACGGCAACCCGCTGGCCCTGGTGGAACTCCCGGCCGCCCTCAGCCCCGGACAGGTCAGCGGCGAAGCCGTCCTGCCCGACGAACTCCCGCTCACTGAACGCCTGCAGCAGCTCTTCCGCCACCGGGCCGCCGACCTCCTCGCCCAGCCCGGGAACGCCCTCCTCCTCGCCGCCGCCGAACACAACGGCGACCTCGCGGTCGTCCTCCGCGCCGCCGAACGCACCGACCGGGCCATGGACGAACTGTGCGCCGCCGCCGCCCGCGGCCTGCTCCACCTCGACCAGCACCACATCCGCTTCAGTCACCCCCTCGTCCGCTCCGCCCTCTACCAGGGCGCCCCCCTCAACGAACGCCGGGCCGCGCACCTGGCCCTGGCGTCGGCCACCGGCGCCGGGGACGACCGGCACACCTGGCACCTGGCCGCCGCCGCCGTCGGCTTCGACGACCACTCCGCCGGCCTCCTGACCCGGCTGGCCGACCGCACCCGCTGCACCGGCGGCGTCGCCACCGCCGCCAAGGCCCTGCGCCGGGCCGCCGCGCTCGCCTCCGACCCCGGCACCCGCGCCCGGCTGCTCACCGACGCCGCCGAGTGCGCCTGGCAGGCCGCCGAACCCCAGCAGGCCGAGGCCCTGCTCGGACAGGCCGAGCCCCTGGCCGGCACCCCGCGGCTGCGCGCCGGGGTGCTCCGCGTGCGGGGCGCCATCGTCCACGCCTCCGACGACCCCGCCGCCGCCTGCGCCATGCTGCTGGAGAGCGCCCGCCTGATCCGGACCACCGATCCGTACCTGGCGGGGGAGTCCCTGGTGATGGCGGCGCGGTCGGCGTGGATCGCCGACCTCCCCGAGCGGCTGGGCGGCATCGCCGAACTCCTGGACGGACTCGCGGGCGACCGCCCCGCCTGCGACGCGCGCCGGTTCGCCGACCACATGCGGCACGTCGGTTCCCTCGCCGAACCCGCCGCCCCCGGCGGCCGGCCGGGCGACGGCGCCGACACCCCGGTCGCCTGGCTGGGCCCCGCGCACCCACGGCCCTGGGCGTGGCCCCCGGTCTTCCTCCCCCACCTCCTCGGTTCCACCGAACCCGTCCTCGAAGCCCTCCAGAGCGCCGCCGACACCCTGCGCAAGGGCGGCGCGATCGGCACCCTCCCGATGACCCTCGCCCCCCTCGCCTCCCTCCAACTCCTCACCGGCGCCTGGCCCGCGGCGAGCGCGAACGCCACCGAGGGCCTCGACCTCGCCCTGGCGACCGGGCAGACCGGCCCGGCCGGCCACCTGCGCGCCACGCTCGCCTGGATCGCCGCCGCCCAAGGGGACGGCGAACGCTGCCGTGAACTGGCCGCCGCCTCCCTCGACGTCACCGTCCCGCGCCGGGTCCGCTCCGCCGTCGCGCTGGCCCACTGGGCCCTGGCCCTCGACGCGCTCGCCGACCACCGGCCCCACGACGCCGTACGCTTGCTGGCCGAGGTCTGTACCACCGGCGGGTCGGCCCGTCACTACATGATGCGCCAACTGGCCCTCCCGGACTACGTCGAGGCCTGCGTCAGGGCCGACGAGACCGCCCGCGCCCGCGCCGCCCTCGACGACGTCCCCCTCCCCGCGCACCTGCGCTCCGCCCAGCACCGCTGCCTTGCCCTGGTGGCGACCGGGAACGAGGCGGAGAAACGTTTCCTCGCCGCCCTCGACCAAGCCGGCCCCTCCGCCTTCGAAACCGGCCGCTGCCACCTCCTGTACGGCGAATGGCTGCGCCGCAACCGCCGGATCAAACACGCCCGCGACCACCTGCTGCGCGCCGAGGAGCAGCTCACCGCCGTCGGAGCCGCCCCCTGGGCCGAGCAGGCCCGCGCGGAACTCCGCGCCGCCGGCGGCCGCACCACCCGCTCCGCCCCGCCCGCGTCCCCGGCCGCCGAGGGCCTCACCGCCAGGGAACTCCAGGTCCTGCGGCTGGCCGCCGAGGGCCTGAGCAACAGCGAGATCGCGGCCCGGCTGTTCGTCAGCCCCCGGACCGTCGGCTACCACCTCTACAAGGTCTTCCCCAAACTGGGCGTCACCTCCCGAGGGCAGCTGTACGGGCGGTCCTTCGGCTGAGCGGGTACTCCCCGTGGACGCGAAGTGCCGGACACAGCCCGGCACTTCGCCTCCGGTTCAGGCCGTGACAGCGTCGGCTGGGTCCGCCGGGTCCGCCGGGTCCGCCGCCCGCCGCGCGGGGGCCTCCGCGAGGTCGGCCGCGTGATCCGCGGCCCACCGCGCCAGCGTGCGGCCCGGCCTGCCCAGGACCCGCTCGACATCGGGCCGGACCTCGGGCGGCTCCTCCGCGTACTCGGCCTGGTAGCCCAGCAGGTACTCGGCGACGTCCCACGGCATCCCGGCCGTGATGTACGCGGCGCGGGCCCGGCCGTACGTCACCGTCTCGAAGCGCAGCGGCCTGCCCAGCCCCTGGGCGATCGCCGCGGCCTGCTCCCGCTGTGTGAGCCGCTGCGGCCCGCTCAGCGAGTACGCGCGCCCGGCGTGGCCGTCCGACAGGAGCGCGGCGGCCGCCACCTCGGCGATGTCCGCCTCGTGGACGGGGACGCCGAGCGCGTCGGGGAAGGCGCTGCGCACCGTGTTCTCCGCGCGGATCGACGGACCCCACAGGTCCAGCTTGTTACTGGCGAACTCGCCCGGCCGCACGTGCGTCCACGGCAGGCCGGAGGCTTCGATGACCTCCTCGACGTCGCGCAGCATCTCGTAACTGCCCGCCCGCCGCACGGTCACGGCGAGGCCGGAGAGGTCGACGATGCGCCCGACCCCCGCGTCCGCGGCGAGCTCCACGAAGGCGCGGGCCTGCCGTACCGCACTCCGCGGGTCGAGCATCCCGGACATGTAGTGGACGCCGTCCACCCCGTCGAGCGCCGCGGCGACTCCGGTGAGATCGGTGAGGCTGCCCGCCACCACCTCGACGGCAGCGGGCAGCCGGGCTCCTTCCGGATTCCTGGTCAGGGCCCGCACGCGCCGGCCGGCCCCCAGCAGCCGGTCGACCAGGACACGGCCCACCTTTCCCGTCGCGCCGGTCACGAGAACGGTCATGGCTCCTCCTCCTTGGCTGCCGCCGAACTCGTCGGCGGGCGGCCGAGGATAGGCGAGCGGGGCCCGCTCGCGCACATGAGCGTGCCGGTGGACGAGGCGGCGCGGGGGCCCGTCAAGGAGGCCGGGCAGCCGGCCTCCGGTGATGTCCCTTCTCGGGCGATCCACGTCGAATGACTGATGCGTATGCCGGTGGGTTGCTTTAGGCCGCCGCGATCCGACCGGCGAGCGTGGCCGGAACCCGGGCCGATGTCCGGAATCGGCCGGTCGACGACAAGTCATACGACGGATGCCGGGGTTCCGGCGGCTCGCGAAGACTGACGATCAGTGACACCGCATCAGACGGAGGCACCGACCGGATGCCTCCGAGGCGAGGAGCAGCCATGCGCACGGGGGAGTGCCCTTCCCACAGGACCACCGCGGAGGGTGGCGGCCGGCCGGAGGCATGCCGGCCGAGATGACCGGGCACCGTCGGCCTCCCGGCACCGGTGTACCCGTACGCCGTCCGCCCGCGTAGGGCACCCCGCTCGTCCCGCCACCCCGCCCCCGAACCACCAGGACGCCCCCGTACGCCCCGGCGCACGCCGGCCGCCGCTCGGAGGGCCCTGATCCGTACGTCCGACACCGGCGTCCCGGGCCACCCCCGCGCCGCCCGTCCACCGCGCGGCGCGAGGCCGGCGGACCCATCGGCGACCGCATCCTCGTCACCGCACGTGCCCGAAAGGCGATGAGTTCCTTGGCGACCCCCACCCCCACTCTCGAGGGCCTCCTCACGACACCGGCGGCGCAGCACGCCGAAGCGCACCCCCCGCTCCACCGGCCGGGCTCGGCCACGGCCTGCCTCGACCGGGGCCTCGTCCTCCGGCAGGCGGACGAGGAGTTCTTCCGCCGGTTCGGCGGCTCGGCCCCACGCCTCGTCGGCCGGTCCTTCACCGACCTGGTGCACCCCGGCTGCCGGGAGCCCCTGCTGCGGCAGTTCGCCGGGCTCACCGAGGGCCGGCGCGACCGGTTCGGCACCGAGGTCATCGCGGTGGGACCGGACGGCACCCCGTTCCGGACCGACCTGACGGCGCTGGCGGTACGCGGCGGGACCCCCGACATCTCGGCCGTCTGGCTGACGCTGGCGGCGGCCGGCGAGGCGGCGCAGCCCGCCGCGGCGACGCCCCGCAAGAAGATCCTCAGCGAGATCGACGCACGTATCCTCGAAGGCATCGCGGCCGGTGTCTCCACCGTCCCCCTGGCCGCACGCCTGTACTTGAGCCGGCAGGGGGTCGAGTACCACGTGAAGAGCCTGTTCCGGCAGCTCCGCGTGCCCAACCGGGCCGCACTCGTCTCCCGCGCCTACTCCATGGGCCTGCTCAAGGTCGGTACCTGGCCGCCCAAGGTGGCGCAGGACTTCGTCAAGTGAGCCCGGACCGCGGGGTGATGACGTGCCGCGGCGCGGGTTCCGCGTGCAGCCGGGCGACCAGCGGCGCGCGGGCGGCCAGTACCCGGCGCTGGTTGACGTAGCCCTTGTCGGTGATCTCGCCCGCGTCCAGGTCGGGAGGGTCGGCGAGCACCAGCAGCCGCTGGACCCGGGACGCCGACCCGGCACCCCGGTTGAGTCGCTCCAGCGCCGCGCCGAGGTGGGCCGCCAGTGCGTCGGAGTAGAGCACCTCGCCGTCCGCGGCCGGCCGCCGGCCGAGCACCCGCTCGGCCTCGGCCGGGTCGAGCCACGCCAGCGCGCAGACCGCGTCCCGGTGCTCCCCGGTGACCACCGCGTCGGAGAGGACCGGCGCGGCCGACAGCAGTGCTCCGCGCACGGCTTCGACGTGCACGAACGTACCGGTGGAGAGCTTGAAGTCCTCGGTCAGCCGGCCCCGGAACACGAGCCCCGCGTCCGCGTCGCCGGGGTCGGCGAACGCGACGGCGTCCCCCGGCCGGTAGTAGCCCTCCTCGTCGAAGGCGCGCGCGTCGAGATCCGGGCGGCCGAGGTAGCCGGGCGTCACGTGCGGCCCGCGCACCCGGACCTCGTAGCCGTCGCCCTCCGCCGGTACGAGCTTCAGCTCCACACCCGGCAGCGGGACGCCGATGCACCGCGGGTCGGTGAACGGGAAGTGCGCGCTGGTGGACGCCGGCGAGGTCTCGGTGGCACCCCACGAACCCGTCACCGGCACGTCCCGCCCGGTCACTTCGCGGCCCAGCGCCCGGAGGCGTTCGCGCAGGGCCGGGGCCAGCGCCGCCGCCGCGTTGAAGACGAGCCGCAGCCGGGCGAAGAACCGCTCCGCCAGCTCCCGGTCGCGCTCCAGGGCGGGGACGAGCCGCGCGTACCCGGCCGGGACGTTGAACGCCAGGGTCGGGGAGACCTCGCGCAGGTTGGCCAGGGTGCGCCCGAACAGCTCCGGGGTCGGGCGGCCGTCGTCGAGGTACAGGGTGCCGCCGTTGGCCAGCACCAGGTTCACGTTGTGGTTTCCGCCGAAGGTGTGGCTCCACGGCAGCCAGTCCAGCAGCACCGGCCGCTCCCCGGCCAGGAACGGCCACACCTGCCGCATCATCCGCTGGTTGGCGCACAGCATGCCGTGCGTGGTGACGACGCCCTTCGGCGCTCCCGTCGAGCCCGACGTGAAGAGGACCTTCGCGACCGTCGCGCTCGTGACGCCCGCACGGGCCGCCTCGAACACGCGGCCCGGCACCGTACGCAGCAGGGCGTCCAGCGAGTGCTCTGCCGGCCCGCCCCGCGCCGCCACGACGATGGCCTCGCCGCCCACCGCCGCCAGCGCGGGACCGAACCGCCCGGCGTCCTCCGCATACACCGCGCCCGGCCGCAGGAGTTCCGCGATCGCCCGGACCCGCGCGTGGTCCCGGCTCAGCAGGGAGTAGGCGACGCTGACCGGTGCCACCGGGATCCCGGCGCTCAGCGCGCCGAGCGTCATCAACAGGTGCCCGGTGGAGTTGCCGGACAGGACCATCAGCGGCCTCCGCGCGGACAGCCCGCGGTCGAGCAGCGCCTGCCCGATCGCCTCCGCCGCCGCCAGCACCTCGCCGTACGTGCGGTGTTCCCACCGGCCGCCGGTCCCGCGCTCGGCGACCAGCGGGCGGTCGGGCCCGGCCTGGGCCCAGGTGCGGAGGTGGTCGGTCACGGAGGCGGGGTACACCCCCAGCGGCTGCGCCGACGCGAGGAGCACGGTCCCGTCCGGCCGGTCCCGCCGGACGGTACGGGCGGGCGCGAACAGCGGTGACGCGGTCTCCCCGGCGGTGGTCTCTCCGGCGGTGGTCTCCCCGGCGGCGGGGGGCGGGGCGGCGGGGTGCGGGGCGGGGCGCGTGGTCGGGTGCGGCATCGGGGTTCCCTCCCGGTCTCGCGGGGCTGTCAGACGTGCCGCTCGACCGCGCGGCGGAGCTCGCCCGCGCGCAGCAGGGCGGCGACGGTCTCGATGTCGGCGTCCAGCGGCCGGTCGGCGGAGAGGAACGGCGAGTACCCGCGGACGAGCGTGTGCGCGGCCCGGGTCGCGCTCCCCAGCCGCCCGACCCCGGTGAGGTCCGCGGCCTGGCACAGGGCGAGCAGGTGGATGGCGGTGACCTGGCTCGTCAGGCGGACCACCGTGTGCGCGTGCCGCGCGGCGATGGTGCCCATGCTGACCTTGTCCTGGTTGTGCGCCTCGGTCGAGCGGGAGAACGAGCTCACGGGCATCGTCAGGTGCAGCGCCTCGGCGGTCAGCGCGGACGCGGCGATCTGCGCGCCCTTGAACCCGTGGTGCAGCCCCGCCTCCGGGTCGTCGGGACCGACCGGGACGACCAGGTTCGGCGTGAGGCCGATGCTGAACTTGTCGTCCACCAGGATCGCCAGCTGGCGGTCGAGCAGGTCGGCGACCCCGGCCACGGCGGCGGAGACCGCCTGCGCCGCCTGGGCGACGTGCCCGCCGTAGAAGTTGCCGCTGTAGTGGACGGTGTCGGTGGCCGCCTCGAAGAGCGGGTTGTCGTTCGAGGAGTTGATCTCGGTCGTCAGCCAGTCCTCGGCCCAGCCGAGCGTGTCCCGCAGCACGCCGACGACGTGCGGCGCGCACCGGATCGAGTACGGGTCCTGGATGCGGCGCTCCAGCTCGACGTACCGGCGCTCCTCGCTCGAACCGGGGCCCACGAGGTCGGTGTCGGCGACCACGGCGGGGGAGTCGCCCAGCATCCGGTGGACGTTCGCGGCACTCGCGAGCTGGCCGGGGTGCGGCTTGTGCTCGTGCGGGAACGCGGTGAACTGGTCGCGGCTGCTGCGCCGGACCTCCGTGGACAGCGCGGTGCACAGCTCGGCGGCCCACGCCAGCTCGGCCGCCTCGGCGACCGCCAGGGCGGCGTAGGCGGCCATGAAGGACGTCCCGTTGACGAGCGCGAGCCCCTCCTTGGCCTTGAGGGTGACGGGCGCGAGGCCGCCGGCCCGGATGGCCTCGCCCGCGTCGAGCGCCCGGCCCTGGCTGCGCAGGGTGCCCTCGCCGGTGAGCGCGGCGGCGAGGTAGCCGAGCGGCGCGAGGTCGCCGCTGGCGCCGACCGAACCGCGCTCCGGTATCTGCGGCAGCAGGTCCTTCTCCAGCAGCGACAGGATCAGCTCCACCGGTGCCGTGCGGATGCCGGAGTTGCCCCGCGCGGCGCTGTTGGCGCGGATCAGCATGGTGGCGCGGACGACCTCGTCGGGTGCCATGTCCCCGGTGCCGACCCGCAGGAAGCGGAGCAGGTTCCGTTGCAGCGCCCCGGCCTTGTCGGCGCTGACCTGACGGCCGCTGCTGTCGCCGAAGCCGGTCGTCACCCCGTAGATCGGGATGCCGGAGGCGACGATCCGCTCCGTGGCCTCCCGCGACGCCGTCATGCGCTCGGCCGCGGCCGCCGCGAGGGCGATTCTCTGCTTGCCCGGCTGGGTCGCGACCCGCCGTACGGCCCGCAGCGAGAGGCTGTGGCCGTCCAGCTCGATGGTGGTGTCGTCGGTGGGCGAGGCCATGTCGGTCCCCTTCGGTCGGTGAGCGATCGACCGCGTGCGCTGCGTCCTTGCCGGGCAGCCCGCGGCACGCCGGTCCGCGGTCGCGGAGGCGGGTGGGTACGGGCCGGCGGTACGGGAGGCTCCCGTCGCCGGCGAGGCGGGTGGGGTGGGTGGTGCGGCACCGCGAACGGGCGCGGCGGGAGGATGCCCGCCGCCGGCCGGAAGGGTGGCGCGGCGGCGGTCGGAGGTCGACGGCACCGGCCGGGGTTCCGGCCGGAAGCGGCCCGTGCGCGGTCCGGGCCGCGCTCAGCCGGGCGTTCCGCCGATGCCCCACTGGTCGCGGGGGATGCCCTGGAGCGTCACCCACGTCACGTCGCGGCACTCGGGGCCGAGGGCGCGGACCGCCGCCTCGGTGAGCTCCCCGATCAGGGCGCGGCGGGTCTCGGGCGTGAGGCGGTCTTCGTAGAGGCTGACCTGGATCAGGGGCACGAGGGTTCCTTCTCTCGTCGGGCGGGCGCGTCCCGGCCGCTCAGCGCGGCGGCCAGGTTGGCGCCGAGGGTCTCGACCTGGCGGTCGGACATGGCGGGGTGGCAGGGCAGGTTGAGGTGCTCGCCGAACCACAGGCGTTCCGCGACCGGGCACTCGCCCTCGCCGTGCCCGCGCAGCCGCCACTCGGGCAGCAGGTGCACCGGGTGGTAGCGCAACTGGGCGGGGGTACCGGAGCGTTGCAGGGCGTCCAGCACGCGGTCGCGCCGCCCGTCGCCGGGGACGAGCGCGGTGTAGAGGTGGTACGGGTGCACGGCGTCGGGCGCGGCGGTCAGCGGCAGCACGTCGAAGCGGCGGCACACCGCGTCGAGTTCGGCGGCGATCGCCCGCCGGCGGGCGACGAACTCCGGGAGGCGCCCCAGCTGCACCAGGCCCACCGCGCAGGCGGCCTCGGAGAGCGCGGCGTTGGTCCCGCTGCCCCGCAGCCCCGTGCAGTCCTCCCGGTAGGCGTAGTCGGCGTACGCCATCCACGGCAGCGCCGCGGGGGGCCGGCGGTGCGCGGACGGGGTGAAGGTGCCGTCCACCGCGTTCGACCGGATCCGGTCGATCCTGCGGGCCAGTTCGGGCGACGGGGTGCACACCATGCCGCCCTCGCCGAGGGTGGTGATGTTCTTCGACGCCTGGAAGCTGAAGCAGGACAGGTCGCCGAGCGCGCCGGGGCGGCGGCCCCGGTACTCGGCGCCGATCGCGTGCGCGCAGTCCTCCACCACGAGGGCGCCGTGCGCGTGCGCGATGGCGGTGATCCGGTCCATGTCGGCGGGGTTGCCGCCGTAGTGGACGAGGATGACGGCCTTCGTGCGCTCGTTGACCAGGGTCTCCAGCGCGTCCGGGTCCATGTTGAGGCTGCCCGGCTCCACGTCGCAGAACCGCACGGTCGCCTCGGTCGCGAGCAGCGGCTGCGCGGTGGCGTGGTACGTCTGGGGCGTCACGACGACCTCGTCCCCGGCCCGCAGGTCGAGCAGCCGGATCGCGATCTCCAGCGCGACCGTCCCGCTGGTGACCGTCAGGGCGTGCGCGGCGCCGACGTGCCGGGCGAAGGCCCGCTCGAACTCCTCGCGCACCGGCCCCATCGACAGGGGCGCGTCCGCGCGCAGCACCTCGGCCACGGCCCGCACTTCGGCCTCGCCGAGCAGGCTGCCCCGGTGCGGGTGGACGCCGCCGGCGCGGTCCGCCGTCGCCCGGCTCACGAGTGGGCACCGGCCGGCTCGCGGTCGGACCCGGCGGCGTCCGGGCCCGGCGGCGCGTCGAGGCCGAGGTCGGCCACGAGGCGCTTCTTGTCGACCTTGCCGAGGCCGCTCTTGGGGAACGCCTCGACGCACACGACCCGGTCGGGGAACTTGTAGGACGCCAGCCCGCGGTCGCGCAGGTAGCGGCGCAGCTCGCCCAGGGTCGGGGGCGTGCCGACCGGGATGATCACGGCGCAGGTGCGTTCGCCGAGGACGGCGTCGGCCATGGGCACCACGGCGGCCTGGTCGATCCGCTCGTGGCCGGTGAGGTGGCCCTCCAGCTCGGGGGCGGACACCTTGTCGCCGCCGCGGACGATGACGTCCTTCGCGCGGCCCATCACCACGACGCCGCCGTCCTCGGTGATGCGCACCAGGTCGCCGGTGCGGTAGAAGCCGTCCGGGGTGAACGCGCCGGCGTTGTGCTCCTCGGCCCGGTAGTAGCCGCGCAGGGTGTACGGGCCCCGGGTGAGCAGTTCGCCCGTCCCGCCGGCCGCCACCTCGTCGCCCGCCGCGTCGACCACGCGCAGCTCGTCGTGGGGGGAGATGGGCCGGCCCTGGGTGGTGAGGACGGTCTCGGGCGCGTCCTCGCGGCGCGTGAGGCACAGCAGGCCCTCGGACATCCCGAACACCTGCTGGAGGCGGGCCGTCAGCGCCGGTCCGACCTCCTCGGCGAGCGACCGGTGCACCACCGCGCTGCCGACCTGCACCAGCTCCAGCGTCGCCAGCTCCTCCTGGCGCCCGTCGGCGGCGGAGATCCAGGAGTGGGCGATCGTCGGCACGACCGACGTCGTGGTGACCCCGTGCCGGGCGATGAGCGGGAAGCACACCTGGGGGTCGGGCACGGTGCTCAGCACGACGGCGCCCCCACTGGCGAACACCCCGACCACACCCGGGCAGCCCCACGTGAAGTTGAAGGCGATCGGCAGGGTGGCCAGGTAGCGGGTGTCCTCGGAGTACTCGCAGATCCCGGCGGCGGTACGGGCCTGGTAGAGGTAGTCGTCGTGCGTCCGCGGGATGAGCTTCGGCAGCGCCGTGGTGCCGCCGGACAGCAGGAAGAAGGCCACGTCCGAAGCGTCGGGACCGGGCGCGCCGGCCGGGTCCAGGGGCGTCTCCGCTTCGGGGAGCGGCGCGAACTCCCCGGGGTCGCCGACCACGAACACGTGCCGGAGCGACGCGTGCCGCTCGCGCAGGGACCGGGCCAGCCCGCGGTGGTCGAACCCCAGGAACCGGTCGAGGGTCACGTAGGCGCTCGCCCCGGTCAGGCCGCAGATGTGGTCCAGCTCCGCCATGCGGTGGTTGGGCAGCGTGAAGACCGGCAGCACGCCGATGCGGAAGAAGGCGAACGACACCGCCACGTGCTCGGCGACGTTGGGCAGTTGGAGCACGGCCCGGTCGCCCGCCCGCAGGCCGGCGGCCGAGAACCCGGCGGCCAGGCGGTCGGCCCACCGGTCGAGGGCGGCGTAGGTGAAGGACCGGTCCCCGTCGATCAGAGCCACGTTGTCCGGGGTCCGCGCGGCCTGGGAACGCAGCAGCTCGCCCAGGGGCTCACCGGCCCAGGTGCCGTCGGCCCGGTAGCGCTCCGCGGTCTCGGCCGGCCAGGGGACGAATCCATCGAGAAGAGGCATGGCAGGGGTTCACCTTCGTTCTGTGACGGCTGGCATCGGAGAACGGTCTATCAACGGAGCTCTGAGGAATTCCTTAGTCCTTCCGCGGCTAGCCTCACGTCCCGGTCGGGCCGGACGGGCCGGACGCACCGGACAGAGGGGAGCACCCGTCATGACCGTCGACGAGGCTTCGGCGCACGAGGGCCGCCTGCCGGCCTTCGAGGTGTTCGACCAGGGCTTCAAGACCGATCCGTACCCGTGGTACCGCAAGCTGCGCGAGGCGGCGCCGATCCACCGCGTACGGATGACCCTGGGCGCGGACGTGTGGCTGGTGACCGGCTACGAACTGGCCAAGTCCGTGCTCGCGGACGGCCGGTTCTCCAAGATGACCGTCAACGCCGAGCGGGCGTGGCGCTCCCTGGAGCTCATACCGGACGACCCCGACGCCCTGGTCAACCGGATGCTGCTGATGAGCGATCCGCCCGACCACGAGCGCCTCCGCCGCCTGGTGTCCCGGGCGTTCACGGCGCGCTCGATGGAGGCGATGCGGCCGCGCATCGCCGAGGTCGCCGACGAACTCGTCGCACGGTTCGCCGGCCGGGGCCGCGTCGACCTCATCCGCGAGTTCGCGTTCCCGCTCCCCGCCATGATCATCTGCGATCTGCTCGGCGTCCCCGCCGAACACCGCACCCGGTTCGAGGAGTACCTGCGGCTGCTCTGCCTGGCCGAACCCGAGGACGTCCACCGGATGCCCGCCGTCTTCGCCGAACTCACCGCCGAACTCGCCGAGTTGGTCGAGCGCAAGCGGGCGGAGCCCGACGAGTACCTGCTCTCCGCATTGGTCGGGATCCGGGACGGCAGCGATCGGCTCTCCGACGACGAACTGGTCTCCATGGCCTTCCAGCTCATGTACGGCGCCCAGGACACCACCGTCAACCTCATCGGCAACGGCATGCTCGCCCTGCTGGACAACCCCGCCGCCATGGCGGAACTGCGGGAGAACCCGGAGCTCATCCCGGGCGCCGTCGAGGAGATCCTCCGCTTCGACCCGCCGGTGGAGACCGCCACCCCGCGGTACGCCCTGGAACCGCTCGACGTCGGCGGGATGCGCGTGGAGAAGGGCGGGGTCGTGCTCGTCTCCCTCGCGAGCGCCTCCCGCGACCCCGGGCAGTTCGAGGACCCCGACGTCTTCGACATCCACCGCGAGGTGCGCGGACAGCTCGCGTTCGGGCACGGGCTGCACTACTGCCTCGGGGCCGTGATGGCCCGCGTGAAGGGCGAGGTCGCCCTGCGGGCCCTGCTGTGCGGCCTGGACGACCTGCGCCCGGACGAGGGCGCCGAACCGCTGGCGCGCCACTCCGGGTTCATCATGCGCGGCCTGAAGGCGCTCCCCGTCCGCTTCACCCCGCGCGCCGCGTGAACCGGACGCGCCCGCCCCGCACCGCCTCGGGACCCTGGGTGCGGCACCGGCCCGGGACCGCCCCGGGATCGGTGACGCTGTTCTGCTTCCCCTACGGGGGAGGCGGCAGCCGCGCCTACGCCGAACTGCTGGAACCGCTGCCCCCCTGGGTGACCCCCGTGACCGCGCGCCTGCCCGGCCGCGAGAGCGCGCGGCGGCAGCCCGCCCTCACCGACGTCGGGGCGATGGCCGACCTGCTCCTCCCGGGCGTCGTCGAAGCGGTCGACCGCCCGTTCGTGTTCTACGGCCACTCGCTCGGCGCGCGCGTCGCGTACGAGGCGGTCCACCGCCTCGCGGACGCCGGCCGGCCGCTGCCCGCCGCGCTGTGCGTCTCCGGGGCGCCGGCCCCGGCACTCGGCGTCCACGCCCCGTGCCACGACCAGCCCCGCGCGGAATTCCTCCGCACGCTGCGGGCGATGGGCGGCGTCGCACCGGAGGTGCTCGCCGACGAGGAACTGTGCGACTACGTCCTGCCGGTCATCCGCGCCGACATGCGGGCCGCCGAGACCTACCGGCCACCGCGCCGGACCCCGCTGCGCACACCGGTCACGGCACTCGCCGGACGGGACGACCCCCGGGTGCCGGTGGAGCACGTGCGGCGATGGTGCGACGAGGCCGGCGGAGGATTCCGCTTCACGGTCTTCGAGGGAGGCCACTTCTTCTTCCGCGACCACCCGTCGGAGGTCGCCGCGGTGTTGGACGGCCTGCTGCGGGAAGTCGCAGGGGATTAGGGGACCGGCCCATCAGGGCCGCAGCAGCCCGCCCACCCACCAGTCGTGCGGTACACCGTCGTTGGCGATGCCGCGCTTGCGCAGTGTGCCCTCGACGGTGAAGCCGAGTCTCTCGGCGACGGCACGCGAGCCGGTGTTCCCGACCATGGCCCACCACTCGATGCGGTGCACGTCGAGCGTGGCCCACCCCCAGTCGCACAGGGCCCGGGCGGCCTCCACCGAGTACCCGTGTCCGCGCTGCTCCTTGACCGCCCAGTAGCCGAGCTCCCAGACGCCGCGGCTGACGCGGGTCAGGCAGTACGAGCCGACCAGGGCGCCGGTGTCCTCGCGGAACGCGCCGAAGGTGTAGTCCTTGTCCGCGGCCCACTGGGCGGGCAGCTTCTCGCCGACGAGCTCCTCCGCGTCCGCGCGCCGGTACGGCACCGGCACCGGGGTGTACAACTGGATGTCCTCGTCCTGGCAGGCCTCGTACACCGCGTCCACGTCGGCAGGCGTGAAGGCCCGCAGCACCAGACGGTCGGTCCGAAGAGTCACCGGGTCCATCGCGGCAGTATGACCGCCGACGACAAGCGGCGGCCAGTGGATTTCCGACCGGCCGCCACTCCGGGCCGGGCACCGCCCTCCCGCCTAGAGTCCGAGCCGGACGCCCCCCGCCGCCTCGATGCGCTGCCCGGTGACCCAGCGGCCGCCCGGTCCCGCCAGGTAGGCGACGACGTCGGCGACCTCGCCGGGCGTACCGACCCGGCGCAGGGCGGTGGTGGCGGCCATGGCCTCGCGCTGGGCGGGCACCTTCATGTCCGGGTTGATGTCGGTGTCGGTGTACCCCGGGGCGACCGCGTTGACGGTGATGCCGCGCGGCCCCAGCTCCAGGGCGAGGTCGACGGTGAAGGTCTCCAGCGCCGCCTTGGTCATGGTGTACGCGGCGATCACCGGCATCGCCACCCGGGTCGCGGCGGTGGTGACGTTGACGATCCGGCCCCCGTCGCGCAGCCGCGGCAGCGCGCCCTGCACCAGGAAGAACGGGGCCTTGGCGTTGACCGCGAACAGCCGGTCCCAGTCGGCCTCTTCGAGGTCCCGCACACCGCGCGGGACGGTGATCCCGGCGTTGTTGACCAGGATGTCCACCGGCGCCGGCCCCGAACCGCCGCGGACGGCGGCGACGCCCTCGTCGTAGCGGCGCCACAGCTCGTCGAGGGCGCCGAGCGCGCCGAACTCCGCGCGGACCGCGAAGGCCGACCCGCCGGCGTCGCGGATCTCCCGCACCGTCGACTGCGCGGCCTCGTCGTCCCGCCCGTAGTGGACGGCGACCAGCGCGCCCTCCGCGGCGAGGCGGACGGCGACGGCACGGCCGATGCCGCGACCGGCCCCGGTCACCAGGGCGATGCGGTCGGTCGGATCTGACATGGGTTCCTCCGGGAGTGGGTGGTGGTCGGATCAGGCAAGGGAGTCAGACGGACAGCGCGGCCCGCGCCCCGGCGTCCGCGATCCGCTCCAGCGTCGCCAGCGTCCGCGCCCGCACCCGCTCGATCTGGGCGGGCGGGGAGCAGACGGGGGTGTACGGGATCTCCAGCGAGAACGCGCCGTCCACGGTGCTGACACAGGCGAAGAGCGGACCCTGCCCGAACCCGGGGCCGTAGTCCTCGCGCCCGGCCGTCAGCCGGGTGTCGCGCAGCCGCAGCCCGGGCGGGGACACCGGCCCGGCGATCCGGCCCATGTTCGACACGATCACCGTGGTGGCCAGCAGCTCCGGGTGGTCGACGAGGCGGGCGAGCAGGGCGGTCTCCACGGCCCAGCCGTCGCCGGCCAGGGCACCGCGCAGCCCCTCGGTGACCCGGCGCGCCAGCGGACCCACGTGCTCCGGGCCCTCGCCCGGCGCGACGTCCACCACGTCCGGGAACCCGGAGACCAGCGGCAGCATCACGCCGGCCGCCGCCGGGGGCTCGACCCGGGAGCGCAGGTCCACGGGCGAGAAGCAGCCGAGGGCGGCGGTACCGGAACCGCCGAGCTCCTCCCGTATCGCCAGGAGTAGCGCCGCGGCGGTCACGCCGTGCACCGAGGTGCCCAACGTCCGTGCACCCGCCGCGAGTTCGCCGGTCCTGTCGGCGGACAGGGCGACGCGGACGTTGTGCACCGGCTGCCGCCCGGCCGACGGCGCGCCGTCCCCGCCCGCCTCGACGTACGGCAACTGCGCCAGGGGACGGTCGCGCGCCTGTTCCAGGCGCTCGGCGAGCAGCGCCGCCACGGCGTCCCCGGACACGGCCGGCAGCCGCTCCGACACCGTGGCCGGCCACGCGGCCGCCGCCGGGCGGGCCGGTTCGCCGGCCAGCACCGCGGCGTAGTGCCGCCAGAGCTCCGTGTGGAGGGTGAGGGCGCTGGTGCCGTCGGTCACCACGTGGTCCACGACGAGCCCCACGACCGTGTCCGAGCCCCGCGCGGCCGTCGACAGCCGCGCGACCGGGCCGCCGACGGGCAAGGGGGACGTGGCGATCTCCGTCATCACGTCCTCCCCGGGCGCCGGTTCGGCCAGACCCGGCCGGTCGGCCGCCCCCAGCCGTTCGAGGGCGAACCCGCCGCCGTGCGGCACGATCCGGCTGTCCGCCGTCGGATGCGCGTCGAGCGTCCGCGACCAGGCCGCGGCCAGCACGTCGAGGTCGAGGCCGCCCTCGACCTCGACGGTGACCACCGCCCGGCTGCGGTCGCCGACGTGCAGCTCCTCAAGTGGGCAGAGGGGACGGAGGGAGTCGGGCATCGGTTGTGCTCCTCGGGTCGTTCGGGCGGGCCCGCCATCGGGGGAGGGTCCGCCGGAAAGTGCGCGGTGTCGCGCGTCAGCCGGTGACTGCCGCGCAGTGGATCAGGGGGATCGACGGGGGAACGGCCACGGCGCCGGAGCGCCGGACCCGGCCGGCGGCCGGGCGCCCGGCCGGGTCCCGCCTCCGGGGAGGTCCACCGGAGGCCGGGCCGGTCATCCGGCCGCCACCTCCGCCCGTTCCCCTCCGCCGGCTCCGGCGAGACGTGCCTCGACCGCCTTCGCGATGACCTCGATCGGGCCGGGGTCGGTCAGGGCGTAGTGGGAGCAGGCGAGGGGGACCTCCTCGAAGACGCCGGTGGTGAACGGGCGCCAGGACGCGGCCCGGTCGGCGATGCCGCCCGCGACCTCCGGTTCGTCGTCGGCCACCTCGGTGGCGCTGATGAAGAGGACGTCGGCGCGCAGCCGTTCCGGAACCAGATCGGGGGCGATCCGCAGGTTGTTGCGGACCACCTTCGCCACGGTGATCGCCTCCTCACGCGTGAGCGTGCCGGGCACCGCCTCGGGGTCCCGGCGGGAGGAGTCGAGCAGCGCGAGCGACGCGTCGACCGTGGCCGGCGCGGGCATGGTCAGGCCGGCCAGCCGCAGGACGAGGGCGGCGGCCTGCGCCTCGACCGCCTCGCCCTCCAGCGCCGCCGCGTCCGGCTGCGGCGTGTCGAGCATGGTCAGCAACGCGACCTCCTCGCCCGCGGCCTCCAGGGCGGCGGCCAGGCGGTGGGCGACGGCACCGCCGAACGACCAGCCCAGCAGGTGGTAGGGGCCGTGGGGCTGGACGGCCCGGATCCGTTCCAGGCCGTCCCGGATCACGTCCTCGGCGCGATCGGCGGCGGGGAGGGCGCCGTCCAGGCCCAGGGCCTGGAGGCCGTACACCGGGCGGCGCGGGTCGAGGTGCGGCAGCAACCCCGTGTAGCGCCAGGCGACGCCGCTGACCGGGTGCACGCAGAACAGCGGCGGCAGGTCCCCCGCGGCCCGCATCGGCAGCATCGGGGCGAACGCCTCCTGCCCGACGGCCCCGCCGCGCCCGGCGCGGTCGAGCAGCCCGGCGATCGTCGGCGTGGCGAGCAGGGCCGCGGCCGGCACGTCGAGCACGCCCGCGGTGCGCAGGCGCCCGCCGAGCAGCACGGCGCGCATCGAATCGCCGCCGAGGTCGAAGAAGTTGTCGTCGAGCCCGATGCCGTCGACGCCGAGCACGGCCTCCCACTCGGCCGCCACGGCCCGCTCCGCGTCGGTGCCCGGCGGCACGTGCGGCACGGCCAGCGGCGGACGCGGGACGCGGCGCGAGGCGCGGTCGCCGGCGCGGTCGCCGGATCCGCCG
>NZ_JAIQLH010000080.1 GCF_020037025.1 Streptomyces huiliensis | reverse complement strand
CGGGAGCGGCAAGGGCGCGCAGCGCGGCCAGGGCGGCGTCCGCCCGCGCGGGCTCGGGGACCGGTGCGCAGGAAGCACAGGAGCCGCAAGCGGCGCAGGAAGCGCAGGAGGCGAGCGCCGTACCGTCCAACCGGTCGTCGTGCTCCCACCGGTCGTGCTCGTGGTCGTCCGCCATCACATGTCCTTCTGCGTCCGCGCGCCCAATCGCGTCACACCGCGAGAAGAACCCGGCCCGTGGGGTGATCTGCGCTGTCCGGGGATGCCGTCCGACCCCGGCTGTCCGTTCACCCCGTTCACCTCGACCCCTCCGACCCCTCCGACCCCTCCGGTCGCGTCCGTTCCGTTCATCAGCTGCGCGAGTCTGCGCAGTCCGCGGTGCGCCGCCGTGCGGACGGCACCCGGCCGTTTGCCCAGCACATCCGCGGCGGTGGCGGCGTCGAGGCCGACGACCACGCGGAGGACGACGGCCTCCGCCTGGTCCTGCGGCAGCCGGGCGACGAGCCGGAGCGCCCGTTCGGTCCCCAGGGCCTCCAGCGCCTCCGCCGCGGTGTCCGCGTTCCCGGCGCGGCCGGCGAGTTCGCTGTCGTCGCCGCCGACCGCCGGCCGCCGGCCGCGCATCCGTATGTGGTCGAGGGCGCGGTTGCGGGCGATGCGGGCGGCCCAGCCGCGGAAGCGGTCCGCGTCTCCGGTGAACCGGTCGATGTCGCGGGCGATTTGGAGCCACGCCTCGGAGGCGACGTCCTCGGCGTCGGTCTCGCCGACGAGCGTGCGCACGTACCCGAGCAGGCGGGGCTGGACGGACCGGTAGACCGCGCGGAAGGCCGTCTCGTCCCCGCCCTGCGCCGCGCGTACCGCGACGGTCAGCTCAGCGTCATCCCCCTGCACACCCACATCCTGCATCACTTGCAGAACTCATGAATCAGTAATGCGCGGGTCCATCGCCAGACTCACCGTTGTAGGGGTTCGGCCCGAAACCCCCCGCGCCGGGCGGAGGGCCGTACGGGGAACCGTTCGGCGCTCCGTACGACGGCCCGTACGAAGGACCGTACGGGCCCACCGGCGTCCCGGGCAACGGGCCCTGTCCCGGCGGCGGGTACGGAGCATAGGGCCCTGCGGCCGGATACGGACCGGGTGGCATACCGGGCGGCACCCCGGGTGTCCCGTACGCCCCAGGAGACCCGTACGGCCCGGGGTAGGGAGGAGAGTGCTGCCAGGAGGCCGGATACGGCCCGGCCGGCGCGGCGTACCCCGGTCCCGGGTAGGCGCCGGCCGCGACGCCGTCCTCGAACGCCAGCCCGGCCAGCACCCGTTCCTCCTGCATCCGCGTCAACTGCCGTACCACCAGCAGCGCCAGAGCGCCGGCGGCGGCACACATCAGGTAGCCGAAGGCGCTCGCCCCGGCGAGCGTCCTCAGGTTCCGGACGTCGTCCTCCCAGGCGTCGTACCGTTCGAGCCGGAAGTCGCGGCGCATCCTCGCCTCGGTCAGCGCGTAGCCGGCCGCGCTCGACGCCGCGAGGGCGCCGGCCACGAGTCCGCTCACCCACCACGCGTTGAGCAGCCCCTTCCGCGCACTCTCCGGCCCGGCGGGGGCCGACGCGCGGTAGATGTCGTTGGCGATCTGTTTGGGGAACCACAGGTTGACCACCGGAGTGAACCAGGCGCCCGCCGCCCACCCGCTGCCGAAGCGGTGCGAACCCGGCGCCAGCACCTCGGCGTTGAGCCGCACCCGCCGGAACCAGGCCGCCCAGAGTCCGGCCGTGCCCAGTCCGAGCACGGTGGTCACCAGGGACACCGAGGCGAAGAACGTGTCCGCCTCGTTGGCCTGGTCCGCCGTCGCGTCATCGAGCACCGCGCCGTCCGCCAGCACGTCGGCGAGCGCGCCGCGCTGCTGGAACCGGGCGGCGGCGAGCAGCAGCAGGCCGAGCAGCGCCAGCGTCAGAACGGTCGTGAGCGAGATCCGGACACCGCGGCGCAGGTCGACCCCGCTCACCGGCACCGGCCCGGCCGCCGGAGGCACGGGAAACATGGAGGGAACAGGAGGCACGGGAGGCACCGGAGGCATGGAGGGAACAGGAGGCACCGGAGACGGAGGGGATATCGGGGACGGAGGGGATATCGGAGGCGGTCCCGCCGTCTCCGCCGCCCCCTCCGGTCGCCGCTCCTCCGCGCCGCACGCCGCGCAGCGGCCGTCCGGCCCCACGGCGGCGGCGCCGCATCGCCCACACGGATACATCTCTTCGTCCCCCCCACGGAACGCCGGAACGGCACCGGGCGGCGCCGGTGAGTCGACTGCTCGTCGGCGCCGGCTGCCGGGCGGGGCGGCGGCCGTGGGGCCGCCACGTGCGCACCGGGCGACGCGGCCCGCACGTTACGGGCAACGGACCGCTCCCGTCCAGAAACCGTCCGGAAGGGGCCGGCCAGGACCGGAAGAGTCCACCCGGCCGCACGGAAACGACCGAAAGAGGCCACCCGGCCACCGGCCCCGGGCCGCCCCGAGCCGCCCCGCCCCAGCCCGGCGGCCGGCCGCACACGGCTCAGCGCCCCCGCGGTGTGACGATTTCCGGCCGTCCGGCGCTGAGGAGAGTGCGGACCCCACCAGGGTCCGCGGCGGACGACGGCCGTGGCCTCTCCTGTGGGGGGTGGCGGCCCGGCCGTCTCCGCGTCCGTCAACGCTCACCGCGTCCGTCAGAGCCCGCGGCGTCCGTCAGAGCTCGCGCCCCGTCACTCCTCCCCGGCGATGTCCTTGACCGACACGGTCAGGTCGTTCGTCACCGTGAAGAACGGCCGCAGCCGCACCCCGTCCCGATCGGCTGCCGGGAAGGTGTCGATGCCCTTGCGGTCGGCGAAGTCGCCGGTCAGCCGGCCGAGCCGGACCGGCGCGGCGCCCGCGCCCGGGCGGACGTACAGGTCCCACAGGTCCTGCTCCTCGCCGCGGCGCCGCCACATCGGCTCGTACGGCAGCCGGCCCGTGCCGTCCACCAGCGGCGCGCGGACGTCGGCCACCTCGCCGTCGCCGCCGCGCAGCCGGGCGATCAGCTCGGCGCCGTCGCGGAGTTCCGTGCCGTGGACCACCACCGTGAGGGCGACGACGTCGTCACCCACCCGGACCTCGGTGACCTCGGCGTGCCGCTCCCGCAGCCAGGTGCGGACGGCGAGGAAGCCGTCGCTGGTCTCGTACGGGATCCAGGGCGCGACGCCGGACGGCCCGGCCTGGAGCCCCAGCCCGAGCAGGGCCTTCTGCTCGACGAGGACGGCGGTCAGCCGGCGCCGCGTCTTGTCGGCCTTGCGCTCGGCGTAGCTGTCCCAGCGCCCCTCGGGCAGGGTGTGCGCGGCGCGCTCGACACGGGCCTCGGCCCACTCGGCGCCGGCGGTCCGCCGCAGCGGGACGCGGACGGCCTCCTTTCCCTTGCTGCCGCGGTGCCGGAGCAGCAGGTGGGAGTCGTCGGCGGTGAGCTGCTCGGCG
Organism: Streptomyces huiliensis; assembly: GCF_020037025.1. GTDB lineage: Bacteria > Actinomycetota > Actinomycetes > Streptomycetales > Streptomycetaceae > Streptomyces > Streptomyces huiliensis. The sequence goes on along the minus strand of NZ_JAIQLH010000080.1, from coordinate 60,545 downwards.
CGGACCCGGAAGACGAGGGAGCCGTCGGCGGCGACGGCGCAGCGCGCCTCGGGGTGGGCGGTCTCGGCGGGCGCGGTCGCGGCGGGGGCGGGCTGCTGCTTGCGACCGCCGCCGAAGAGGCCGCGGAGCAGGCCCTTCTTCGCGGGGGCGGTGCAGCCGGGGCGGAGTTCCTCGAAGAGCCGCTCGTAGCGCTGGGCGATGGCGTCGGGCTCGTAGCGGTGGGCGGCGGCGCGGGCCGCGGCGCCGAGCCGGGCGCGGAGCCCGTCGTCGCCGGTGAGCTTGAGCAGCGCCTCGGCGTAGGCGTCGACGCTGTCGGCCTCGCTCTGCGCGGAGAGCGGGACGAGGATGCCGTCGGTGCCGTCGTTGAGGATCTCGCGCGGGCCGTACGGGCAGTCGGTGGCGATCACCGGGAGACCGGCGTGCATGGCCTCGACGATGGTCATGCCGAAGGACTCGGCGTCGGAGGCGACGGCGGCGACGGCGCCCTTGGCCCACTCGGTCTCGATGGGCGAGCGGGCGCCCATGAGGGTGATCCGCTCGTAGAGGCCCATCTCCTCGATCTGGCGGCGCAGCTTGGCCTTGGAGGTGCCGCGTCCGTAGATGCGCAGCTGCCAGTCGGGGCGCTCGTCGGCGATCTTCGCGAAGGCGTTGATGAGCCGGTCGTAGCGTTTGACGCCGACGAGCCGCCCGGCCGAGACGATCGTCTTGGAGGCGCCGTCGGAGGGCTCGGCGGCGGGGGCCGGGACGGCGTTGGGGACGGACAGCACCTGCGCCCGGCGGTCGGCGGGCAGGGCGTCGCGGTAGTGGCCGGCGTCGGCCTCGGAGACGGTGACGAAGGCGTCGAGGGCGGCGATGGCCGGGTCCATGACGGCGTGCAGCTCGGGGACGTGGGCCTCGTGGGTGAGGTGCTCCTGGCCGAGGCGCAGGTAGCGGTCGCTGCCGTAACGGGCGAGGTAGCCGATGAGCTTGGGGCGGGTGGCGATGACCACGTCCGCGTCGGTGGCCGCGAGGTGGGCGGCGACGCGCTGGTCGGTGAGGGCGGTGGCGGCCATCCGGCCGTTGTCGATGCGCTCGTCGCGGAAGATCTCGCTGGGGCGCTGGTTGAGGGGCGCGCCGTACTCGTCGCCGTCGGTGCCCTCGCGCATGTCGAGGAGGGGGGTCAGCCGCACGCGCGGGTCGATGGTGAGTTCCGGCTCGTCAACGGGCCGGTTGACGCTGATGATGCGGACCTCGTGCCGGTCGGCGAGGGCGGTGGCGAGGTTGACGGTCGAACGGATGGTTCCGCCGATGCCGTACGCATTGTGCAGCAGGAATTCGATCTTCATCCGGGCCCTCGTTCAGTGCGATGGGCGCGCGAGCGCGCACGTCCGCCGTGGACAGCTGCGCCGCGCACCGGCCGATGCCTTCCGCTTGGACAACGACCGGACGCCGCGCATGGTTCAACCCCGGAGGCTAGCCCGCTTTGGAGGTGTGTGGGGAGCGCCGGCCCCCGGGCCGCCGCCAGGGCCCGGCAAACCGGTCGAAAGCCCGCCCGATGCCGGGACTTCAGCCCCCTCGGACGGTGGTGTAGAGGGTGCCGAAGTCCTGCCAGGGCAGCTTGGGCGGCCGCGGGTCCCACAGCCGCTGGGAGACGGCGGCGAGTGGCAGCCGGATTCCGTTTGCCACCTGGTCAGGGGTCTGTGCGTCGGCGTGGTCGCACCAGACGGCGAACCGGCCGCCCGGCACCCGGCGCGGGTCCGCCGTCCCGGCCGCCACCGGCCTGGTGCCGCGGAGCACGGCCGGGGACCACTCCTTGTAGATCAGCTCGCCGGTGGGGTAGCGGAACTCGTTCGGCTCCCCGAGCACGTAGTAGAGGTACTGGTCGTTCAGGTTGACGACCGTACGTCCCTCGTTCAGGTATTCCTGCGGGTCCCGGGCGCCGAGCTCGCGGCCCGTCCAGTACTCGACCTCGATGGCCTGGTCGGGGGCGACGAGGCCGCCGCGGAAGAAGCCGTCGTTCCACGCCTTGGCCTTCTTGCCGAGGGAGCGCACGACGGCGGCCCGGTCGTTGAGCCAGGCCGTGGCCAGGTCCTGCACCCGGCCCTGGGAGCCGTAGCGCTGCCGGGCGAGGTCGGCGAGGTGCGGGTAGGACCCCTGCGGGTCGCGGGACATCAGCGCGCGGTACTCGTCGGCGCCGAGGTGCCAGTAAGGGCCGGGGAAGAGGGGGGTGAACTCGCGCAGCAGGTCGTCCACGATCTTCGCCGCGCCCGGCAGGGAGATGTCGACGGCGCCCCGGGAGGGGGTGCCGGTGGCGTCCCTGAGCTGGAGGTCCGGGTGGGCCTTGAGGACGGCGCCGAGGTGACCCGGCGAGTCGATCTCGGGGATGACGGCGATGTGCAGCGAGGTGGCGAGGGCGACGATGCGCCGGACCTCGGCCTTGGTGAGGTGCTCCGGCGAGACGATCTCCGGGTGGCTCGCGCTCTCGATGCGGAAGCCCTGGTCATCGGAGAAGTGCAGGCCGAGCTGGTTGAGCTTGAGGTCGGCCATCTCGCGCAGCCGGGCCTCGATCCACTCGGCGGTGAAGTGCTTGCGCGCGGTGTCCAGCTGGAGCCCGCGCTGCGGCCGGTCGGGGGCGTCGGCGACGACGCCCTCGGGGAGCCCGCCGCCCGAGCGGACGGACTGGACGAGGGTGCGGGTGCCGTAGAAGGCGCCGGCCTCGTCGGGGGCGGTGATGAGCACCCTGCCGTCGCGGGTGGTCAGCTCGTAGCTCTCGGGGCCGCCGCGCTGGCCGGGGCGGAGCGCCAGCTCGACGTCGCCGGCGCGGGCGGGTCCGGGAGCGATGGTGACCTTGAGCTCGCCGGCGAGCAGCCGGGCCTCGTCGGCGAGCGGCCCTTCGGGGTCGGTGACGACGCGGATCGTGGAGGAAGGCCGCCAGCCGGGGCCGCCGCGGGCGGTGAAGGAGCGGACGGCCGGGACGGTGCGTGGGGAACCGGTGACCGGTGTGACCTGGGTGGCAGAGGAGGGTGCCGCCGCCTGGGTGGAGCGGGCGTCGTCCCGTCCGCCGCTCCGGCCGGACGGGGCCGCCCCGCCGTCGTGGGAGCAGCCGGCGGTGACGGGGGCGGCCAGCGCGGCGAGGAACACCAGGCCGACGAGGGGGGTGCGGGGCCGGACGGGGCCGAGCCGCCCCGGCGACCGGGGCGCGACACGCGCCCAGCGTGCGGAACGGGTGATTCTGACAGGCAGTCCCATGGAGCAAAACCTCCCAATCGCGGAAAAGATAGTTCTTTCCACCGCCGACAGCCTCGAATACCCGCCCGAAAACCCCCACTTATGGGTGAATTTCCGGCAGTGAACCAGGGCCATTCGGCCAACCATGGCGCCCCATGCGGCTCTCGTCCACCACCGCCGACCCGTACATGCCAGTTTGATCACACCTGCCGGACCCCGCGCGACCGAACCGACAAGGCGTCGCTACGATGGCCAGGGCCGGTGGACCGTACCCGGCCGGGCCCGACCGACAGTGCAGTCCTGACTGGGTTACAAGCTGGCGGCAGCCCCCAATCCCCGCTCCCGGAGGGTTTTCCGTGTCGGCTGGAACGCTGTACCGCGGCCGGGAAGGCATGTGGTCCTGGGTGGCTCACCGAGTCACCGGCGTCCTCATTTTCTTCTTCCTGTTCGTGCACGTCCTGGACACCGCTCTCGTCCGCGTCTCCCCCGAGGCGTACGACGACGTCGTCGCGACGTACAAGACACCCGTTGTCAACGTGATGGAGTACGGCCTCGTCGCCGCCATCCTCTTCCACGCGCTCAACGGCCTCCGCGTCATCGCGGTGGACTTCTGGTCCAAGGGCCCGCGGTACCAGAAGCAGATGCTGTGGACCGTCGTCGGCGTCTGGGTCGTCCTGATGGCCGGCGCCTTCTACCCCGTGCTCAGCCACACGCTGCACACGCTGTTCGGGAGCTGACGCCAGACATGTCCGCTGAAACCACCCCCGCGACCGCCGACGACGTCTCCCTCTACGACGTCGACAACCCGGCCCCCGTCATCGAGGCACCGCGCAAGCGCACCAAGAAGACGCCGAAGTCGACCCGCACCAACTTCGAGCTGTACGGCTGGCTCTTCATGCGGCTGTCCGGCATCGTGCTGGTCGTCCTGGTCCTGGGCCACCTCCTGATCCAGCTGGTGCTGGACGGCGGTGTCACCAAGATCGGCTTCGCCTTCGTGGCCGGCCGCTGGGCCTCGCCGTTCTGGCAGGCGTGGGACCTGATCATGCTGTGGCTCGCCATGCTGCACGGCGCCAACGGCCTCCGTACGGTCATCAACGACTACGCGGAGCGGGCCAACACCCGCTTCTGGCTGAAGATGCTGCTGTACACCGCCACGGTGTTCACCGTCCTGCTGGGCACGCTGGTGATCTTCACCTTCGACCCGAACATCCGCTAGAGCCCGGGGCTGACGCGACCATGAAGATCCACAAGTACGACACCGTCATCGTCGGCGCCGGTGGCGCCGGCATGCGCGCGGCCATCGAGTCGACCAAGCGCAGCCGCACCGCGGTGCTCACCAAGCTGTACCCCACCCGCTCCCACACCGGCGCGGCCCAGGGCGGCATGGCCGCCGCCCTCGCCAACGTCGAGGAGGACAACTGGGAGTGGCACACCTTCGACACGGTCAAGGGCGGTGACTACCTGGTCGACCAGGACGCCGCCGAGATCCTGGCGAAGGAGGCCATCGACGCGGTCCTCGACCTGGAGAAGATGGGCCTGCCGTTCAACCGCACCCCGGACGGCACCATCGACCAGCGCCGCTTCGGCGGTCACAGCCGCAACCACGGCGAGGCCCCGGTCCGCCGGTCCTGCTACGCCGCGGACCGCACCGGCCACATGATCCTCCAGACGCTGTACCAGAACTGCGTCAAGGAGGGCGTGGAGTTCTTCAACGAGTTCTACGTCCTGGACCAGCTGATCACCGAGGTGGACGGCGTCAAGAAGTCCGCCGGTGTGGTCGCCTACGAGCTGGCCACCGGCGAGATCCACATCTTCCAGGCGAAGTCGGTCATCTACGCCTCCGGCGGCACCGGCAAGTTCTTCAAGGTGACCTCCAACGCGCACACCCTGACCGGTGACGGCCAGGCCGCCTGCTACCGGCGCGGCCTGCCGCTGGAGGACATGGAGTTCTTCCAGTTCCACCCGACCGGCATCTGGCGCATGGGCATCCTGCTGACGGAGGGCGCCCGCGGTGAGGGCGGCATCCTCCGCAACAAGGACGGCGAGCGCTTCATGGAGAAGTACGCGCCGGTCATGAAGGACCTCGCGTCCCGTGACGTCGTCTCGCGCTCCATCTACACGGAGATCCGCGAGGGCCGCGGCTGCGGTCCCGAGGGCGACCACGTCTACCTGGACCTGACGCACCTGCCGCCGGAGCAGCTGGACGCCAAGCTGCCGGACATCACCGAGTTCGCGCGCACCTACCTCGGCATCGAGCCCTACACGGACCCGATCCCGATCCAGCCCACCGCGCACTACGCCATGGGCGGCATCCCGACCAACGTCGAGGGCGAGGTGCTGGCCGACAACGACACCGTCGTCCCGGGCCTGTACGCCGCCGGCGAGGTCGCCTGCGTCTCCGTGCACGGCGCCAACCGCCTGGGCACCAACTCGCTGCTGGACATCAACGTCTTCGGCAAGCGCGCGGGCATCGCCGCCGCCGAGTACGCCCAGAAGGCCGACTTCGTCGAGCTGCCGGAGAACCCGGCCGCGCTCGTCCAGGAGCAGGTCGAGCGGCTGCGCGAGTCCACGGGCAGCGAGCGGGTCGCCGAGCTCCGCAAGGAGCTGCAGGAGACCATGGACGCCAACGTCATGGTCTTCCGCACCGAGCAGACCATCAAGACGGCCGTCGAGAAGATCGCCGAGCTGCGCAAGCGCTACAAGAACGTGTCCGTCCAGGACAAGGGCAAGCGCTTCAACACCGACCTGCTGGAGGCCATCGAGCTGGGCAACCTGCTCGACCTGGCCGAGGTCATGGCGGTCTCCGCGCTCGCGCGGAAGGAGTCCCGCGGCGGTCACTACCGCGAGGACTACCCCAACCGCGACGACGTCAACTTCATGCGCCACACCATGGCGTACCGCGAGGTCGACGCGGACGGCAGGGATTCGATCCGGCTCGACTACAAGCCGGTCGTGCAGACCCGCTACCAGCCCATGGAGCGTAAGTACTGATGAGCACCGCGATCGAAGACAAGGTGGAGGCCGCGAGCAAGGCCTCCCCCTACATCACGGTCACCTTCCGCGTCCGCCGGTTCAACCCGGAGGTCTCCGCCGAGGCGACCTGGCAGGACTTCGAGGTCGAGATCGACCCGAAGGAGCGCGTGCTCGACGGTCTGCACAAGATCAAGTGGGACCTGGACGGTTCGCTGACCTTCCGCCGGTCCTGCGCCCACGGCATCTGCGGCTCCGACGCCATGCGCATCAACGGCCGCAACCGCCTCGCGTGCAAGACGCTGATCAAGGACATCAACCCGGAGAAGCCGATCACGGTCGAGCCCATCAAGGGCCTCACGGTCCTGAAGGACCTCGTGGTCGACATGGAGCCCTTCTTCCAGGCGTACCGGGACGTGATGCCGTTCCTGATCACCAAGGGCAACGAGCCGACGCGCGAGCGCCTGCAGTCCGCCGAGGACCGCGAGCGCTTCGACGACACCACCAAGTGCATCCTGTGCGCCGCGTGCACGTCCTCGTGCCCGGTGTTCTGGAACGACGGCCAGTACTTCGGCCCGGCGGCGATCGTCAACGCGCACCGCTTCATCTTCGACTCGCGTGACGAGGCCGGGGAGCAGCGGCTGGAGATCCTCAACGACAAGGACGGCGTCTGGCGCTGCCGGACGACCTTCAACTGCACCGATGCCTGCCCGCGCGGCATCGAGGTGACGAAGGCGATCCAGGAGGTCAAGCGGGCGCTGATCACGCGCCGCTTCTGATCCCCGTCGTACAAGCCGAAGGGCCCTGCTCCGATTCGTGGAGCGGGGCCCTTCGGCGTTCACTCCGCCCGTTCCAGCTCGGCGACGGTCTCCTCCAGCCAGGCCAGTTCGGCCCGTGAGGTGGCGCGGGCGATGGTGAGGACGCCGCGCCGGAACGGGTCGTCCACGTCCTCGACGCCCAGCGGCCGGTCGCCGTCGTAGAAGAAGCTGCTCGGCTCTCGGAGGAACGCCAGCCGTCTGCGGAGGACTTCGGCCTGCGCCTGCCGGTCGGGCAGGTGGCGCAGGAAGCCGAGGAGCGCGAACCACCGGTTCTCGTCGGTGACGAACGGGTCCTCGGGCCGCCGCAGCCGCTCCAGGAACGTCCGCCGGCCCTCCTCGGTCAGGCTCAGCACGTGCCGGGGGGCCGCCACCGCCCCCTGCTGCGACTCCCGGACGAGCAGTCCGGCCGCCTCCATGCGCTTGATCGCCGGATAGAGGGTGCCGTGGCTGATCGCCTTGACGTGCCCGGTGAGGCGGGCGATGCGGGTGCGCAGCTCATAGCCGTGCAGGGGCTCCTCGTGGAGGAAGCCCAGGATGGCGAGATCCAACAGGCTTGACATGGACAGACAGCATATCCCTAGACTTCGAGATAGGTCGTTTCGACATACAACGGAGCGACCTACTCAGGGAGGGAGCACCACCGTTGTCATCCGCCACCGCATCCTCGACGTCCTCGACGTCCTCACCCACCACACCGCGCGACCGCGCCCCGGTCGCGGCCCTGGCGGCGCTCGCGTTCGCCGCCTTCGTCCTCTGCTCCGCCGAGTTCGCCCTGGTCGGGCTGCTGCTGGACGTCTCCCGGGACCTGCGGGTCCCGGTGGCGACCGCCGGGCAGCTGCTCAGCGCGTACGCCCTGGTCGTCGCCGTCGGCGGGCCGGTCGTCACGGCCCTCACCGCGCGCGTGGCGCCGCGGTCCCTGGCGGCCGTGCTGCTGGCCGTCTTCGCCGCGGCCAACGTGCTGGGCGCGCTCGCCCCCTCGTTCTCGCTGCTCATGGCCGCGCGGACGCTGGGCGCCCTGACGCACAGCACCTTCGCGGCGGTCTGCGTGCTCATCGCCGTCCGGATCTCGCCGCCCGGCCGCCAGGGGACGGCCATCGCCTGGGTGTCCGGCGGGCTGGGGCTGGCCACGGTCCTCGGCGGGCCGCTCGGCACGGCCGTCGGGCAGGAGTGGGGCTGGCGCGCGACGTTCTGGTGCGTGACGGCCGCGGCGGTGCCGGCGTTCGCGGCCCTCATGGCCCTGGTGCCGCGCTCGGTGACCCGGGGGCCCGCGGGGTCGGCGGGGACCGGCGTGCTCAAGCGGCCGCAGGTGCTGTGCGCCCTGGGCGTCACCGCCGTCTCGCAGGCGGGCTGGTTCCTGCTCTACAGCTACGTCGCACCGCTGCTGCGGGAGGCGACGGGGTACGGGGCCGCGGCCACCACCGCCCTGCTGTTCCTCTTCGGCCTGGGCGGGTTCGCGGGCAACGCGCTCGGCGGGCGGTGCGCGGACCGGTCGCTGCGCGGCACCCTGGCGGTCTCGCTCGCGGTGCTCGCCGCGTCACTCGCGCTGGTCAGCGCCGTCGCCGAGGTGAAGGGCGCCGTTCCGGGAGCGATCCTGCTGGTCGGACTGGCCTCCGGCGCCCTGGTGCCGGCGCTGCAGTCCTGGGTGCTGGGCGCGGCGGGCGGCGGCTCGGCCCTGGCCGTGGCCGCCAACACCTCCGCCTTCAACCTGGGCAACGCGGCGGGCTCCTGGGGAGGTTCGCGGCTGCTGGCGGGCGGCACCGACGTCGCCGCGCTGGGCTGGACGGGCGCCGTCGTGGTGACGGCGGCCCTCGCCGGGGCGGTGGCCGCCCTCCGGCGGCTGCCGCGCCCGGACGCGGCAGCCGCCGTCGAAGGCCCGGGGATCAGCCGTTGACGTAGGTCAGGCTGGTCTCGTCGTACCGCGAGCCGGCGACCGCCCCGGCCGGGGCCGCCGCGTCGATGGCGGCGAGCTCGTCCGCGGAGAGCGCGAGGGTGGCGGCGGCGACGTTCTCCGTCAGGTACTTCTCGCGGCGGGTGCCCGGGATCGGCACGACGTCGTCGCCGCGGTGCTGGACCCAGGCGAGGGCCAGCTGGCCCGCGGTGACGCCGCGCTCGGCCGCCAGGGCCTCCAGCCGCTCGACGATCGCCAGGTTCCTCTCCAGGTTGCCGTCGGCGAAGCGCGGCTGGGTGCGCCGCATGTCGGACTGCTCCAGGGTGTCGAGCGAGGTGTAGCGGCCGGTGAGGAAGCCGCGGCCGAGCGGCGAGAACGGCACGACGCCGATGCCGAGTTCCCGGCAGACGGGCAGCACCTCGGCCTCGATGTCGCGGGTCCACAGCGACCACTCGCTCTGCAGGGCGGCGATCGGGTGCACGGCGTACGCCCGCCGGAGGGTCTCGGGGCCCGCCTCGGACAGTCCGAGGTGACGCACCTTGCCCTCCGCCACCAGCTCGGCCATCGCCCCTACGGTCTCCTCGACGGGCACGTTCCGGTCGATCCGGTGCGCGTAGTAGAGGTCGATGTGGTCGAGGCCGAGCCGGCGCAGCGACGCCTCGCACGCCTGCCGGACGTACGCCGCGTCGCCGCGGATCACGGTGGGCTCGCCCAGCCGGTTGGCGAAGCCGAACTTGGTGGCGACGACAGCCTGTTCGCGGCGCCCGGGGGTGGCGAGGGCCCGGCCGATCAGCTCCTCGTTGTGGCCGCCGCCGTAGAAGTCGGAGGTGTCGAGGAGGGTGACGCCCAGGTCGAGGGCGCGGTGCAGGGTGGCGATCGACCGGTCGTCGTCGGACGCGCCGTACGCGTGGCTCATGCCCATGCAGCCGAGGCCCTGGGCGCCGACCGTGAGTCCGCCGAGTCGTCGGGTGGGAATGCTGGTCATGCCGGGCCTCCTGTGCGTGGTGATGCGGGAACGCTGCAGACGTTAGGAGTTGGAGTGCACTCGAAGTCAAGCGGCCGGCGGAACCGGGGTGGCGACGGCGCGCGTCCCCGCCGGTGACCACCCCCACGGTGAACGTCCCGGGAGCACGCCCATGCCGTCGTACGCCACCCGCTACCTCTACCTCGCCCGGCACGCGGAGGCCGTCCCGGACGGCACCGCGCTGACCGAGGCCGGCCGGCGGCAGGCGGCCCTCCTCGGCGAGCGGCTGCGCGGCGCGCCCCTGTCGGTGGTCCACCACAGCCCGCTGGGCCGGGCCGCCGAGACCGCGCGACTGGTCGCCGGCCGGCTCGACGGGGTGCCCCTGGAGCTCGCGGAGGAGGCGGACGACGGGGTTCCGTACGTCCCCGGCCGGGCGGAACTGCCCGCCGCGCACGCCGACTTCCTGCTGGAGTACGTCGCCCGCTTCCCCGCCGCGCACCGGGAGCGGGGTCCGGTCCTCGCCCGGCGGGCGCTGGACCGCTTCACCGGTCCTGTGGCGGGCACCGAGGACCGCCACGAGCTGGTCGTGACCCACAACTTCCTGGTCGGCTGGCTGGTCCGGGCCGCGCTCGACGCGCCGCCGTGGCGCTGGCTGATGCTCAACCAGGGCAACGCGGCCCTGACCGTCATCCGCTACGCCCCGGACCGGCCGTCCGCGGTCCTGCTCGCCAACGACATGGGCCACCTGCCGGAGGACCTCCGCTGGACGGGCTTTCCGCCCGAACTACGCGTCTGACGAAGGGGTCAGCGAGCCTTCTCCGAACCGCTGCCCTCCACATGGAGCAGCATCCTCCGCAGGAAGCCGATCATCATGTCCTGCTCGGCCGCGTCGAGGGGAGCGACCATGTCCCCCTCCTCAGCCCCCCAGACCTGGATGGCGGCGGCCCACCTGCTGTGCCCGAGCTCGGTGAGCTCCACGTCGACCCGGCGCCGGTCCTCGGCGCTGCGAAGCCGTCTGACCAGGCCCGCGCCCTCCAGAGCGTCCAGTCGGCCGGTGATGCCGGCGGGCGAGAGCATCAGTTCGGCGGAAAGCTCGGAGGGCGTGGCCCGCCAGGGCCTCCCCCGGCCGACGAGCCGGTGCAGTGTGTCGAGGTCGTCGCCGCCGACCGCTACCCACCACACCTCGTCGCGTCGCCGACCTGCTGCGCGGCGCCGCCCAGCTCGGCATCGGCGCCGAACTGGCCGCGGGCGTCGTCCGGATCCCCGACCTGTGCGTCCTCGCGGCGCTCACCGGCGCGGCCGTCGCCTTCGGCACCCCGGCCGTGCGGACGCTGGTGGCCGCGGTCGTGGCCGGCACCGACCGGCTGCGGGCCAACGCGCGACTGGCCGTGTGGCAGGGGCTGGCCGGGACGGCGGCCCCCGCCGTTGCCGGCGGCATGCTGCTGACCGCGGGTCCGGGCTGGTCCGCGATCCTCACGGGCCTGCTGTTCCTCGGGTCCGCGCTCACCCTGGGCGGCCCGCGCCGTAACGCGTCCTCTACCGAAGGCCGCAAGACGGGCCGGAGTTCCTTCCGGAACGAGCTGCGGGAGGGCTGGACGGAGACCCGTCGCCACCCCTGGTTCCTGGTCAGCCTGATCGGCCATGGGATGTGGCACCTGTCGGCGGGGTTCCTGCTGACGCTCGGCCCGCTGATCGCCGTGCGACGGCTGGGCGGCGAGACCGCCTGGGTGATCATCACCCAGTTGGGCACCGTCGGCCTGGTCGCCGGCCTCTGGGCCGTCGGCCGGCTGACCGTCCGCCGCCCCCTGGCCGTCGCCGCCGTGAGCGCCGCCGCCTACGCGCTTCCCCTGCTGGCCCTCGCCCTGCCCCTGCCGGTCGCGGCGGTCACGGCCGGCTACTTCGTGGCGACGTTCGCCTTGGGGGGTGATGTCCCCCTTGTGGGAGACGGTCCTCCAGAAGCGCATCCCGGCCGAATCCCTCGGCCGCGTCGGCTCGTTCGACGCCCTGATCTCCCTGGCGGCACGGCCCGTGGGACTTGCCGCCGCGGCCCCGCTGGCCGCCGTGGTGGGCACCGCGACGCCCCTGGTCACGGCGGCGGTACTGGTGGCCGCCGCCAATCTGGGGGTATTACTGCTGCCGGACGTGCGCCGGGACGAGCCAGCGGCCGCACCCGACGCCGCCCCGCGCCCGTCCCGCGAGGCGGCCCGCCCGGGAGCCCGGTAGGCGTCCGCCCGGACACCCCGTCAGCCCTCTCAGCCCTCTCAGCCCTCTCAGCCCTCTCAGCCCTCTCAGCCCTCTCAGCCCTCTCAGCCCGCCGCCGGGTCGGTGACGAAGCCGTTCATCCCGGCGATGATCTTCCAGCCGTCCGCCTCCTTCGACACGACGTACAGCGGCGCGCCCTTGGCGCCCTCGACCGGGTCGCCCGCCGGGGAGACCGGCGTCTGGAGGACGTTGACGGCGATCACCTCCGGCCGGATCGCGAACATCCGGACGACCTCGTAGCGGACCGGCTGGTCCGGGAGGACGGGGAACACCTTGCGGGAGGTCTCGACGATCTCCTCCCGGCCGGTGATGCGCTTGCCCATGGCGTTGGTCCAGGTGGCGTTCCGCGCGTAGCACTCCCCCAGGGCGAGCGCGTCCTTGGCGTTGAACGCGTCCTGGAGGCCGCGGACGACATCGCGTACGGCGGCGGCGACGTCGGCGGGGACGACGTCCACGGGGACGTCGGAGGAGGTGCCGTGGAATTCGCTGATCGTTGCCATGGTGAATACCGCTTTCCTTGCCTCGTGCCGGTCTCCGGCCCCTCCGGGCCGGTGTTCCCCCACTCAACAACCTCAACTCCGGTCGAGGTCAAGCGGAATGAGGGTGTTCGCGGAGGCTCCTCCTCCGGAAGCGGGGCCCGGCGGAACGGAAGGAAACGGTCCGCCGCCGGCCGGTATGTTGCCGGCCGGCGGCGGAATCTGTCAGGTCGAGGCGGCCGGACCGCGGCAGGTCAGGTCGCGGCGGCCGGCTCGCGGCGGATCAGATCCGGCCCAGGCGCCACAGCCGCCACAGCCCCGAGCGGTCGATCAGGTACTGGGCGCCCGAGATCGACTCCTTGCTGAGCATGAACTCCTTCTTCTGCCACAGCGGCACCAGCGGCACGTCCTCGGCGACGATCTTCTGGATGTCCCGGTAGGCGTCCGTGCTCCCCTCGCGGCGCCCGCTCCGCTGGGCGTCGCGGATCAGCTTGTCGACGCGGTCGTTGGCGTATCCCGAGTACAGGTTGTTGGCCTTGCCCACGAGCGGGCTGGTGAAGGTGTCGGCGTCCGGATAGTCCGCGAGCCAGCCCATGACGTACGCGTCGTAGTCCCCGCGCGCCCGGCCCTTCTGGAACTCCGCCCACTCCACGTACCTGGCGTCAACCTGGAACAGCCCCGTCGCCTCCAGCTGCTTCTTGATCAGGGCCGCCTCCTCCCGGGTGGACACGCCCTTGGAGAAGGCCAGGGTGAAGCGGACCGGCGCGGTCACCCCCGCGGAGCGGAGCAGGCGGCGCGCGCTCTCGGGGTCGGGCTTGGGATAGCGGTCGTAGAAGGACGTCGAGTGCCCGAAGACGCCCTGCGGGATCAGCGAGTAGAGCGGCTCGACCGTGCGCTTGTGGATGTCCCGCCCGATGGCCACGCGGTCGACCAGCGAGGCGACCGCGCGCCGAACCGCCGCCTCCTTCAAGGGCGTTCTCTTCAGGTTGAAGACCAGGAAGCGGGTGGCCGCCGAGGCGGTCTCGGAGACCCGGAAGTCGTTGTCCCCGAGCGAGAGCGCCGACAGGGCCGCGGCCGGCATGTCGCGCGTCGCGACCTCGATCTCCGACTTGTCCCAGGCGTTCTTGAGTTGCTGCGGTTCCGGGTAGTACCGGACGGTGACCGGGGTGCCCGTCCCCTTGTTCACCCCCCGGTAGTCCTCGTTGGGCACCAACTCGGCGGTGCTGCCGGGCGCGTAGCGCTTGAGCCGGTACGGACCGGAACCGTCCGCTTCGTTGCCGGTGCGGATCCCGTCCGCCGGGTAGGACCTGCTGTCCACGATGGACCCCAACCCCGAAGCGATCTTGGCGGGGAAGACGGCGTCCGACGTCCGCAGGTGGAAGGTGACCTTGGAATCGCCTTCGGTCTCTACCGACTTGAGGGTGTCGAGCAGGTCCGCCGGGCCCTCCTTCGCCTTGATCCGCAGGATCCGGTCGAAGGAGAACTTGACGTCCTTCGCCGTCAGGGGATGCCCGTTGGTGAACTTCAGCCCGGAGCGCAACGTACAGGCGTACGTCTGGCGGCTCTCGTCCTGGAATCCGCAGCTCTTGGCGGCGTCGGGCGTCGGTACGTCGCTGCCCGGCGTGAAGGTCAGCAAGGACTGGTAGACATTGCCGAAAAGCGACCATGAACCGGCGTCGTAGACAGCGGCCGGATCCAGCCCGCTGACCCGATCCGTCGTGCCGACGACGATCGGCTTCTCCCCCTCGTCGTCCGACGACAGGATCGAACAACCGCTCAACCCCGCCGACATCAGCGCCAACGCCGCCACGACGACCCCGCCGCGGCTTCGCCTCCGGACCCCACGCATAGCTGCGCCCCCTTTCCGTGACGCGCCTCACCTAAACACACGAATGCGCGTACGTCCGGGGAATCGGCCAAGTGATCGACTTCCGTGGCCGACAGGCTGTCAGGAGGCGTGGCCGGGGAACGGCTATGAGGTGCGCCGCAACGCCCTGACACCACGCAACCCGATGAGGCCGACGACCGTCCCCAGAAGAAACGAGGTGATGGCCAGCAGCAGGTGGACCCAGAAGTACGCGGTCGGATCACCAGCGTCGTCGAAGGCGAGCCCGCTCCCGTCCTTCCAGAGATTCTTTGCGAAAGTGATCCAGATGAACCAGCTCCATACGCCGAAGGCGAGCAGGAACCAGGAGACGGGGCGGGTGAGGGACGCGGGGGTGCGAGGGGCTGTCGAGCCGGAGGGATTGACCATGGGTTTCAGTATGCGATCCGGAACGGGCACTGGTCCTATCGGGTCCTCGGCGGGAGCCCGGGCCACCGGCTCGCCCTCGGGGAGCGGGCGGAAGGGTACGTTCACCGGCGTGCCGATCATGACTTCACCGAACGCGACGGGCTCCGGGGCGGCGTACCGCCGCGGCGCGGCCCTGGTGGCCGCCTCCGCCTCGTTGCTGCTCCCCCTCGCCACCGCGGCGCCGGCGCTCGCCTCACCGCCCGGCCCGCACGCCACACACTCCCCCTCCACACCCGCGAGCCCGGGCGCCGGTCCGAGCACGGCGCCCTCGGGGACGCCCGGTGGAAGGCCCAGTGGAAAACCAAGCGGAAAGCCGAGCGGAAAGCCGAGCGGAAAGCCGGACGACGGCAAGGGCCGGCCGCCCAAGCAGCCCCCGGCGAAGATGTCCGAGGTCGGCGGCGAGCTGCTGGGCAAGCCGGGCGTCCAGGTGCTGCCGCAGCCCGGCGCGCCGGACCTGCCGAAGGACCTGAGCGGGGACGCCTGGCTGATCGCCGACGCCGAGTCCGGCGACGTGCTGGCCGCGAAGAACGCCCACTGGCGGCTGGCGCCGGCGTCCACGCTGAAGATGCTCTTCGCCGACACCCTGCTGCCCAAGTTCCCCAAGGAGCAGCGGCACAAGGTCGTCCCCGCCGACCTGGAGGGCATGGGCGAGGGCAGCAGCCAGGTCGGGCTGAAGGAGGACTCGACCTACTCCGTGGAGGAGCTCTGGCTGGGCGTCTTCCTCCGCTCGGGCAACGACGCGGTGCACGTGCTGTCCGCCATGAACGGCGGCGTGCAGCAGACCGTGAAGGACATGCAGGCGCACGCCGAGGAGCTCCGGGCGAACGACACGCACGTCGTCACCCCGGACGGCTACGACGCGGACGGGCAGGTCTCCAGCGCGTACGACCTGACGCTGTTCGCCCGCTCCGGCCTCCAGAAGCAGGACTTCCGGAAGTACTGTTCGACCGCCACCGCGCAGTTCCCCGGCGAGGAGCGCAAGGACGGCAAGCGGGAGACCTTCGGCATCCAGAACACCAACCGGCTGCTCACCGGCCAGGGCGTGCCGTTCTACAAGGGGATCGCGGGGGTGAAGAACGGGTCGACGACCAACGCCGGGAACACCTTCACCGGCGTCGCCCAGCACGGCGACCGCAAGCTCCTGGTGACCGTGATGAACCCGGAGACCAAGGAGCCCAACGAGGTCTACAAGGAGGCGGCGCACCTGCTGGACTGGGGCTTCGAGGCGACCGGCCACGTCAAGCCGGTCGGCACCCTCGTCGCGCCGCTGAACGCGGCGGGCAAGGACGGCGGGCAGTCCGGGGGCAAGGCCGGGGACAAGGCGCAGGCGTCGGTCGCCGGCTCGTCCGGCTCGGGCGGCGGCGGGATGTGGACGGCCGTGGGGATCACCGGCGCCTCGGTGGTCGCGCTGGCCGCGGCGGCGTACGTGGTGCACCGCCGGTGGCCGCTGCCGGACCTGGGCAAGCGGCGGAACGACCGGCCCTGAGGGCCTTGGAGGGGGCGCCTCCGGACGGATTCGGGCGCCCCCGCGCGTCACTCCCCGCGGTCACTCCCCGCGGTCACTCCCCGCGGTCACTCCCCCGCGCGTCTCCTCCGCGCGTCACTCCTCCGAGTCCTCCGCCAGCAGGTCCGCGTCCTGCTTGTCGTGCCGCGTGGTGGCCGTCCAGGCGGCGCAGAACAGCAGCAGCTTGGCGATGAAGTTGATCCACAGCAGCAGGGCGATCGGCGTGCCGAACGCGCCGTACATGCTCTTGGCCGCCACGCCGCTCAGATAGCCGCCGATCACCAGCTTGAGCACCTCCAGGCCGACCGCGCCGAGCAGCGCGGCGACCAGCAGGGTGCGGGGGGCGGGCTGGACGCGGGGCAGCCGGGTGAGGACGTAGAGCAGCAGGAGGAAGTCGGCAAGCACGGCGGCGCAGAACCCGGCGGCGGTCAGCAGCGCGCCGCCGGCGCCCTCGGTGGGCAGGCCGGTCTTGTCCGCCGACCAGGTGACGGCCGTCGTGGCGAAGGTCGAGCAGCCGAGGGACAGCAGGGTCGTCCCGCCGAGGCCGAGCAGCACCCCCGCGTCCTTCAGCCGCAGCAGGAACGGGTTGCCCGGGCTCTCCTCCAGCTCCCACACGGCCCGCAGGCACTCGCGCAGGGTGCCGATCCAGTTGACGCCGGTGAACAGCAGCAGGGCACCGGCCACGACACCGACCGTGCCGGCGTTGTTCACCAGCGAGCCGAGGTCGAGGGCGCCGGAGATGCCGGGCACCTGCTCGGCGAGCTTCTTCTCCAGGTCCTGCACCTGCTTGTCGCTGAGTATCGCGGCGGCGACGGCCGCGCCCAGGGTGAGCAGCGGGAACAGGGCGACGAAGCTGGTGAAGGTGATCGCCGCGGCGAGCCGCGTCCACTTCACGCGGTCGAGGGTCTCGTACGAGCGCCACGCGTGCGTCCGCGACAGCCGGGCCGCGGTGGGCCCGATCACCGGCAGCCGGAACAACCAATCCATGATCCACGTCTACCCCATGCGGGCGGTGCTCACCGCTCGGAGGGGTGCGCGCCCGGGGCGCGCGCGGGCGGGCCGGTGCTCGGCGGGACGTCGGCGGGTGCTCAACGGGATGCCAGGCACTCAGCGGGACGCGAGGGACTCAGAGGAACTCAGCGGAACGCAGGGGGCTCAGCGGGACGCGGCGGGCGGCCGGGAGGCGCCCGTCTGGCGGGGCACGGCGGCCGGTACGGGATCCTCCCGGCCGAAGGGGTACTCGCGGTCCAGCCGCCAGACGCCGTCGGCCCCTTGTTCGTAGAGCGCGAAGCCGTCGATCGTCCAGGCCGCCTCGTAGTCCGCCAGCTCCTCGTAGGCCCGGTCCATGGCCTCCTCGGAGATGCCGTGGGCGACGGTCACGTGCGGGTGGTACGGGAACTGGAGCTCGCGGGCGAGCGGCCCGGCCGCGTCCCGGATCCGCTTCTGCAGCCAGGCGCAGGCGGAGGAGCCCTCCACCACGTTGACGAAGACCACCGGCGAGAGCGGGCGGAAGGTGCCCGTCCCGGCCAGCCGCATGGGGAACGGACGCCCCTTGGCGGCGACCTCGGCGAGGTACGCCTCGATCACGGGGAGCGACGACGCCTCGACCTCGGTGGGCGGGAGGAGGGTGACATGGGTGGGGATGCCGTGCGCGTGGGGGTCCCCGAAGCCCTCGCGGCGCTTCTGGAGGAAGCTGCCGTACGGCTCCGGGACCGCGATCGAAACGCCGAGCGTTACGGTCCCCATCGAGTTCTCCCTCCTGTGCGCCTGTAGGTCCCCGTGGTCAGTGTGGCGGCTGCGCCGCGTCCCCTGCCAGGTGTCCTGGTCCCGGGCGCAGGGAGGACGGCCGTCCTCCCTGCGCCTTCGGGCCGTCCGGACTTGTCCGGTGTGACGGACTTCTCACGTCCGGGGTGACGCGGTCGCGGTGCGGCTCAGTGCTTGGCGGGCAGGAAGCCCACCTTCTCGTACGCCTGGGCGAGGGTCTCGGCCGCGACGGCGCGAGCCTTCTCGGCACCCTTGGCCAGCACGGAGTCCAGCGTCTCCGGGTCGTCCAGGTATTCCTGCGTACGGGCACGGAACGGCGTCACCCACTCCACCATCACCTCGGCGAGGTCGGTCTTGAGCGCACCGTAGCCCTTGCCCTCGTACTTCTGCTCCAGTTCCGCGATTCCCGTCCCGGTGAGCGTGGAGTAGATCGTGAGCAGGTTGCTGACGCCCGGCTTCTCCTCGGGGTCGAAGCGGATCACCGTGTCGGTGTCGGTGACGGCGCTCTTGATCTTCTTCGCGGAGACCTTGGGCTCGTCGAGCAGGTTGATCAGGCCCTTGGTGGTGGACGCCGACTTGCTCATCTTGGCGGTCGGGTCCTGCAGGTCGTAGATCTTCGCCGTCTCGCGGACGATGTGCGCGGCGGGCAGCGTGAACGTGTCGCCGTACCGGCCGTTGAAGCGCTCGGCGAGGTCGCGGGTCAGCTCGATGTGCTGGCGCTGGTCCTCGCCGACCGGGACGGAGTCCGCCTGGTAGAGCAGGATGTCCGCGACCTGGAGGATCGGGTACGTGAAGAGGCCCACCGTCGTCCGGTCGGCGCCCTGCTTGGCCGACTTGTCCTTGAACTGGGTCATCCGGCCGGCCTCGCCGAAGCCGGTGAGGCAGTTCATCACCCAGCCGAGCTGCGCGTGCTCGGGGACGTGGCTCTGGATGAACAGCGTGCAGCGCTCGGGGTCGAGCCCGGCGGCCAGCAGCTGGGCGGCGGCGACGCGGGTGTTGGCGCGCAGCTCCGCCGGGTCCTGCGGGACGGTGATCGCGTGCAGGTCGACGACCATGTAGAACGCGTCGTGCGTCTCCTGCAGCGCCACGTACTGCCGGATGGCACCGAGGTAGTTGCCGAGGTGGAAGGAGCCGGCGGTGGGCTGGATACCGGACAGTGCGCGCGGACGATCAAGGGCCATGCGCACATTCTCTCAGGTACGGGCGCGGACTCGGTCCGGCGGTGGCTGCGTCGGTGTTAGAAAGGCGGACAACCGCATGCCCCGACCCGAACGGAGCACACGTTGAACGCCACCGAACGCAGCATCGCCGCCGCCGAGGCCCATGGCGCGCACAACTACCACCCCCTCCCGGTCGTGGTGGCGACCGCCGAGGGCGCGTGGCTGACCGACGTCGAGGGGCGCCGCTACCTCGACATGCTCGCCGGGTACTCGGCGCTCAATTTCGGCCACGGCAACCGGCGTCTCCTCGACGCCGCCAAGGCCCAGCTGGAACGGGTGACCCTCACGTCCCGGGCGTTCCACCACGACCGGTTCGCGGACTTCTGTACCGAGCTCGCGGAGCTGTGCGGCAAGGAGATGGTCCTGCCGATGAACACCGGCGCGGAGGCGATCGAGACCGCCGTCAAGACCGCGCGGAAGTGGGGCTACCGGGTCAAGGGCGTGCCGGACGGCCGCGCGAAGATCATCGTGGCGAACAACAACTTCCACGGCCGCACCACCACCATCATCAGCTTCTCCACCGACGCGGAGGCCCGGGCCGACCACGGCCCCTTCACCCCCGGCTTCGAGATCGTCCCGTACGGCGACCTGGCCGCCCTGGAGTCGGCCGTCGACGAGCACACGGTCGCCGTGCTGCTGGAGCCCGTCCAGGGCGAGGCGGGCGTGCTGATGCCGCCCCCCGGCTACCTGGCGGGCGTGCGGCGGCTCACCGCCGAGCGGAACGTGCTGTTCATCGCGGACGAGATCCAGTCCGGCCTGGGGCGCACGGGCCGGACCTTCGCCTGCGACCACGAGGACGTCGTCCCCGACATGTACGTCCTCGGCAAGGCGCTCGGCGGCGGCGTCGTCCCGGTGTCGGCCGTGGTCGCCTCGGCGGACGTCCTCGGCGTCCACCGCCCCGGCGAGCACGGCTCCACCTTCGGCGGCAACCCCCTCGCGTGTGCCGTCGCCCTCGAAGTGATCGCCATCCTCAAGACGGGTGAATTCCAGGAGCGCGCCACCCGGCTCGGCGAACACCTCCACCACGAGCTCGGGCTGCTCGTCGGCACGGGCGCGGTGGAGGCGGTCCGCGGGCGCGGGCTGTGGGCCGGCGTCGACATCGCGCCGTCGCTGGGGACGGGGCGGGAGGTGTCGGAGCGGCTCATGGAGCGGGGGGTGTTGGTGAAGGACACACATGGGTCGACCATTCGGATCGCCCCGCCGCTGGTCATTTCCAAGGAGGACCTGGACTGGGGCCTGGAGCAACTGCGGGCGGTGCTCGCCGGGTAGTGGCCCGGGCCCCCGCCCTCCGGCAGCGAGCGGGCCGCCCTGGGTGTCATCGGACTACGGCGCGGCTCGTTCGCACGGCGAGGCGGCAGCGGGGGCGCGCGCGGGTGGTGCCCCATCGGACCGTGCCCGCTTGGATTCCGGCTTCGACGAATCGGGACAGGTCCGCTTGCGTGCGGCCGACGGGCGTCGGTTCGAACGCGAGAGTCCGGCGCACGGGGCCGCCGGCGGCGACGTGCCTCCGCCACTCCCGGCCGGTGCCGGGAACCCGGAGCTCCCACCAGTCGTCGCCGTAGTCGAGACGGACGACCCCGTGGTGCAGGGCTATCCGCGATCCGACGTAGCGGGGTTCTTCTTCCACAGGCCCCAGGCCCAGGCAGAACGACAGCGCACGCATCCCGGCCTCGACCCACTCCACGGTCTCACCGGTCCGCCGGGGCGGTTCGTGCGTCAGCAGGAGGTGGGCGACAGGGCCGGTGTCGGCCTGGTGGATCCCGTGGCTATAGGTGAGGCCGGCGAGGAAGCCGAGGCTGGGCGTGATTCGGGTTGTCACTGCGGTCGTCTCGCCTCTGCCTATACGGCCCTACCGGATCCGGCCGTTTCGGACGGCGAATGACAGCGCAGCCTCTGACAGACGCGCCCCAAGTTCTGCATATGGGCCACGGCCGACCGTAGGCCCGGCCCCGGGCCGGCCCCGAGTTCGTGGCGCGCATCCTCCACGGCCGACGTCGCGTGCCGCCACTCGGCAGTGGCGGGAGTCATGGCACCGGCGCGGTCCTCGACCTCCCGCACCAACCGCGTCACGTGTTCCCGCAGCCGTTCGGTCAGTTCCCGGACTTCCTCGGCTCTGGGAAGCACGGTCGTGGGCGTGAGCGCACGGCCGATTACATCGGTGAGGTCCTGCCGCGTCACAGTTCCAGTCCCTTCCTGAATACGGTTCGCACAGCGAGGTAACTCCACGGAAGGTTCCTCCCGGTACCGTGAGGATGGAGCGTGAACGTGAAAGCCATGAAACCCGGCAGGAGTTGAGAGCATGGCAAGCAGCCCACGCATCTCGAACACCGGTTTGGCCGCCCTGCTCGACCAGGCACGATGGTCACGCGGACAACTGGCCATGGCGGTCAACCGCATGGGTACCGAGGCCGGGTTGCCGCTGCGCTACGACCAGTCGGCGGTGTCGCACTGGCTGTCCGGGACGATGCCCCGGGAACAGGTCAGGCCCCTCGTTCTCGAAGCGTTCGCCCGACGCCTGGGACGGCCGGTCACCTACGCCGAGGCCGGCCTGCCCCGCCCTGACGCGGGCGACGACGAGGACACCCCTGAGGAGCTGATCGACATCGGACGGGCCGACCTGGATCCGTCACGCAGAGGTGTCCTGGCCGCCAGTGTGTACGCGGCGGCACTGGCCGTCCCCCTGTTCCCCTACCTCGCGGGCCGCCCGGCCCATGCCGCCACCGGCAGGACGGCGCGCATCAGCGAGGCCGAGGTGGCGACCGTCCGGACCATGACCGAGAAGATCGCCGACATCCTCGACGAACTCGGGGGCGGTCACGCCCGCCCCATGGCGGCGGCCTTCCTGGTCAACACCGTGGCTCCCTACCTCCGGGCAACCGCCACGGAGCGCGTCCGCAAGAGCATGCTCGCCGCCGCGTCCGACCTGGTCTACCTCACGGGCTGGATGGCGATGTACGAGCGCCGGCACGGGCTGGGGCAGCGCTACTACACCAAGGCCCTTGAGCTCGCCGGTGCCGCCGAGGACCACATCACGTACTGCCGCACCCTGCGGGGAATGAGCCTCCAGGCGTCCAACCTCGGTCACGGCACCAAAGCCCTGCACCTGGCCGACGCCGCCGCCGAGGCGTCGCCGAAGGCGGGACCGCGCCTCCGGGCGTTCCTCGCCGGGCAGCAGGCCCATGCCGCGTCCATGACCGGTGACCGACACAACGCCTTCGCCCGGCTCCGCGAGACGGAGAGCGCCCTGTCCAAGGCCGATTCCCGGCGTGAGGCCCTCGGCGGTTACGACGCCAGCGCCTACCAGTTCCACGTCTCGCATGTCCTGTACGCGTTCAACGACCTGACGGGGTCGATCCGCGCCATGGAGGAGTGCCTGAAGGTCCAGCCAATCCAGGAGCGGCAGGGCAGGGTGCACTCCAATGGACTGCTCGCACAACGGCAGTTCGAGCTCGGACACCTGGACGCCGCATGCGCCACCTGGCACCGGTTTCTCGACGACTACATCCGGCTCTCGACGGCACGCGGCGACGAGCACTTCGACATCATGCGCCGCCGGATCCGGCCGCACGCGTCGGCTCGGTCCGTCAAGCCGCTCCTGGAACGGGCCCGGGAAGTGGCGCGGGACAAGGGTGGGCCCGGCCACCCCCGGTGATTCACCGATCCGAGCGCTACAAGATCACGTGCGGCAGGAACCGCGCGTACCCGTCCGTGACCAGCCCCGCGGACTCCCGTATCCCCAGCCCCGCCGGCTCGTCCTCCACGACCCACGCGCCGAGCACCACGTGGTTGCCGTCGAAGGCCGGCAGGGGCGCCAGCTCCTGGTAGCAGCACGGCTCGGGCCGAAGAGCCGTCTCCCCGGGCGGATGCACCGTCACCCCCGCGCCCTCGCGGCCGAGCAGCGGCTTCGCCACGTAGCCCGTCGTGCGGGCTAGGTCCCGTGGGCCGTCCAGGTACGCGGGGAGGAGGTTCGGGTGGCCCGGGTACAGTTCCCACAACACCGCCAGCAGCGCCTTGTTGGAGAGCAGCATCTTCCAGGCCGGCTCTATCCACAGGGTGGAGCCCGTTCCGCCGCCGTTGTCGAGCGTGTCCAGGACGTGCGGGCCGAACTCGTCGGAGACCAGCCACTCCCAGGGGTAGAGCTTGAAGCAGGCGCGGAGGAAGCCGTAGCGCTCGTCGACGAAGCGGCGGGATATCCGGTCCCAGCCGATGTTCTCCATGGAGATCGCGCGGGTGTCGAGGCCGGCCTGGGCGGCAGTCTCGCGGAGGTAGGCGACGGTCATGAGGTCCTCGCCGAGCTCGTCGCCTGCGGAGTGGGCGAAGTGCAGCGGCGCGCCGGGCGGCAGCAGGGCGGCCTGGCGGCGCCAGGCGTCGACGAGGCGTTCGTGGAGGGAGTTCCACTGGTCGGCGTCGGGGACGTCGGCGAAGCGCTCCTCCATCCAGAACCACTGCGGGCTCGCGGCCTCCACCAGGGAGGTGGGGGTGTCGGCGTTGTACTCCAGCAGCTTGGCGGGGCCCGTCCCGTCGTAGTGGAGGTCGAAGCGGCCATAGAGCGACGGTAGTTCGGACCGGCGGTGCCAGGACTCGGAGACCAGTTCCGACAGTCGTGGATCGGTGATTCCCAGGTCGGCGAACCGGCCCGCCTCCACGATGTGTGCGGCAGCCGCCAGGCACATGGTGTGCAGCTCGGCGACGGTCTCCTCCAGGGCCTCGATCTCGGGGAGGGTGAAGGAGTAGTAGGCGCTCTCGTCCCAGTACGGGCGCAGTTCGCCGTCGGGGTGGCGGGTGAGCGGGTAGATCAAACCCTGCTCCTCGACGGTCTCCTGCCAGCCGGGGCGCGGGGTGGTGCGGTGGCGGCGCACGGTGGGTCACCCGCCTCCGGAGCCGGAGGACGAGCAGCCGAAGCCGCCGCGGTCGACGGCCTGGCTCTTGCTGAACGTGCCGCTGTCGGCGTAGCCGCCGGACTTCCGGCCGGCGCCGTAGTACCAGCGGGCCGAGGATGACGTACCGGATGTGCCGGACGTGCCGGATGTGCCGGACAAACCGGATGATCCCGACGAGCCTGACGAGCTTGACGAGGACGTGTTCTTGCACGCCTTGGAGTCGAGCACGCGGTAACCGCGCGCCGCGTCGTAGCTGTTCGGGTCGACGCAGCGTTTGTCCGGCTCGGAGCCGCAGGAGGTGAGGGCGGCGGCGAGGACGCCCATGCCGCCCAGGATGACCGTGCTGGACCGGAGTCTGCGCCGAGAGGCGTTCTGTCCCATTCTTCTTCCCCCGTCGTACAACTGTCCGCTCCACGATAGTCCCGGGCACTGACAGCGACCCGCGGACCGCCTCAGTCGGCCGGCGGCAGGGCCCTCAGCAGTGCCTCCAGGACGCCGGGGAAGGCGTGGTCGGCCGGGGTCCCGTAGGCGACGATCACACCGTCCGGGCCGCCGGGCGGGAGCGGCGGTGCGGCGGGATGACGGTAGCGGCTCAGGCCTTCCAGGGCGAGTCCCTGCCAGTGCGCGGCCTGGAGGGTGGACTGCTCGGTTCCGGGCGGGAGTTCGAGGACGACGTGGAGCCCGGCGGCGATGCCGGTGACCCGGATGTGCGGGGCGTGCTCGGCGAGCGCGGCGACGAGACGGTCTCGGCGGCGCCGGTAGCGCAGCCGCATCGAGCGGACGTGGCGGTCGTACGCGCCCGAGGTGATGAACTCGGCGAGCGTCAGCTGTTCGAGGCTGCCCGTGCTCCACTCCCCCGTCCCCTTGGCCCGCGCCACCTCGGCGGCCAGGTGCTCGGGCAGCACCATCCAGGACAGGCGCAGGGCGGGGGCGAGGGACTTGCTCGCGGTCCCGCAGTAGACGACGCGGTCCGGGGCGAGCCCCTGGAGCGCGCCGACCTGCCGGCCGTCGTAGCGGAACTCGCCGTCGTAGTCGTCCTCGACGACCAGCCCGCCGGTGCGCCCGGCCCAGTCCACGACGGCGGTGCGGCGGTCGGCGTGGAGGGGGACGCCGGTGGGGAACTGGTGGGCGGGGGTGAGCAAGACGGCGCCGACGCGGTGCCGGTCCAGGGCGGCGACGTCGGCGCCGCGCCCGTCGACCGGCAGCGGCACCTGCCGCAGCCCGGCGCGGGTGAACGCGTCGTGGTGCATCCAGAATCCGTACGTCTCGACCGCCGTCGCCCGCGTCCCGTGCCGCCGCAGGACGCCGCCGAGGAGGGCCAGCCCCTGCATGAACCCCGAGCAGACGACGATCCGTTCGGGATCGGCCCGTACCCCGCGGGCGCGCGCCAGGTAGTCGGCGAGGGCGGTGCGCAGTTCGACGCGGCCGCGGCCGTCGTCGTAGCCGAACGCCTCGTTGGGCGCCGCGGTGATCGCGCGCCGGGCCGCCGCGGCCCAGGCGGTGCGCGGGAAGGAGGAGACGTCCGCCGTGCCGGTGCGCAGGTCGTGCAGGGGGCGCGCGGTCGGGCGGACAGGCCCCCCGGGGGTCCCGGCGCGGGCGGTGGCCGCGGACCGCGCGGCGGCCGCCTGGGCCACCCGGGTGCCCGAGCCCTGCCGGGCGGTGAGCCAGCCCTCGGCCACCAGCAGGCCGTACGCGTCGGCGACGGTGTTGCGGGCCATGCCGAGGTCGCCGGCGAGGGAGCGGGAGGACGGCAGCCGGGTGCCGGGGGCGAGCCGGCCGGAGCGTACGGCGTCCCGCAGCGCCCTGACCAGCGCGGCGCGCACCCCGCCGGGACCGGAGAGGTCGAGGTGCAGATCGGCTCCGGAGACCGTCCCGCCCCGCCCGGAAGCCCGGCCGGAAGCCCGCACGGCATCCCGGCCGGAAGCCCGCCCGGAAGCCCGTCCGGAAGTGGCCCACGTTTTCTCCATGGGAATGGACCATACCCGTGGGCTGCCCCGGTCGTAGGGTCGGAGACATGACCGAGACCACGAAGAACACCGGCAACCACCAGCACGGCCCGCGGATGCAGTACGCGGAGACCGCCCCCAACGTCTACAAGGCCATGTACGCCCTGGAACGGGCCGCCACGGAGGGTCTGGACCACACCCTCGTCGAGCTGGTCAAGATCCGCGCGTCGCAGCTCAACCACTGCGCGTTCTGCATCGACATGCACACCAAGGACGCCCGCAAGGCCGGCGAGTCCGAGGACCGCATCTACCTGCTCAGCGCCTGGCGGGAGGCGACCGGCTACTACACCGAGAAGGAGCAGGCGGCCCTCGCCCTGACCGAGGCCGTCACCGTGATCACCGACGGCTTCGTGCCGGACGAGGTCTGGGACGAGGCCGCGGACACCTTCGAGGAGAAGGAACTGGCCCAGCTGATCGCCACGATCGTCACGATCAACGCGTGGAACCGCTTCGCCGTGACCACGCGGGCCGTCCCCGGCGCCTACCAGGCCCGCTGATGACGGCCGCGGCGTTCCGCGCCCTGCACCACGGGCGGCCGGCCGGGGACCCGCTGGTCCTGGCCGGCCCGTGGGACGCGGGCAGCGCCCGGGCCTTCGCCGACGCCGGCTTCGCCGCGCTGGCCACACCCAGCGCGGCGGTGGCCGCCTCGCTCGGCCTGGCGGACGGCGACGTCCCGGCGGCGGACATGTTCGCGGCGGTCACCCGGATCGTACGGGCGGTCGACGTGCCCGTCTCCGCCGACCTGGAGGACGGCTACGGGCTCCCGCCCCGGGAACTGGTCGAGCGGATCCTGGAGACGGGCGCGGTGGGCTGCAACCTGGAGGACACCGACCAGACCACCGGACGCCTCCTGGACCCGCGCGAGCAGGCCGACCGGCTGGCCGCCGTCCGCGCGGAGGCCGGCGGCGCGCTCTTCCTGAACGCCCGGATCGACACCTATCTGCGGGGCGGATCCGACGAGGACGCGCGGGAGCGTGCCCGGCTGTACGCGGCGGCGGGCGCGGACTGCGTCTACCCGATCGCCGCGCCCGAGGGCGCCCTCGCCGGGATCGCGGACGCGTCGGGCCTCCCGGTCAACGCGCTGTCCGAACCGGAGGGTTCGGTCGTCCGGCGGCTGGGCCCGCTGGGCGCCGGACGGATCACGTTCGGCAAGGGGATGTACCTGCGCTCGATGGCGGCGGCGGGGGACGTGGCGGCCGTGCTGCGCTCGGCGTAGAGCCTTGCCGGTCCACGGGCGGCCGGCCGGACACGGGGCCGGCCGGCCGCCCGCGTCAGTCACGTCACCGGAGCGTGAGACTCCGCCGGACGACGGCCTGGTTGTGTGCCCTGGCCTTGTCGAGCTCGGGCTTCTTCGCCGCCATCCGCCGCTCCTGGATGCGCGACTCGGTGGTGAACCAGACGTCGAGCAGACCGGTGGACTGCTTGCACTCCACCTCGGCGACGGCGGTCTTCTTCGCCTCGGGGCTGCCGCCCCAGCCCTCCTCCTTCGGCCCCTGGGTGATCTCGAACGGGGTGCGGTAGTCGTAGCCTCTCGCCTTCATGCAGGCGGACCAGTCGGCGAGGGATTTCCGCACGGCGGGGTCGCTCAATGCCGCCTGAAAACTCTCGGCGTTGATGTCGCTCACCGCCGTCTCGTCCTGCCGGCCCACACGCTCCCTCGCCTCGGCGTTGCAGCCGCCCTCGGGCAACGGTGTGCCGTTGACGGACGTCACCACCTTGCCGTCGGCGTCCTTGCCGTAGTAGGCGTCGAGTTGCGCGGTGGTCCGTTCCCATGCCGGCGGCTGTCGGTCGCCGCCGGGGAGTTCGTAACCCCACCGTTCGGCGGACGCCTTGTCCGCCAGGCCGTAACGGCGCTCCAGGTTGGCCGAGTTGTCGGACGGCGGCGGATACTCCCCCGGCCTGGACGGGGGTTCGTAGGTGAGGCCGTACCGCGCCATGCAGGTCTGGACGGCCGTCAGCATGGCCGTCTTCTCGGCAGTG
Source organism: Streptomyces huiliensis (assembly GCF_020037025.1). Taxonomy (GTDB): domain Bacteria; phylum Actinomycetota; class Actinomycetes; order Streptomycetales; family Streptomycetaceae; genus Streptomyces; species Streptomyces huiliensis. The sequence continues at coordinate 32,313 of NZ_JAIQLH010000080.1, read as the reverse complement.
GCGTCCGCGTAGGAGACCAGGTAGCGCTCCACCGGCAGTTCGCGGCTCTTGAGCAGGCCGGCGCGGAGCGTGGGGTCCGGGGCCTTCGGCTTCACGGGTGCGGGGGCCGCGACACCGGCCGGTGCCGCCTCATCCGACCGCTCCCCGGCCGCGTACCAGCCGATACCGGCCACCGCGCCGACGGCAAGAACGGTGGACAGCACCCTAGTAGACGTACGGGCCCTGATCATCGGTCCTCCCGGCGGCTGGACGCGTTGTTGTTCCGCAGGATTTCATGAAGGTTCCCGGATTCGTCCTGGCCGATGGCACGGCCGAATCCCTCGTAATAGGAATTGAAGAAGATGTCGTGCGCCACCCAGTCCTGGTTGGCCACCGATGCGGCGGCATTCTTCAACTCGTTTCCCGATCCCCAGCCGTCGGCCTGGCACCTGATGTCCACGCCTATCCGGAACCGGATGTTGTCATGGCCCGGCTGGTTACGGAACTGGTAGCGCGTGGTCCGGCCGTGCTCGGCACGTCCCCAGTGGTCGGGGTGGGACCGGTTGGTAAGAAAACAGGCACTGTAGATGACGCCGTTTTTCTTGCCCCCGTAGAAAAGGCCGAGACACGCTCCCACATTGGAACCGCACTCGTCCCACGAGTACTCGATCCGGTCAGCCGCCGCCGGCGTCGCGGACGAGATCGCCATGACTCCGGCGAAAGCGGCAGCCGCGGCCGTCACCCCTGCGGCCCGCCGTCGACGACGGACCGGCTTTTCCGCGTTTCTGTTTACAGGAAGATAATCCATGCCTCGAATTCTTGCCCTCTGATGATTTCCCTCACCAGGGGCGAACCGGCCGCCCGACGCCCGGTACGGACCGCTCGGGAAGGGCCGGAACCGGGCGTCCGGATCATCCTCCCGGCGTCACCGAAATGACGTGAAACACCCTTGCGTCATGGATTTCTGTCCAAGATTGGCCGTATCCCCGTACCGGAGAGTCTTGTTCCAAGACCATGGCCGAAAGTCAACCGTCGCAGCTGCGGCTACGGTGACCCGGTGATCCGGATACCCAAGGAATTCGCCCGGCTGACCGACGACCGCGAGGGCGACGCCGGCCGCGCCTGGCTGGTCCGGCTGCCCGGGATCGTCGACGACCTGCTCGGGCGGTGGGGCTGCGTCCAGGACGGGCCCGTCGTCCACGGTCAGGTCGGCGTCGTCGTGCCCGTCCGGCGGGGCGACGGCACGTCCGCGGTGCTGAAGGTGTCGTTCCCGCACCCCGGGAACGTCCACGAGCCCGACGCCTTCGCCGTCTGGGGCGGCCGGGGCGCCGTCCGCCTGCTCGAACAGGACGACGCGCGCTTCGCGTTGCTGCTGGAACGGGCGGGCTCCGGCTCGCTCGCGGACCTTCCCGACGCCGACGAGGCGATGACGGCCGCCGGCCGGCTCGCCCGCCGCCTGGCGGTCCCCGCGCCGCCCGGCCTGCCCCGGCTGCGCGAGCGCGTCGGGGTGTGGGAGGGGGAACTGCGGGCAGCCGACCGGCGGTTGGGGCGTCCGATACCCGAGGACGTGCTCGGCGCGGCGCTCGCCACCGTTCGGGAGCTGGCACCCGACCAGCCCGACACGCTCGTCCACGGCGACCTGCACGCCGCCAACGTGCTGCGCGCCGAGCGCGAGCCTTGGCTGGCCATCGATCCCAAGGGCTTCGTCGGCGACCCGGCCTACGACGCGTTCACGCTCCTCCGCAGCAGGGCTGCCGATCTGTTCACCGCCCCCGACCTGGGCGCGGCACTGCTCCGCCGCCTCGACGTGTTCGCCGAGGCGGCGGAGTTGGACCGCGAACGGACGGTCCGGTGGGCACAGTTGCGCTGCGTCCAGGCCGCGTACTGGGGGCGCGACCACGGTGACCCGGAGTGGCTGGTGGGGATGTACGACCACGTGGCCGGGCTGCTCATCACGAGCATCAGCTGAGGGTCAGAGCCACTTCTTCCACACGTCCGGGTGCGCCTTCACCCACTTCGCCGCCGCCTTGTCTGCCGGCAGCTTGTCCTCGGCCATCAGCTGGGCGACCTCGTTCTGGTCGCGCTTCGTCCAGCGGAAGTTCTTCAGGAAGCGGGCCGCGTCGCCGCCCTTGCGGGCGAAGTCGGCGTTGAGGAACTTCTTCAGCGACGAGGTCGGGTAGGCGCAGTCGACGGAGTCGGGCTCCGCCTCGCCCTTCGTCCCGCAGGCGTCCGAGTACGGCGGTAGCTTGACCTCCACCATCGGCACCTCGTTGAACAGCCACTGCGGCTCGTACCAGTACGTCAGGAACGGCTTGCGGTCCTTGGCGAACTGCTTGATCTGGGTGATCTGCGCCGCCTCGGAGCCGGCGAAGACGACCTGGTAGTCGAGCTTGAGGTTGTTCACCAGCGCCTTGTCGTGGGTGACGTACGACGGGGAGCCGTCGAGGAGCTGGCCCTTGCCACGGCTCTCCGGGGTCTTGAGCTGGGCGGCGTACTTGTTCAGGTTCCGCCAGTCGGTGACGTCCGGGTGGGCGTCGGCGAAGTACTTGGGGACCCACCAGCCGATGTGGCCGGTGACCCCGAGGTCGCCGGCGTCCGCGACGGTCTTCTTGTCGCTGACGTACCGCTTCTCCTGCTCAGGGTGGCCCCAGTCCTCCATGATGGCGTCCACCCGGCCCTGGCTGAGCGCGTCCCAGGCGGGGACCTCGTCGACCTGGACGGTGTCGACGCGGTAGCCGAGTTCGTGCTCCAGCAGGTACTGGGCGACGGCCGTGTTGGCACGGGCGCCGACCCAGGACTGCACGGAGAGCGTCACGGACTTCGTACCGGCCGCGTTGGCGTACGGCGAGCCCTGCTTGGTCATGTCGGCCGCGCCGCAGCCGGTCAGGGCGAACGCCCCGAGCGAACCGAGGGCAACCGCTCCGGCGATCCACTTACCGCGCATCGCGCGCTCCCTTCGTCGGCTGGGTGACCCGGTCGAGCATCAGCCCCAGGCAGGCGATCGAGGCGCCGGCGACCAGGCCGGTGGCGAGGTCGCCGCGGGCGAGGCCGAAGACCACCTCGTAGCCGAGGCCACCGCCGCCCACCAGGGCGCCGATGATGACGACGGACAGGACGAGGACCACGGCCTGGTTGACGGCGAGCAGCAGCTCGTTGCGGGCCAGCGGGAACTGGACCTGGAGCAGCTGCTGCCGGCCGGTCGCGCCCATGGACGTCGACGACTCCATGGCCCGCGGGTCGGCCTGCCGCAGCCCCTCGCCCGCGATGCGGATGACGGCGGGCAGCGCGTAGACGACGGCCGCCGCGGCGGCGGGCGCCCGGCCCACACCGAACAGGGCGACCACCGGGATGAGGTAGACGAACTGCGGCATGGTCTGGAACACGTCCAGCACCGGCCGCAGCAGCCGCTCGGTGCGGCGGCTGCGGGCCACCGCGACGGCGACGGCGAAGCCGATGACGAGCGTCACGGCGACGGCGGCGATCACCTGCGAGAGGGTGTCCATGGCGCTGCCCCAGCGGCCGAGCACACCGATCGCGGAGAGCGACAGGACGGCCGTCAGGGTGGTGCGCCAGGTGCCGATGGCCCAGGCCAGGGCGGCGACCAGCAGCACGGCGCCCCACCAGGGCAGCGCCTGGAGGCCGTCGCGCAGCGGGTCGAGGACCCAGCCGGTGTAGTGGGCCGCCCAGTCGGCGGTGCCGCCGATGCCCGGGATGCCGGAGTAGAGGTGGTCGACCATCCAGTCCTTCGCCCGGTTGACGGGCTCGGTGACGGCGACCGTCCAGCCGCGCGGCCAGTCGTGCGAACGGGTGAGGAGGAATCCGGCGGCGGTGATGGCGGCGAGCGCCCAGCCGACCGCGGGGTGGCCCCGGCGGACGGGGGTGCCGTCGGAGCCTCCCGACGTGGTGCGGTCGAGGACGATCGCCAGCAGCACGATCGGGATGCCGGCGGCCAGCGCGGCGCCCACGTCGACGGTGGAGAGCGCCTGGTAGACGCGGTCGCCGAGGCCGTCCGCGCCGATGACGGAGGCGATGACGGCCATCGAGAGCGCCATCATGATCGTTTGGTTGAGGCCCAGCAGGAGCTGCTTCCGGGCCATGGGCAGGCGTGCCGTGACCAGCCGCTGCCATCCCGTCGCGCCGAGCGACTCCACGGCCTCCATGACGCCGGGGTCGGTGGAGCGCAGGCCGAGCGCGGTGAGCCGGGCCATCGGCGGCGCCGCGTAGACGACGGTGGCGAGGACCGCGGGGGCCACGCCGATGCCGAAGACGAGGACGACGGGCAGCAGGTAGGCGAAGGCGGGCAGCGCCTGCATGGTGTCCAGGACGGGCCGCAGCACGCGGAACGTCCGGTCGGACAGCCCGGCCGCGAGGCCGAGGAGCGCGCCGACGAGGACGGACGCGGCGACGGCGACGGCCATCAGCGCGAGCGTCCGCATCGTCGGCACCCACATGTCCAGCAGGCCGCAGACGGCGAACGACGCCACGGCCGTCACTGCGGCCCGGACGCCCGCGGCGCGCCAGGCCACCAGCGCTGCACCGGCCGTCACGCCGGCCCAGCCGAGGGCCAGCAGCACGACGTAGACGAGGTGCACGGCGCCGATGATGACGTTGCTGATGTGGCCGAAGAAGTACAGGAACAGCCAGTGGCTGTCGCGGTTGTCCACGATCCAGTCGCCGGCCGAGCGCAGCGGTTCGTCCAGCGAGACGCTCAGCGCGTGCGGCCAGCCGCCGCTCCCCCACGCCGCGTGGGCGAAGGGGGCGAGGACCAGCCCGGCCACGGCCAGGGCCAGGACCTTGCGGGCGGCCGGGCGGCGCAGCAGCGTGCGGAGGCGCGCGGTGTCCGGGGCCGTGGCGAGGGTGGGGGTGGTGCTGGTGGTGCTCATGCGGCCGCTTTCTCCAGGCGTCCACCGCGCTGTGGACCGTCAAGCCCCGCGACGACGTTCAGGAGGCACTTGAAGTCGACGATCCCGACGCAGCGGTCCCCGTCCAGGACGCGGGCGGGCTTGCCGTCGCGGGCGACGACGTCGATGGCCTCGGCCACGGTCGTCCCGGCCGTCACGGTGGGCCCGGTGTCCCCGCGCGCCTCGCCGAGGGTGGCGGGGCGCATGGCGCGCCGGACGGTGAGGACCTGCTCGCGGGGGACGTCCTGGACGAAGTCGCGGACGTAGTCGTCGGCCGGGGAGCCGACGATCTCCTCGGGGGTGCCGCACTGCACGACCCGGCCGCCGCGCATCAGCGCGATGCGGTCGCCGATGCGGAGCGCCTCGGAGAGGTCGTGGGTGATGAAGACCATGGTCCGGCCCTCGTCGCGGTGCAGCCGGACGACCTCCTCCTGCATGTCGCGGCGGATCAGCGGGTCGAGGGCGCTGAACGGCTCGTCGAACAGCAGGACTTCGGGGTCGGCGGCGAGGGCGCGGGCCAGGCCGACGCGCTGCTGCTGGCCGCCGGAGAGCTGACCGGGGCGGCGGGCCTCCATGCCGGCCAGGCCGACCTTGTCGACCATCTCGGCGGCGCGGGCGCGGCGTTCGGCCTTGGCCATGCCCTGGATCTCCAGGCCGTAGGCGACGTTGTCGAGCACGGTGCGGTGCGGCAGCAGGCCGAAGTGCTGGAAGACCATGGCGGCGCGGTGGCGCCGCAGTTCGCGCAGGGCGTTCTTGTCCATGGAGCGGACGTCCTCGCCGTCGATGGCGATGCTGCCGCTGGTGGGCTCGATGAGGCGGGTGAGGCACCGGACGAGGGTGGACTTGCCGGAGCCGGAGAGGCCCATGACGACGAAGACCTCGCCCGGCCGGACGTCGAACGACACGTCGCGGACGGCGACGGTGCAGCCGGCCTTCTCGCGCAGTTCCTCGGGGGTGAGCTCGGCCAGGTCGCTGCCGGGGACGCGGTCGGGGCGGTGACCGAAGACCTTCCACAGGTTGCGGACGGAGAAGACCGGGGCGGGGGTGCCGCCGGGCTCGGGGGCACGGCCGGGCTCGGGGGAGCGGTCGGCAGCGGTGGCCGGGGCGGTGCGGGCGGGCTCGCCGCCGGGCTTCCTCGCGGGCTCGGCGGCGGGGTTTCCGGCCTGGCCGGCGGCGAGGTTTCCGGCCTGGCCGGCGGCGAGGTTTCCGGCCTGGCCGGCGGCGAGGTTTCCGGCCTGGCCGGCGGCGGACGCGCGCTCGGCCGAAGTGGCTTCGGCCCGCGCGGGCTTCGAGTCGGCGGTCCGCGAGGGCTCCGCGTCGGGCGTACGGTCGACGGTGTCGGTTCCGCTCACTGGCCGTCACCCCTTTCGGTAGTGCCCGAGACAAGCAGCTCCGCGCACTTCTCCCCCACCATCAGCACGCCGATCATCGGGTTGACGGCGGTCATGGTCGGGAAGACCGACGCGTCGGCGACGCGCACGCCCTCCAGACCGCGGACCCGCAGCTCCGGGTCGACGACGGCCTGTTCGTCCGTCACCGCGCCCATCCGGCAGGTGCCGGCCGGGTGGTAGACGGTGTGGGCGACCTTGCGGGCGTACTCGCTGATCTCCTCGTCGGAGGTGACCTCCGGGCCGGGGCAGACCTCGCGCTTGAGCCAGCCGGCCAGCGGCTCGGTCTTCGCGATCTCGCGGGCGAGGCGGATGCCGTCGACGAGCGTGCGCGCGTCGTAGTCCTCCTCGTCGGTGAAGTACCGGAAGTCCAGGGCCGGCTTGACCTCGGGGTCGGCGCTGGTGAGGTAGAGGCGGCCGCGGCTGCGCGGCTTGGGGATGTTGGGGGTCATCGACACGCCGTGCGCGGGCTTCTCGTAGCCCAGGCGCTCGGGGTTGTCGGTGAACGGGATCTGGTAGAAGTGGAACATCAGGTCGGGCCCGGTGGAGTCCGGGTCGCGGCGGACGAAGAGGCCCGCGTCGGAGTCCATCGCCGAGTTCTCGGGGATCGGCCCGTTCGTCTCCCAGACGATCACCGATTCCGGGTGGTCGAGCAGGTTCTCGCCGACGCCCGGCAGGTCGTGGACGACCGGGATGCCCAGCGCCTCCAGGTCGGCCTTGGGGCCGACGCCGGAGTGCATCAGCAGGCGGGGGGTGTCGACCGCGCCCGCGCAGAGGATCACCTCGCGGCCGGCCTCGACCAGCAGCTCCCGCCCGTCCTTCGTCCGGGCGCGGACGCCGGTCGCCCGGGTGCCGTCCAGCTCCAGCTTGTGCACCCAGGTCTCCAGCAGGATACGGAGGTTGGGGCGGTCGCCGGCCTCGATGTGGGGGTGGAGGTAGGCGACGGAGGCGGAGGAGCGCTTGTTGTTCTCGGGGTGGTACGCGAGGTCGAAGAAGCCGACGCCCTCGTGGAACGGCTCCTTGTTGAAGCCCTCGACGCGCGGCACGCCGGCGGCCTCCTGGGCGGCCTCGACGAAGTCGCGGGCGATGGCGTTCCGGTCCTTCTCGTCGACCGGGACGATGTTGTTCCGCAGCCGCCGGAAGTACGGGTCCATGGACTTCCAGTCCCAGCCCTCGGCGCCGGCGGCGGCCCACTCGTCCCAGTCACCAGGCAGCGGCTTGAAGGAGATCAGCGTGTTGTGCGAGGAGCACCCGCCGAGGACCCGGGCGCGGCTGTGGCGGATGTGCGAGTTGCCGCGCGGCTGCTCGGTGGTCGGGTAGTCGTAGTCCAGGTCACCGCCGAGCAGGCCGAGCCAGCGGCGCAGCGTGAGGACGTCGGGGCGGTCGATGTCGGTGGGGCCGCCTTCGATGACGACGACGGTGGTGTCGGGGTCCTCGACGAGGCGGGACGCGATGACCGAGCCGGCGGTTCCGCCGCCGACGACGACGTAGTCAGCCGTGATCTTCTCAACTGCGGGGGGCATACGGGGGTGCTCCTCTGGGGTGGAGTTGTCGCGGAAGGTGCTGTGCTGGGCCGTGCTGAGCTGGGTCGTGCTGAGCTGCTGGTCTCTGGGGGAGGGGGGCTACGGCGCCGGGGTGCGGCGGGCCGGGCCCGCGCGGCGGAAGGGTTGGTTCCGATGCGCGGGCCGGGGCCTGGGCCTGGGCCGTCTCCGTCGACGGCGTGGCGTGGCGTGGCGTGCTCCGGTGCGGCGCGGGGCCGGCCGGGGTCAGCCGGCGAACCAGCGCACGGGCGCGGGGGCCAGGTTCTGGTAGATGTGCTTGGCCTCCCGGTACTCGGCGAGGCCGGAGGGGCCCAGCTCGCGGCCGGTGCCGGACTTGCCGAAGCCGCCCCACTCCGCCTGCGGCAGGTAGGGGTGGTAGTCGTTGATCCACACCGTGCCGTGCCGCAGCCGCCCGGCCACCCGGCGGGCGCGGCCCGCGTCCCGGGTCCAGACGGCGCCGGCGAGCCCGTACTCGGTGTCGTTGGCGAGCGCGACGGCCTCGTCCTCGGTGCGGAAGGTCTCGACGGTGAGGATGGGGCCGAAGGTCTCCTCGCGGACGACCTTCATGCCGCGCGTGCAGCGGTCGAGGACGGTCGGCTCGTAGAAGTAGCCGGTGGCGGGGCGGATCTCGCTGGGCTCGGGGCGGGCGCCGCCGCAGCGCAGCACCGCGCCCTCGGCGAGCGCGGACGCCACGTACGCCTCGGTCTTCTCCAACTGCGCGGCGGAGACGAGCGGTCCGCACTCGACGCCCGGCTCGGTGCCGCGGCCGAGGCGTATCCGCTCGGCGCGGCGCGCGAGTTCGGCGACGAAGCGCTCGCGGACGGATGCCTCGATGATCAGTCGGGAGCCGGCGGAGCAGACCTGGCCGCTGTGGATGAAGGCGGCGTTGAGGGCCTGGTCGACGGCGGTGTCGAAGCCCTCGTCGGTGGCGCAGGCGTCGGCGAAGACGACGTTGGGGTTCTTGCCGCCGAGTTCGAGCGCGACCTTCTTCACCGTCGGGGCGGCGGCGCGCATCACACGAGTGCCGCTGGCCAGGCCGCCGGTGAAGGAGACCAGGTCGACGCCGGGGTGCTCGGACAGCCGGGCGCCGACCGGGTCGCCGGCGCCGGTGACGATGTTGGCCGCGCCGGCGGGCAGTCCGGCCTCCACGAGGAGGCGGATCAGGTGCACGGTCGACAGCGGCGTGACCTCGCTCGGCTTGATCACAAAGGTGTTGCCCGCGGCCAGCGCCGGGGCTATCTTCCAACTGGCCTGGAGCAGCGGGTAGTTCCACGGTGTGATGAGCGCGCAGACGCCGACCGGCTCGTGCACGACCACGCTGTGCACGTCGGGGCTGCCCGCGTCGACGACGCGGCCGCCGCTCTCGTTCACGACGAGGTCGGCGAAGTAGCGGAAGGCGTTGGTGACGTCGTCGACGTCGACCCGGCCCTCTTCCAGGGTCTTGCCGGTGTCGCGGCTCTCGACGAGCGCGATCTCCTCGCGGTCGCGCTGGAGCAGGTCCGCGACGCGACGCAGCAGCGCGGCGCGCTCGGCGACGGGCGTCCGCGGCCAGGGGCCGTCGTCGAACGCGGCCCGGGCGGCGGCCACGGCCGCGTCGGTGTCCTCCGTACCTCCCTCGGAGACCACGGCGAGGACCTTGGCGTCGGCCGGGTCGAGCACCTCCCGCTGAGCGCCGGAGGCGGCGGCGCGCCACCTTCCGTTCACGTGGATCGTCTCGACTGCCGACATGTTCTTCCTCTGCTTCCGGATCTCCTGTGGTTCCGCCGACGGCCGGAGCACAGAGCTCGCCGGAGCACAGAGCTCGGCCGTCAACGGGGCGCGCCTAACCGAATGCGGGGCGGTCATGCCTCCTTTTACTCAAAGCGTGACCTGAATCACTTGTGCCACTCTCGATGTGATCTCTCCCCGTAGCCTCTGCCCATGCCGCCATCCCCCTTCGTTCCGGCCGATTTCGACGTTCCCACGACGTTCTCCGGGCCGGGGTTCCGCCTGGAGCCCCTGGGTCCCGAGCACAACGCGTCCGATCACGCCGCGTGGATGTCGAGCATCGGCCACATCCACGACACCCCCGGGTTCCGCGCCCGCCGGTGGCCGCCGGCCGCCGGGATGTCCCCGGAGGAGAACCTGGCGGACCTGCGCCGGCACGCGGAGGAGTTCCGAACGCGGACGGCGTTCGCGTACGCGGTCCTCGCCGCGGGCGAGGGCGAGGACGAGGGCGAGGACGAGGGTGTGGGCGACGGCGAGGTGATCGGGTGCGTCTACCTCCACGCCTCCCGCACCGGCGACGGCACCGCCCAGGCGAGCTCCTGGGTCAGGGCCGACCGCGCCGCCCTGGACAAGCCGCTGTACGAGGCGGTGTCGGCCTGGCTGGCCGCGGACTGGCCGCTGGGAACTGTCCGGTACGAGCCGCGCTGACGCGCCACCGGTCACGAACGGTCACTCCCGGTCAGAAGTCCGGGCGGACCGCCAGCCTCTCGAGTGCCGCGGGCGGCCGCCCCGGGGCGAACTCCCAGCCTGGGAGCCCGCCCCAGGCTATGGACGTCCGCAGGTACTCGACGAGCGTGATCCCCTTGCGGCCGCGCACCCCGTACACCTCGGGATCGGCGCACGCGTCGGGGAGGACGACATCGTGGGTGCCGCCGCTGACGTTGGCCTTGTGGAACTCGTCGGGCGCGATCGAGAAGAGGAACTCCTCGTCGTCCCCGTCGTCGCCGTCCGGGTCCTCCGTGTACGCCTCCCACTCGTACCGGAGGTGCTCGACGCCCGCGACGTCCAGCGGATCCGGATACTCCACGCCCGGCGGACCCGGCTCGGGCTCGAATCCGCCGTGGTAGTGCAGCCCGAGCGCCGGGCAGTCGCCGAGGAACGACACGTCGCCCACGGTCAGGAAGCTCGCCTTGAGCGCGGCGGGCAGGGGCCCGACCGCCTCCTCCATCTCGCGTACGGCGGCCGGGGTGGCCTCGGTGGGCGGCTGGTGCGGCGGCAGCCCCTCCGAGGCCCGGACGAACCCCAGCTCCGGCAGCGCCTCCGCGAGCCGCACCACGTGCCGTGCGAACCGCTCCATGGTGGCCGTGGCCACGGCCACCACGTCCTCCTCGAACGCCCCGGGCACCGGCCCGAGCCGGCGCAGCTCGTTCCAGACCTGCTCGTGCTCACCCTGCCGCGCGTAGCGCGTGAAGAACGACGTCATGGCAGCACGTTAGGGCCACCCACTGACATCGCCCGCCGGCGCCGGATGCGGATGGCTTCCTTCCGTCCGCACCCGCGAAGATGACCTCGTGAACAGATCGCGCCTCGTGAACAGATCGCACCTCGTGAACAGATCGCGGAGATCCGCCGGAAGCACCGTCCTCCTGTCCCTGGGCGCGGCCCTGCTGGCCCTCGCCGTGACCGCCTGCGGAAGCGGCGACGGAGGCGGCGGCAAGGGCCACGAGAAGGAGAAGCCCGCGGCCGAGGGCGGGGAACACGACCGGCGCGGCATGCTCGGCACCGTCCACGAGGACCGGATGCCGCCGTACGACCCGGCGCGGCCGAACCCGCGCGACCGTACGGAGGCGACGCTCACCGTCCGGTCCGGGGAGCGCTTCACGATCGCGATGCGGAAGAGCGCGTCCGCGCGGCTGGACTGGAGCCTGTCCGGGCCCGGCCCCGACCGGAAGGTCGTCCGCCCCGCCGGCACCAGCACGTACCAGACCGAGCGGGAGAAGGAGCTGATCGGTTCGAGCTACGCCCACTACTTCACGTTCGAGGCCGCCGGCCCCGGCACCACCCGCATCGTCCTCACCAACCGCTGCGGCAGCGACCGCAAGGCCGGCTGCTACTCCCCGGAGCTCGCCCGGTCCGTCACGTACCCCGTGACCGTCCGCTGAGACCGTCCGTAAAGACCGTCCGCCGAGCAGGAAGCCGAGCAGGAAGCCGAGCCGGGAGCCGAGCACCGTGAACCGCGCCACCGAAGACACCAACCGCCGCATGCTCCGCGCCCGGGACGCCATGGACCGCGCCTACGCGGAGCCGCTGGACGTCCCGGCCCTGGCCCGGATCGCGCACGTGTCGGAGGCGCACTTCATCCGCGTTTTCCGGGCCACGTTCGGCGAGACGCCCCACCGCTACCTGCAACGCCGACGCGTCGAACGCGCGATGTCGCTGCTGCGCGACACCGACCGCAGCGTCACCGACATCTGCTTCGAGGTCGGCTTCGGCAGCCCGGGCACCTTCAGCCGCACCTTCCGCGACATCGTCGGCCGCTCGCCGCGCGCGTACCGCAAGGAGGCGGTGGCGGCGGGGGTGCCGACGTGCTTCGCGATGGCCTGGACGCGGCCGAGCGGCTGATCCGGCAGCCACGACAGCCACGACAGCCACGACGACAACCGAGCAGTTTCGGATAAGTTTCCGCCCGGCCCGGTCATTAACGTGATCCGCATGTTCAACGCCATCACGCACTCGCAGATATTCGTTCTCGACCAGGACGAGGCCCTCGACTTCTACGTCGGCAAGCTCGGCCTGGAGGTCGGCGCCGACATCGACATGGGCTTCATGCGCTGGCTGACCGTCCACGTCCCCGGTCACCCCGAGCGCCAGATCCTGCTGGAGAAGCCGGGCGCCCCGGCCATGTCGGAGGAGACGGCCGCGCAGGTCCGCGACCTCGTGACCAAGGGCGCGATGGCCGGCTGGCTCATCCTCACCACCGAGGACTGCCGCGGCACGTACGAGAAGCTGCTGGCCCAGGGCGTCGAGTTCACCGAGGAGCCCACCGAACGCCCGTACGGCACCGACTGCGGCCTCCGCGACCCGTTCGGCAACCGCATCCGCTTCACCCAGCCGAAGGGATGAGACGGGCGGGGGGCGGCGCGTGCGACGGGGCATACGTCCTGGACGATGGGAAACGTAGGCACGACGCACGCACCACGACAGGAGCACCGCCTTGCCCTCCGCCCCCTCCGCCCCTTCCACCCCTTCCGCTTCCGCCGCGCAGAGCGACATCCCGCACCCGTCCTCCCCGCTGGACGGCCTCATGTACGGCCACATCCACGCCTCCGCCCTGCGGGCCGTCGTGGTGCACGGCATCCCGGACCTGCTGGCCGACGGCCCGCGTACGGCCGACGACCTGGCCGCCCGCTCCGGCACCGAGACCGAACCGCTGCGCCGTGTCCTGCGCCTGCTCGCCGCGCGCGGGATCTTCCACGATCACGGGGACGGAACGTTCGGCCTGGCCGAGGACGGGCAGGAGTTGCGCGCCGACGTACCGGGATCCCAGCGGGCGGCCGTCCTCCTCTTCACGGACGAGATGTTCCGCCGCTCCGCCGAGGGCCTGCCGGACACCGTGCGCACCGGCCGCACCGGCTTCGACGCGGCCTACGGCGTCCCGTTCTTCGACCACCTGTCGAGCGAGCCCGAGAAGGGCCGCCTCTTCGACGCGGCCATGACCTCCCTCGCCCCCGACGAGGCGAACCAACGGCTCGCCCGCGCCTGCCCGTTCCCGGACGGCGGGACGGTCGTCGACGTGGCGGGCGGCCGGGGCGGACTGCTGCGCGCGGTCCTCACCGAGCACCCCGGCCTGACCGGCGTCCTCTTCGACCGCCCGGAGACCGTCGCCGGCCACCTGCTCGACACCGGCGAACTGACCGGCCGCTGGCGGGTGGAGGCCGGCGACGTCTTCACGTCCGTCCCCGACGGCGGTGACGTCTACCTCCTGAAGCACATCCTCCACGACTGGCCCGACGAGGACTGCCTCCGCATCCTCACCACCATCCGGCGAGCCATGTCCCTCGGTGCCCGGCTGCTGGTGATCGACGCCGTCCTGCCCGCCGACGGCTCCCCGCACCCCGCCGTCGCCCTGGACGTCGTGATGCTGATGACCCTCCAGGGCCGCGAGCGCACGGCCCCCGAGTTCGAGGACCTCCTCGCCCGCACGGGCTTCCGGCTCGACCGTGTCGTGCGCACGCCTTCCCTGACGTCGGTCCTGGAGGCGACCGCCGTCTGACCCGCGTGCGTCAGGAACAGAGCGCCTTGTCCGTGGCGACGTCGAGTCGGTCGCCCTGCTCCTGCGTGGTGATGGTGTCGTTGAGCAGGACGGCCGCCCGTGCGCCGCCGGTGGTGACGCCCGCTGACGTCGTCCAGCCGAAGACCTGCCCGTCGTGGCCCCAGAAGTCGCCGCAGGACTTCTTGGTCTTCATGATCCCGAGGCCGTACTCGAAGCCGGCGCCCGTCTTCGACGTGGCCTTCATCGCGGCCGACTGGGCCGGTTTGAGCAGCTTGTTGCCGTTGACGAGCGTGTCGTAGAACTTGACGAGATCCGGCCCGCTCGACGTCATGTTCCCGGCCGCGTCGGCCATCGAGGTGTCGTACTCCGTGATGTCGATCCGCCGGCCGTCCTCCAGGTTGACGTAGCCCCTGGGGTGCGCCCCCGGAATCCCGTAACCGGTCGGAACCGCGGTGTCCTTCAGCCCGAGCGGCTTGATGATCCGGTCCTTGACCTCGTCACCCCACCACCGGCCCGTGATCTTCTCGATGAGCATGCCGGCCACGATGTAGTTGGTGTTGCTGTACGACCAGTCGGTGCCCGGTTCGAAGAGCGGACGCTCGTCCAGGGCCAGGTCCAGCAGGTCCTGCGGCGTGAAGTGCTTGTAGCGCACCTTCTCGATGCCCATCGCGGACAGGTCGTCCTCCTCGTCGGGCAGCCCGCTGCGGTGCTGGAGGAGCTGCCGGACGGTGATCTTCCGTCCGTCGTTGCCGTTCTGCCGGATCAGCCCGGGCAGGTAGTGGTCGATGTCCCGGTCGAGCTCGATCTTCCCCTCCCCGACCAGCTGCAGCACGACCGTGGCCACGAAAACCTTGGTCTGCGACCCGATGCGCACGGTGGACGGCTTGGGGAACGGCTGCCGCGTCTCCAGGTCCCCCACGCCGCTGTTGAGCACCCGCAACGGCCCGCTCTTGGTCCCGAACACGGCCTGCGCGCCCGGCACTCCGCCCTTGGTGGTGATCGCCTCCAGCGCTTCCCGGACCTCCCGGTCCGCCCCGCCCGCCCCCTCAGCCGCACCGGCCGCACCGACCGGCCCCGCGGCCACCGTCAGCCCGGCCGCGACGACGACAGCGGCAGTCAATAACGCCCGGATCCTCAGCATCACTTGCCCTCCCTCAGCGTAAGTCTGTGCACGTCTGTGCCCACAGAACAGCATGAGGCTGGAGTGGCCTGCCCGGCATCATCCGGAAGCCGGTTGTCCATATCCGGCCGCCTCCGGATAATGCACGCCGTCAACGCGTTGCAGCGGCAGGCGCCTTGCGGATGAAAGGTGCCACGGGCGGCGAATGTGAACCGAGACGAATGACACGCGCTCGTCTGAACGGCCATATCCCTTCAGTCGGGTGACAACACCCGGGTTTGAAACGAGCGGGCGGCGACCGCGCAACCTTTCACCACCTCCCCTTGCCCACTGCGGGCGTTCGAACCCCGTAGAAGCATCCCAGCGTGGGAGCAGTCCGCCCATCCGATGCTTTGACCGCATGCCGATCACACCGGTACTCCTCTGCTCCTTCGGCCGATGGCCTGCCCCGAGCCGAAGCGCCCGCGTCACTCCGGCCGGCCCGGCTTCCGGCGGGAGACCGACAGAAACGGAGACACCCGTGCCACACCCCCGCCCACGGTCCGCCCTCAAACTGCTGGCGGCTTCCGCCCTGGCCGCCCTGGTCCTGCCCGTACCCGAGACCACCGCCCAGGCGGCCCCCGCACACCGCAAGTCCTTCACCTACTCGACCACCTTCACCGTCCCCCAGGGCGTCACCCAGGTGACGGCCACCCTGTGGGGCGGAGGTGGCGGCGGAGCCGGTGGTGGCGGAGGTGGCGGCGGAGGTGCCGCCGGCTACGCCGGGTCCAGTGCCGGGGGCGGTGGAGGCGCCGGACGCAACGGAAGCGGCGGCGCGGGTGACGGTGCCGGCGCCCACACCCAGTGCACCGTCCCGGTGACCCCCGGCAGCACACTGAAGATCACAGTGGGCCGCGGCGGCGCCATCGGGTCCGGCGGCGGCAAGGGCGCGGCCGGCCGAGGAACCCGCGGCAAGGGCACGGCCGGCGGCCCGGGAGCCGACGGCACGGCCGGTGGAAGTGGTGGGGACAGCACGCTCGGCCTGCCCGACGGCAGCACGGTCGCCCGGGCCGGCGGAGGAAAGGGCGGCGATCCGGGCCACGCGGGCAAGGCCGGGACCGGCGGCACAGCCGGCGGGTCCTACAGCGCGGGGAGCCCCGGCAAGGGCGGCACCGGAGGAAAGGGCGGGCAGGGCGGAACGGGCGGCCACGGCAGCAGGATCGGCAGAACCGGAGACAACGGAATCGACGGCGGCGTCGGCTACGGCGCCGACTTGTACACCGGCGCGGGCAGGAAGGGGTACGTCATCCTCGCCTGGTGACGGCGCCCACCGGCTGTCTCGCAGGGGGCCTTCGGGTACGCCCTTGCCCGGACGAGGCGAAGCAGGAGCAGGAGCAGTCACGATCCCCCGGTGACCGCCCAGCACAACGGACACCTGCACACCACCCACTCACCCCGCAGCCGGCCCAGTTCCTGGATCGGCACCTGCTTCGTCCGCGCCTTGTCGGGGGTGACGCCGGGCTCACGCTTGTAAACGGTCACCATGCGGGTGCCGTCGGCCGCCAGGCTGCTCCTCACGTCCGGTTCCTCTCGCCGGCCGGGCGTGACTCGGCGAGCACGCCGTCGATGTGGTCCCTGAAGGGGCCCGCTTCGGACGAGCGGAGGCGCAGGGTGGTGTCGGTGACGTGCTCACCGTCCTTGCACAGCCACAGCGGGACGCACACCGTGCCGTCGGCGTCCAGGTAGGGGCGCCGGAAGGGGGTGAGTTCCACACGCCAGGCGTGGGTACCGGTTGCTTGGCCAGTCAGCTCCATGCGGGGACCGTAGATGCCGCGCGACTGCCGGATCCACTTCCTTGCATGCATTTGCAGCTCGCTCAACCGAGAGCGGTGATGGCCCCGCCTATCAGGCAGCGGGCCTCTGGGCCGTGGACCGCCATGGCGGACAATCGCGCGAACGCCTTGCGGTACGCGGTGATTTCACTCGGCTCAGTGATCTTCACCTCGGCGGTCAACAGCTCGACCTGGACCTCCCGGTCGTCGAAAATCACGAAAGTCTCCAGGCCCCACATGTGTCGATGTGCGGACCGCGGAACGATCCCCAGAGACACCGACGGCAACGCCATGACCGCCAGCAGGTAACCGAGTTGTCCGGCCATGACTTCCGCACCACCGTGTGGGTGGTACAAGACGTCCTCTTCCATGAGCAACGCAAAGCGATGGTTCCCCCGGCGGATGACCTGTGAACGCTCGACCCGGGCGGCCGCGGCTTCCGGGGCGTCATTGGGAGTACCTTGGAAGTCGCTGATCGTCGACAACAGCGCCATGGCGTATCCCTCCGTCTGCACAAGGCCGGGTACCACGTTGGAGCAGTACACGCGGAACTCGCGCGTCTGCTCGTACAGAGGGATGACCGATTCCTGGTGACGACGGATGCCGGTGCGGTGAAGCCGTTTCCACTGTACGTACATGGTGTCGGCAGCACGGTTCGCGGCGATCAAGTCGAGCGCTTGGTCTTCCGCTTGGCACGCAGCGCACCACTTACGAATGTCCGCGTCCGAAGGGGGAGTTCTGGCGTTTTCGATCCGTGAGGTCTTCGACTCGCTCCACCCGCACCGACGCGCCAGTTCACGCCCGTTGAGCTCCGCGTCCAGCCGGATGTCCCTCAGCCGGGCCGCGAGGGAGTCGCGTGCCTGCTGGACGGTACTGGGCCTGGGCTCTGGCATGAACTGGCTGTCCGGTCACCGATCTAGACGATCTTGTATTCCTCGTGCGGCACAGCGCGCTTCCATACCTCCTCGAAGGCGGCAGCGCACAGGCGAGCCACGGTCTCGTCCTCGCCGAACTGGGGCTCCGCCGGCACGCCGTCCCCCGTGAAGACATTGAACCGGACCGAGCGACCGTCGATCAACCAGAAGTCGTTGCCCGGCAACGCGATGCCGGACGCTTCCGACCGCGGAAGCCAGCGGACTTGCTCGCCCGCATCCACGATGACGGACGTTCCCGCATGCTCGAACCGGATGTAATCGGTGACCGGCTCCGAGACGATCCGCGCACGGCGCATCTGTACGCCGCGTCCGACGGTGCGTCGAACAAGTGCCACCCAATCACGCCACATCGGTGATTCAGAGTCGTCGATCCGCTCACCTCGCCTCCAGGCGGCGAATGATTCCCGCTCTTCCGCCACGGTGTAGACGTCCCGCATCTCCAGGTGGAAGGCCGAGCTCCGCGCCGATCCCAGCAGTTCGTCAAAGCTTGGGATGCTTCGCGGCATCGCATGCCTCCCTCATCATCGGCACCATACGAGCCGGGATCCGAACCACTGCTTCGGTTGCGGGAATCGCTCCCGTCTTCAAGCAGTCCCGAGTGGTGGCCTCATCGGCTTTCCACCCCTGGATGATGAGATCACGGGTGTCTTGGTCCACCCAGACCGTAGGGCAGTTGCCACCTGCGCTCTCAGGGTCGACACCTACCAAGTGCAGCGCCACGACAGCCTCCCTCGCGAGTGGTTGCTCCGCTTTGCACGACCTTGCCCGCCCAGAAGCACATACGTCAACGGTGCGCGCAGGGCAGAGGGGGCGCATGACGACACTCGCGCGCCTCGCAACTCGACGAGCAACCATTCGACCGGCCGCTGAGGCTTAACTGGTGAGTCGTGTCGAATAGTTGCGTATACGCTCGGCGCCAACCCACCACAAACGGAGCAGCCCTCGCATGTCTAGGCAGGACATCGCGAGGGCCTACACCGCCGTGGTCCAGCTCTCTCCAAGGAGACCAACGGGATGATGCGCCATGTTAGCGCGCCCCTGCGCCGATTCACTCAAGTACCGAACGACATTATTCGCCACCCGAACCTCTCTTCGGATGCCGTACGCCTACTCCTCTGGCTGCTGTCGCTCGCCGACACCGCCGACATCTCGTTCTCGGAGGCCGCGCGGCGGGCCGGGATCAAGAACGGGGCGTTTCAGCGGGCCAAGGCCCAGCTGAAGGAGGCGGGCTACGCGCACGAGTGGCGGCGGCAGGGGGCCGACGGGCGGTGGGTGACCACGCAGTTGGTGGCCGGGGTTCCGTTGAGTGCCGAAGAGGCGCGGGCCGTGCGGGACGGGGAGGCGGCGGCACTGGTCGCACCGAGTACTCGGGAACCGGCCGTCGGTGAGCCGGGGCCTCGGGTGGTCGGTGGTCACCCTATGGACAACACGGGGAGCAACACGTCCCTTCCGCCCGCCCCGCCTGACCCACTTGACCCGCCGGAGCCGCCACCCCCTGCTCCGCCCGGGCTGCGCCCCGAGCCCCCGCCGTACCTGCCCGCGCAACTCGTCGAGCACGGCGCGCTGATCCTCGCCTCCGTCTCCCACAGCGAGCGGCGGCTGCGGCTCACCGGCCGGGAGGTCAAGGAGCTCGCTCCCCTGGCGGCCGAATGGCTGCTGCGGGGCGTCAAAGCGCCCGAGTTGCGGGACGAGTTGAGGGCGGGGCTGCCAGAGCGGATCCATCACGCGGCCGCACTCCTCCGCAACCGGCTGGTCCGCAAGCTGCCGGAAGCGCCCGCGATCCCACCCCCGCGTCCCGCGCCGCCGCGACCGAAGGTCAGCGACATGCGCGAGTGCCGGGGCGATCACACGCAGCCGTTCCTCTTCCGGCCGGTGGGCGACGAACCGTGGTGCCCTGAGTGCCGCATGGAGCGGGCGCACGCGGGCGCGGCGCAGGCCGCCGTACGGGGTGCCGCCGCCGTGCGCGCCGCCCTGCGCGCGACATGACCGGACCGCTCAGGCCGAAACGCGCTCCGGAACCGAACCGTCGAACGGCGGGTAGCTCCCGCCGCCCGTCCGCTCGGCCGCGTCGATGTAGTGCGCCAGCGCGTCGCGGGACCGTGCGAGTTCGTCCATCCGGTCCTGCAACCGCCCCAGCCGCGCCCGCATCGCGTCCAGGAGCTCGGGACAGCCGGGCAGCTCCGGGGCCTCCCCGGTCGCACACGGCAGGACGTACGCGATGTCCTCGGAGGACAGACCGGCGTCGAGCAGGTGCCGGATCTGCCGCACGCGCAGCACGGCGCTCTCGTCGTACGCGCGGTAGCCGTTCGCGCCGCGGTCCGCCTCCAGCAGGCCCTGGGCCTCGTAGTAGCGCAGCTGGTGGGTGTTGACGCCCGTCCGGCGACCCAGTTCCCCGATCCGCATCGAATCCCCCCTTGACCTTCACACCGGTCTCAACGTTGACGATGCTGCCATGAACAGCAGCGAAACCGCTTCTCCCGTCACCGTCATAGGGCTCGGCCTGATGGGCCGCGCCCTCGCCGGCGCCTTCCTGAAGGCCGGGCATCCGACCACCGTGTGGAACCGCACGCCCGCCAAGGCCGATCCGTTGGTGGCCGAGGGGGCCCGGCGCGCCCCCACGGTCGACGACGCGCTGACCGCCGCTCCCCTGACGGTCCTCTGCCTCACCGACTACCAGGCCGTCCGCGAACTGCTCGACGCGAGCGACGCCGACCTCGGCCGCACCACCCTCCTCAACCTCACCTCCGGCAGCTCGGCCCAGGCCCGGGAAGCCGCCCGCCGGGCCGAACGGCGCGGCGCCCGCTACCTGGACGGCGCCATCATGGCCATCCCGTCGACGATCGGGACCGCCGACGCGTTGGTCCTGCACAGCGGGCCGCGCCCGGACTTCGACGCGCACGAGGCCACGCTCGGCGCCCTCGGCACCGTCACGCACCTGGGCGAGGACCACGGGCTGGCGTCCCTGTACGACGCGGCCGGTCTGACCATGATGTGGAGCGTCCTGAACGCCTGGCTCCAGGGCACCGCCCTGCTCAGGACGGCGGGCGTCGACGCGGCGGCGTTCGCGCCGTTCGCGCGGCAGATGGCCGCCGGGGTGGCCGAGTGGCTGCCCGGTCACGCCGAGCAGATCGACAGCGGTTCGTTCCCGGCCGAGGTGTCGGCCCTGGAGACCGACGCGCGGGCGATGGAGCACCTGATCGAGGAGAGCGAGGCGGCGGGGATCAACGCCGAACTGCCGCGGCTGATCAGGGCGATGGCCGAGCGCGCGATCGCCGCGGGGCATGGCGGGGAGCAGTACCCCGTACTGATCGAGGAGTTCGCCAAGCCCGGCCCGTGACGACGGGGGGAAAGGCGAACGGCCCTGCCGTCACGGCAGGGCCGTTCGCGTCCGTTCAGGATCCGCGGATCACAGGAGGCCGAGCTCACGCACCGCGGTGCGCTCCTCCTCGAGCTCCTTGACGGAGGCGTCGATGCGGGCGCGGGAGAAGTCGTTGATCTCCAGGCCCTGGACGATCTCGTACTTGCCGTCCTTGCAGGTGACGGGGAAGGAGGAGATGAGGCCCTCGGGGACGCCGTAGGAGCCGTCCGAGGGGATGCCCATGGAGGTCCAGTCGCCGGCGGCGGTGCCGTTGACCCAGGTGTGGACGTGGTCGATGGCCGCGTTGGCGGCGGAGGCGGCCGAGGAGGCGCCGCGCGCCTCGATGATGGCCGCGCCGCGCTTGGCGACGGTCGGGATGAAGGTGTCGGCCAGCCACGCCTCGTCGTTGACGACCTCGGCGGCGTTCTTGCCCGCGACCTCGGCGTGGAAGATGTCCGGGTACTGGGTGGCGGAGTGGTTGCCCCAGATCGTCAGCTTCTTGATGTCGGAGACGGCGGTGCCGGTCTTCTTCGCGAGCTGCGAGATGGCGCGGTTGTGGTCCAGGCGGGTCATCGCGGTGAAGCGCTCGGCCGGCACGTCCGGGGCCGCGGCCTGGGCGATGAGGGCGTTGGTGTTGGCCGGGTTGCCGACGACGAGGACCTTGATGTCGTCCGCGGCGTGGTCGTTGATGGCCTTGCCCTGCGGCTTGAAGATGCCGCCGTTGGCCTCCAGGAGGTCACCGCGCTCCATGCCCTTGGTCCGCGGGCGGGCGCCGACGAGCAGCGCGACGTTGGCGCCGTCGAAGGCCACGTTCGGGTCGTCGGTGATCTCGATGCCGCGCAGCAGCGGGAACGCGCAGTCGTCGAGCTCCATGGCGGTGCCCTCGGCGGCCTTGAGACCCTGCGGGATCTCCAGGAGTCGCAGCTTGACCGGCACGTCGGCGCCGAGGAGGTGACCGGAGGCGATGCGGAAGAGCAGCGCGTAGCCGATCTGACCGGCCGCGCCGGTGACGGTGACATTGACGGGAGTGCGGGTCATGGCGATCTCCTGCTGCGAAACTGGCGGTGGGTGTCCCTGCCCCTGTTGTGCGGACCTCTCTTGGTATCAAGAGATCCGGCGTCAGGCTATCCGACGGCGCAGGCCCGGAACCCCCGAACCGGTGTGGGACGCCTCACCCGGGTCCCACCCGGGCCTCACCTGGGCCTCACCTGGGCCTCACCTGGGCCTATGGCACCTCCTGTGACGCTTCGGAGGCCCCTGCCGTCCCTGGGCTCCCGGTGGCCCCCCGCTTCCCCGAGGTATCGAGTGCCTCGGACGCCCCGGTCACTCCGGAGGCCCCTGGCGTACCGTCCGTCCCGGCCTTCCTCGGCGCCGTGCAACCCTGCCGCCCGGAGCTGAGCACCACGCAGGCCCTGGCCTCGCCCGGCGCGGCGACCGCCACCATGGTGCTGTGACCGTCCGTGCCGCGCTCTATGCGGCCCTCACCGGTGCGGGAGGCCGCGCTGACCCGCAGGGTGTCGCCGGGACCGCCCTGCGTCATCCGGGCCCAGGCCGCCTTGCAGGTCTCGCTGTAGCGCACCTCGACGTAGGTGCTGCCGACGGTCGTCGAACCCGCCGTCGTCGCCCGCTGCCCGCCGCACCCCATCGTCTCCGGGTCCTTGCCCGTGCACGCGCCGCCCGCGCACTTGACGCCGTCGGGGAGGGCGGCAGGGCTGCCGGTGTTCCGCTCGGCGGCCTGCGGCGCGGGCTGCCGGGCACCGCCGCCCGGGCCGTAGCCGAGCAGCAGGACGGCCCCGACGACCATCAGCAGCGCGCCGACCGCGCCCACCGTGAAGAGCAGCGCCGCGCGGCGCTTGGGGCGGGGGTGGGTCCGGGGGTGAGTACGGGGGCGGGTGCGGGGACGCGTGCCGGAGCGCCGGTCGGCGGACGGCCGGTCCGGCGGGCCCGTCAGGGGGACCGCCTGCGCCCGGGCGTCCACACCGGCCGTTCGCGCCGAGGGGAGGCCGGTACGGGGCTCGGGAGCGGGGTCGGGCTCAGGCTCGGGAGCGGGGACGTGAGCGGGGTCGGGCTCGGGGACGTGAGCGGGGCCGGGCTCGGGGACGGGGGCCGGGACGGGCTCGGGAGCGGCAGCCGGCGCGGCCGGATCCTCAGACCCCCGCGCCCTGCGCAGCGTCCAGCCCCGCCTCCCCTTGCCGGGCGGCGGCGGCGCGTACTCGGCCAGGGCCGCGCGCGCCTCCTCGACCCGGATGCCCTCCATCGTCACGTCGTGCCGCAGTTCGGACCGGCTCCAGGCGCGTTCGGCCAGCTCCCAGATGGTCAGCAGGTGTCCGACGTCCGTCCCCGTCGCGTCCGCGAGCGCCTCGGTGGCGCCCCTCGGCGGCAACAGCCGGCCGTTGAGGTAGCGCTCCCAGGAGGTCTTGCTGTAGCCGGTGCGGTCCGCGACCGCGCCGACGCTCATCCCGTTGCGCTCGACGATCCGGCGCAGCTGCTCCACGAACTCGCGCACATGCGGGTCCAGTTCGTCCGACAGCGCTCTCCAGCGAGGCATGGCCCTCCCCTAGTCCCCCTGCGTACCGCGGTGCTACCCAAGGGAGGGCGGGACAGAGCCTCCCAGTTCCCCTTCGGCGGGCGCATAGGGGCGTTCCGGGTTGATCAACGCACCGGGGCGCACGCCCCCCTCGTCCGCCATGCTCCCGAACCACCCTGTCGGCAGGGAACCGTTCCGGTCCCGTTGGTAGGGAACCATTCCGGTACAGAACGGTGACCTCGTAGCGGAATGATCTCTTCCGCGTCACAAGACCCGGCCTCGCCTTGAACCGGAATCCCGCCGTCTGGATGCTCGGGGAGGACGTCCGGCCGGTCCTCCCACGGGGGTGGAGGACCGGCCGCGTCCGCCCGTCCCCCACCCGCTTCACCGCCGCCCCGGGAGTCACCCCCGGGGCGCGGTGAAGCACTCCTCGGCGCCCTCGGCGGGACGCAGGCAGACCCGGGCCCGGCGCGGGTCGTCGGTCGCCGTCATCGCGGTCGCCAGATAGACCTCCGTGTCGCGGCGGCTGGCGGCCCTCACCTCCTTGGCACCCGCTCCGGGCAGCGTCAGCTCCACCCGGTCGCCCAGCCGCAGGCCGGTGGCCTTGGCCCAGACGGCCCCGCACTTCTCCGCGTACCGGATCTCGACCCGCTGCCCGCGCGCCGACCGCCGGGTGGCCAAGGTGACGGGCAGCCCCTGCGCGCCGCACCCCATCGCCTGCGCGTCCGCCCCTTCGCACTCCTGCCCGCGGCAGCCGGGCTCGAAGGACTGTGCGTAGGACGCGCCCGCCGCGCCCGGCCCGGGGACGGCGCCGCCCGCCGTGTCATCGTCCGCCAGCAGCCCCAGCAGCGCCAGGGGAACCAGGACGGCCACCGCCAGGGCCGCGCCCCCGATGACGAGGTACCGCCCGGGGACGCGGCGGCTCGGCCGCCGTCCGGTGTCGGAGACCGGCGACACCTCGCCGACCTCATCAGCCCCATCGGTCTCCTCCGGACCAGGGCCAGGACCGGGAGCCGACGCGGCACGTCCCGACCACCGCTGCTCCGCCAGTTCCCACAGGGCCAGCGGCCGCCCGGGCGGCTCGTCCGCCAGCGCGCACAGCGCCTCGACCGCCTCGCGCGGCGGCAGCTTCTTGCCGTTGAGGTACCGCTCCCAGGACGACTTGCTGAACGCGGTCCGCCCGCCGAGCGCGGCCAGGCTCAGGCCGGTGCGTTCCTTCAACTCCCGCAGTACGGCGGCCAGCCGGGCGCACTCCGCGGGCAGGGGGCGCCCCTCGCTCACCGGCGCAACTCCTTCCAGGTGTCGGGCCCCACGATCCCGTCGACGACCAGGCCCCTGGCCTTCTGGAACGCCTGGGCCGCCGCCTTGCTCCGCTCGCCGAAGGAGCCGTCGATCAGGCCCGGGTCGAAGCCGTGGTGCTTGAGCAGGCACTGGGCCTCCAGCACCTCCCAGCCGCTGCTCTTGAGGTCCATCAGCACGCTGCGGGTCGGGCTGTACCCGGCCCGCAGGCCACCGTCTCCGCGCTCCACGTGGCACGGGCGGGAACGTCCCTGCACGAAGACGAAGGGGGACGGGGAGCCCGAGACCGACGGCCCGGCGCCCTTCGCCTCGTCCTTCGCCTCGTCGTCGGCCCAGAACGCGGCGGCCAGCCCGACCGCCAGCGTGACGACCAGGACCGCCACCGCCGCGACGTACAGCCACAGGCGCCGTCGCGTCTCCCGGAGTTCACCGGCGTCCGTCCCTCCTTCCGAAGGCGTCGCCTGGGCCGCCGACCGTGCCGCCGCGGAGGCCGGCCAGGCCTCCTCCGCTATCTCGTGCAGCACCAGCAGCCGGGCCGGCTCCGCCCCGCACACCCGGGCCAGCTCCTCCACGGCGTCCCGCGGCGGCAGTTGCCGCGCGTTGAGGTAGCGCTCCCAGGACGACCGGCTGTACGAGGTCTTGGCCGCGAGCGCGGCGAGGCTGAGCCCGCTGCGGTCCTTGAGTCTGCGGAGCTGTACGACGAACTGGCTCACCCGTTGGTCGAGCGACGCCGGCAGTTCCTTCCAAC
The DNA here is from genome assembly GCF_020037025.1 of Streptomyces huiliensis. Lineage (GTDB taxonomy): Bacteria > Actinomycetota > Actinomycetes > Streptomycetales > Streptomycetaceae > Streptomyces > Streptomyces huiliensis. The sequence continues at coordinate 6,726 of NZ_JAIQLH010000080.1, read as the reverse complement.
GCGGCATGTTCCACCCCACACCCGTCACATGGTCCCCCGAGGCATGAGCCTCCTGTGTCGCACATGATGGCGACGCCGGCCGGTGTTTTCCCGTGCCGCCGGGCGGCACGCAGGTTTCCGGCCAGCGGCGGCGCCCCGGGCGCGTCCCACCGGGGCCTCAGGAGGGCGGTCGCCACCGCAGGTCAGGGGGTGGGACGTCCCACGAGAACCCGTTTTCCCGGCGGCTCTTGGCAGGTGGGGATGTGGCGCGTCACCGTCGTTTCAGCGCGCCGGACGGCGCGGTCCACCCCGCGCCGTCCGGCAGCGTCCCGGCCGGACCGTCCTCTCACGGGGGAGAGGACGGTCCGCTTCCACGCGGCGCCGCAGGAGCCGCGCCACAGGAATTACGCCACAGGAGCCGCGCCACAGGAGTTACGCCGCAGGAGCCGCGCCGCAGGAGGAGCACTCAGACCGTGAAGTGCAGCACGTCGTCCAGGAAGGGGATCTTCAACCACGCGTGCGGCTGCGCGAGCATCGCCAGCAGCAGGATCGCCAGCCCCAGCCCGCCGTACGTGAACATGTCCGTGAACCGCGAGCGGACGGCCAGCATGCCCACCGAGGGCAGCGCCCAGCGCAGCACCGCGCCGCCGATCATGGCGATGCCGATCAGCATCGTCCCGACCCGGAACCCGTCCAGGGCGACGATCAGCAACCCCAGCCCCGTCAGCCCCAGCACCACCAGCAGTGGCCACTGCCGGGCCGGAGCGGGCGCGCCCCCGGGAGCGGCGCGGCCGCCGCCCTCCGGGCGCGCGGTGTCGCGGGTGAACTGGGGGAAGCGGCGCGACATCCGGGACCGCCCGGAGCCGGCCGCCTTGCCCGTCTCAGCCTGCATCGACGCTTCCCTCGGCTCCCTCGGCGGCCCCCTCCGCGGCGAGCTCCGCCGCCTCGACGACGTTGACGAGCAGCATGGCGCGGGTCATCGGGCCGACGCCGCCCGGGTTGGGGGAGATCCAGCCGGCGACCTCGGCGACCCCGGGGTCCACATCGCCCATGATCTTGCCCTCGCCGTCCCGGCTGACGCCGACGTCCAGCACGGCGGCCCCCGGCTTGACGTCCTCCGGCTTGATCAGGTGCCCGACACCGGCCGCCGCGACGATGATGTCCGCCTGGCGCAGGTGGGAGGCGAGGTCACGGGTGCCGGTGTGGCAGAGGGTGACCGTGGCGTTCTCGGACCGGCGGGTGAGCAGCAGGCCGATCGACCGGCCCACGGTGATGCCGCGACCGACGACGACCACGTGCGCGCCGTTGATCTCCACGCCGTGGCGGCGCAGCAGCTCGATGATCCCGTTCGGGGTGCAGGGCAGCGGCGCGGCCTCGTTGAGCACCAGGCGGCCCAGGCTCATCGGGTGGAGGCCGTCGGCGTCCTTGGCCGGGTCCATCAGCTCCAGCACCCGGTTGGTGTCGATGCCCTTGGGGAGCGGGAGTTGGACGATGTAGCCGGTGCAGTCGGGGTTCTCGTTGAGCTCCCGGACGACCGCCTCGATCTCCTCCTGCGTCGCGGTCGCGGGCAGCTCACGCTGGATGGACCCGATGCCGACCTGGGCGCAGTCGCGGTGCTTGCCCGCCACGTACCACTTGCTGCCCGGGTCGTCGCCGACCAGGAGCGTGCCCAGGCCGGGGGTGACGCCCTTGGCCTTGAGGGCTTCCACGCGCGTGGTGAGTTCGGACTTGATCGCGGCCGCGGTGGCCTTGCCATCGAGAATCTGAGCGGTCATGGCTCCATACTCCTGGATCCGGCGGCGGCCCTTCCAATCCGCGACCCGGTCGGGCCGGCCGGTGGTTCCGCCGTCTGTGTTCATGGGTACTACGGGAACTCGTGGGGGTGCCCGCGGGGACCCGGCAGGGGATCTCCCGGGGCTCTCGCGGGGGCGATCTCGTTCACACGGAGATCACGGTCACGCGGCACTTGAACAACGCCGAGGATATCGGCTGGACAAAATGTCAAGCCCCCAACCACGATGAATCGGTCAATGCCGCGGGCGGTCAGGGGGGCGAGCCGCTCAGCCCTTCCTCCGATGGCCAACGCCCGGGGTCCGTCCCCCATGACGCACGGAGGAACCACCCGACCATGAGCTTCGGTCAGCAGAACAACCCGTACGGCCAGCCCCCGCAGGCCGGCTACGGCTACCCGCAGCAGCCGGGCATGCCGTACGCCGCCTACCCGCAGGGCGGCGACCCGTACGCGGGCATGGCGCCGGTGCCCGCCGAGATGCCGGGCATCACCAAGGCCGCCCGCATCTTCCTGTGGGTCATCGCCGCCGTGCACGTGGCCGTGGCCGGACTCATGGTCGCGGGCTACGCGGCGGTCAAGGACGAGGAGGGGAAGCACACCGGCGAGACGGTCACCACGCGCAACGGCGACACCGTCGACGCCGAGACCGCCTTCGGCCTCGCCCGGGGCCTGCTGGCCTTCCTGGGCGGCCTGGCCGCGGTCTTCGCGATCATCGGCATCATCCTCGCCATCCGCTACGCGAAGGGCCGCAACGGCGTCCGCGTCGGCTCCATCGTCTACGCGTCGTTCGCCATCATCAGCGGCATCTTCACCATCGGGGCCTGGGGCCTGGGCCTGGTGACGCTGGTCCTGGCGATCCTGACCATCGTCTTCTGCGCCAAGCGCGCGTCGGCGCAGTGGTTCCAGCGCCCGCGCTTCTGAGCGCCGCGCGGACGCCGTCCGGCCCGGAGGCCGCATCCTCAGCGAGGGTGCGGCCTCCGGCCGTTCTCCGGGCCGTCCTTCCGGGCCGTCCTTCCGGACCGTCCTTCCGGACCGGTCAGTGGAAGAAGTGCCGCGTACCGGTGAAGTACATCGTCACCCCGGCCGCCTTCGCCGCCTCCACGACCTCCGCGTCACGGACCGAACCGCCGGGCTGCGCCACGGCCTTGACGCCCGCGTCGGCCAGCACCTGGAAGCCGTCGGGGAAGGGGAAGAAGGCGTCGGACGCCGCGTACGAGCCGCGGGCCCGCTCCTCACCCGCCCTTTGGACGGCCAGCTTCGCCGAGTCCACGCGGTTGACCTGGCCCATGCCGACGCCGACGGTGGCACCGTCCTTGGCCAGCAGGATCGCGTTGGACTTCACCGCGCGGCTGGCGCGCCACGCGAACGCCAGCTCGGCCAGCTCCGCGTCGGACAGCGCCTCGCCGGACGCGAGCGTCCAGTGCGCCGGATCGTCACCCTCCGCCTGGAGCCGGTCCTTGGCCTGGACGAGGACGCCGCCCTCGATCGGCCGCGTCTCCGTCTCGGCGGCGGGGGCGTCGGCGCAGCGCAGCACCCGGATGTTCTTCTTCCGCGCCAGGACCTCGACCGCGCCGTCCTCGTAGCCGGGGGCGACGACGACCTCGGTGAAGATCTCGGCGACCTGCTCCGCCATGGCCACCGACACCGGGCGGTTGACGGCGATCACGCCGCCGAAGGCCGACAGCGAGTCACAGGCGTGCGCCTTGCGGTGCGCCTCGGCGACGTCCGTACCGACCGCGATGCCGCAGGGGTTGGCGTGCTTGATGATGGCGACGCAGGGGTCGGCGTGGTCGTACGCGGCGCGGCGGGCGGCCTCGGTGTCGACGAAGTTGTTGTACGACATCTCCTTGCCGTGCAACTGCTCGGCGTGGGCCAGGCCCTGGCCCGAGCCGTCCGTGTAGAGGGCGGCGGCCTGGTGCGGGTTCTCGCCGTAGCGGAGCACCTGCTTGCGGGTGTGGGTGGTGCCGGTGAAGTCGGGCCAGGGGCTCTCGTCGGCCGCGTAGCCCGTCGCGAACCAGTTGGCGACCGTCACGTCGTAGGCGGCCGTGTGCTGGAACGCCTCGGCGGCGAGCCGCTTGCGCGCCTCCAGGTCGAACCCGCCCTCGGCGACGGCCTTCAGGACGTCGGCGTAGCGGCCGGGGCTGACGACGACGGCCACAGAGGGGTGGTTCTTCGCGGCGGCGCGGACCATGGAGGGGCCGCCGATGTCGATCTGCTCGACGCACTCGTCCGGGGTCGCGCCGGAGGCGACGGTCTCGCGGAACGGGTAGAGGTTGACGACCACGAGCTCGAAGGGGCGCACGCCCAGTCCGTCGAGCTGCTCGCGGTGGGTCTCGAGGCGCTGGTCGGCCAGGATGCCGGCGTGGACGCGCGGGTGCAGCGTCTTGACGCGGCCGTCCAGGCACTCGGGGAAGCCCGTCAGCTCCTCGACCGGGGTGACCGGCACCCCGGCGGCGGCGATCCGGCCGGCCGTCGAACCGGTCGAGACGAGCTCGACACCGGCCTCGTGCAGCCCGCGGGCGAGCTCTTCGAGACCCGTCTTGTCGTAGACGCTGATCAGCGCCCGGCGGATGGGCCGCTGCGTACCTTCGGCGGTCACGAGATCCGTACCTTTCGTCCCTCAATGCGGTAGCCGTGCCGGGCCAGACGCCCCACGACCTCGACGAGCAGCTGTCGCTCGACTTCCTTGATCCGCTCGTGCAGAGCGGCTTCGTCGTCCTCCACCCGGACCTCGACCACGCCCTGGGCGATGATCGGTCCGGTGTCGACGCCGTCGTCGACGAAGTGGACGGTGCACCCGGTGACCTTCACTCCGTACGCGAGCGCGTCGCGTACGCCGTGGGCGCCGGGAAAGCTGGGCAGCAGGGCGGGGTGCGTGTTGACCGTCCGCCCGCCGAAGCGTGCGAGGAACTCCTTCCCCAGGATCTTCATGAAGCCCGCGGAGACCACCAGGTCCGGGGCGTACGCGGCGGTCGCCTCGGCCAGGGCGCGGTCCCAGTCGGCGCGGGAGGCGTGGTCCTTCACGCGCTCGACGAAGACCGGGATCCCGGCGCGCTCGGCGCGTTCGAGGCCCGCGATGCCGTCCCGGTCGGCGCCGACGGCCACGATCCGGGCGCCGTAGCCCGCGGGGTCGGCGGCGATGGCGTCCAGCAGCGCCTGGAGGTTCGTACCGGAACCGGAGACGAGGACGACGAGACGGGCGGGATCTGTGGAGGAGTCGGAGGGGGCGGGGTGAGCCTGGGGGGCCGGGGAAGCCACGGCGGGCCCTTTCTCGCGCGCGGTGCGGTTTGTATGGTCGTACGAGACAGAGGGGTCCCCGGATACGGGGGACCCTACGAAGCCGCCGACCGCCAGCAACGATACCGGCACACCCGACGGCCCCCGCGGGACGGGGGCGCGCGCGGAAGGTAGCGTCTGTGAACGGCGTCCGCCGGGCGTCCACCAGGCGTCCACCTGCCGCGTCCGCCCGGGCCGACGCGGCACGGGATCGGCTCCGGAAAACCGGCCTCACGGCCGTACGCTCAAGGGGCAGGACGCGACAGAGCAGGACGCAGGACGCGACACAGACGACACCAGGGGAAGACACACTCCACATGCCGGACCGACGCCGCCCCGCGGTTCACCGCCCCCTCCCGCTGTCCGCCGCGTCCGCCGGGACGCGGCCGTTTCCCGTGGAGGCGGCGTTGAGCGACCCCATGACGCCTTCCGCATCGCCCGCCGCGCCTTCCGTATCGCCCGCCGCGCCGTCCGCACCGCACGCCGCGCCTTTCGCCGGCCCCCGGCCGGCGCTGGTCGCGGCCCGCGAGCAGCGGTCGCCGGAGCAGCAGGGCTGGGGCGGCCGGGGCGAAGGCGAGCCCACCGGGCGCGACCAGGGCGCCTGGGGCGACCCCGACCCCGGCCCGAGTGATCAGGAGCGGCGGGGCCGGGAAGAGCAGCGGCCGGGGACGCCGGAGGAACCGGACAACCCGTTCGCCGCGCCGCCCGCGGACCGGCCGGACCGGCCGTGGCGGCCACGCGAGCCACAGGGCGGAGGCGGAGCCGACGGTTCCGGCGGCCGGGACGGGTCCGGGCAGCCGCCCGCCTGGGGCAGCCAGTGGAGCAGCCGGCAGCCGGGCCGGCACGACGGCGGATTCGGCGGCCCGCAGGGCGGCGGGCAGGACCCCGCCAACGGCGGTTCCGGCGGCGGTCCGCGCTGGGACCCCACCGACCCGGCCCAGCGCCGCGCCCGCTACGCCCTCCTCGCCGGGCTCTGGGGCTTCTTCTTCGCGCTGTTCAGCCTGCCCGAGGTGGCCCTGCTGCTCGGAGCGCTCTCGGTCTACTGGGCGGTCAGCTCGCTGCGCGCCAAGGCCGGCCGGCGCACCGGCGACGGCCCGGCCCCGACACCCGCCCCGCAGCCCGGCGGCTTCCGGCCGCAGACGACGGCGGCGGTGAGCGGGCTGGTGATGGGCGGGCTGGCGCTGGTCATCGCCGTGTCCACGTTCTCGTTCCAGCTGATCTACCGGGACTACTACACCTGTGTGGACGACGCCCTGACGCAGACGTCGCGCCAGTCCTGCGAGAACCACCTGCCGAAGCCGCTGCGGCCGCTGCTGAGCGTGGAGGACTGACGGCGGCGCGGGTTTTTCGAGTTGGACTTACGGGGCGGGGGCGGGGGTGTCGGACGGGCCCCCGGCCCCTCGCCCGTCACTCGTCCGCCCGTCACCTGCCCGCCCGTTCGCTCCCCCTCACCTCACCCCTCGCCCCACCGCTCGTCGAGCAGCCGCGCCGGGTCGCGGGGTTCGAAGTCCGGCATCAGGCCGCCGCCGGAGTCCTTCAGCGCCGCCCAGCGGGCCTGGCGCACGTCGGTGTCGTGCCAGTCGGCGCCGTCGGGGCGGCCGGCCCGCGCCGGGTCCGGGACGGGCGGCATCGGCGACTTCCGCGCCTTGCGCGCCCGGCGCGCCGCCTGCTTCGCCTCG